>NZ_CP115465.1:2845476-3166259 GCF_027912535.1 Brevundimonas sp. NIBR11 | reverse complement strand
CGTCCGTTCACCCGCCATAAAAAGGTCACTGCCAACCGGAACCCTTCTCGTTCCGGCCAGACGCCGGGTCGGCCTGTTCAGGGACGCATTCTCCTGATCCCTGAAGCGGGTGCTTCAGAAATGGGTGCGGCCTCGCGGACAGACGTCTCCCGCCGGCGCAGGGATCCGTCCCCGCTCCGTCTTCATCCGTGTGGGGATGGAAGTGCGTTAGAGGCCAAAACTTACGCCCCGAACGTCATGGGTCAACGCTGATTCGCGAGCCGAATTGCAGTTAAATTGTTTGACTCCGCTAAAGCCAAATCCCGCTTGGGAAAATCTCGGTTTCGCCTATCCGGCGAAGCGTGACAGTCGCCAGCTCAGTTAGCGGCAGACAGCAAAACGGCGCGGGAGCTGTCGCACCCACGCCGTTGAAATCCTATAACTTTAGTACGACGGTTCGAAAAATTCCGATCCGTGGCGCAACCTTTTTCAGGCTTGGCCGCAGCCAAGAATCCTGTGTCAGGCGGCGGACATTTTCTTCAGCTGCGCGTGCAGGCGCGAGACTTTGCGCGAGCCGGTGTTCTTGTGAACCACGCCCTTGGTCACGGCGCGCATCAGCTCCGACTGGGCCTCCACAAAAGCGCCCTTGGCGGCGGCGGCGTCGCCACCGGCGACGGCCTCCTGGAACTTGCGCAGGAAGGTGCGGACGCGGGTGCGGCGCGACTTGTTCACTTCGGTGCGCGCGGCGATCTTGCGGATCGCTTTCTTCGCGCCGGGATTGTTGGCCATCGTCAAACCTATCAACGGAAACGCCGCGGACACCCTGCCCACGGCGTGGAAATCTTCAAGAGCGGGCGGCTATAGCGGAATGGTCCTGCTGGAGCAAGCGGAGTCTCAGCGTCCCTTGAACTCCGGCTTCCGCTTCTCGACGAAGGCGGCCATCCCCTCCTTCTGATCCTCGAATGCGAACAGGGAGTGGAACAGGCGGCGTTCGAACTGAACTCCTTGCGTCAAGGTCGTCTCCAGGGCGGCGTTGACCATCTCCTTGTTGGCCATGACGGCCAGCGGGCTCTGGGAGGCGATCTTGGCGGCGATCGTCCTGACCTCGTCCAGCAGGGTCTCGTGCGGCACGACCCGCGACGCCAGCCCCGACGCCAAAGCCTCGGCCGCATCCATCATCCGGCCGGTGAGGCACATGTCCATGGCCTTGGACTTGCCGACCAGGCGCGTCAGGCGCTGGGAGCCGCCGATGCCGGGGGCGACGCCCAGGTTGATCTCCGGCTGGCCGAACTTGGCCTTGTCCGAGGCGACGATGAAGTCGCACAGCATGGCCAGCTCGCAGCCGCCGCCGAGCGCGAAGCCGTTGACCGCCGCGATGATGGGTTTGCGGAACCGGGTGATCCGGTCGTGGCCGAGGGCGAAATAGTTGCTCGTGTACATCTGGGCATAGGACTGGTCCGACATCTCCTTGATGTCGGCGCCGGCGGCGAAGGCCTTCTCTCCCGACCCGGTCAGGATCAGGCAGCGCACCGCGTCGTCATGCTCGACGGCGTCGAGGAAGTCGGCGAGATCCTCGAACAGGGCCGAGTTCAGGGCGTTCAGCGCCTCGGGCCGGTTGAGGGTCACCAGGGCATACCCGTCGGCGTGCCGGTCGATCAGGATGTTGGAATAGGTGTCGGCCATGGCGTTGTTCCTCTTATGCACCGCCTGCATACCGGTCTGCTCTGACGGACGAAACCCGGATTGCCGACGACGGCCGTGCGGTTAGGGTGGCCACAATCTTCGGGAGAACGCCATGTCGATCTGGATCCTGACCGCTCTCTTGATGACCGGCGATCTGAGCCCTGAGGCGCGGGCCCGACTGGCGGCCTTCGACAGGGCGGTGGCCGAAAGCCGCCGCGCCTATGACGGGCTGGGCGCGGACGCCACTGACCGGCAAAGGCTTGAGGCGCTGCTGGTGCGGGACCAGCGGCCGATGTCGATCGCCAGCCATGAGATCGATCTGTCGGGCCTGCCCGAGGCGGAACGGCGTGAGGCCCGGGCGCTGGTCGACGCCGAGATCGATCGGCTGAGCGATGAGAATGTCGAGGCCCTGCTGACCATGGTCCCGGCCGAGGGCTGGTTCTCGATCGCCGTCTATGGCGAGGAGGCGGCGACGAGCGCCTTCCTGATCGTCCAGCACGCCGACACCGCGCTGCAGAAACGCTTCCTGCCGGCCATCGAGGCGATGGCGAACCGGGGCGAGGCCAGCAAATCCTTCTACGCCATGATGTGGGACCGGGTCGCCGTCGCCGAGGGCCGGCCGCAAAGGTGGGGCACCCAGATGCAGTGCGTGGATGGCTTCATGCGCCCCTTCCCGACCGAGGACCCGGAGCGGCTGGAGGAGCGGCGCGCGCCGATGGGATTCCGCTGGCCCGACTACGCCGGCTACCTGGCCAATTTCGGCGCCTGCGGCAGTCACTGACCGGCGGTCAGCCCTCCCACTGGAACACCTCGGTAATCGGCACGTCGAAGACGGCGGCGATGCGGAAGGCTGCCTCGAGGCTGGGCGAGTATTTGCCCTGCTCCATGGCGACGATGGTCTGGCGCGTCATGCCGATCCGCGTCGCCAGATCGGCCTGGGTCATCTCTCCGGCGTGGAAGCGCAGCTCGCGGATGCGGTTCCGGATCGGCGGCGGCCCCTTAGTCAACGGAGCGCCCTCAGCAGCATCAAGGTGACCCCGGCGCGCACCATCTCGGTGAGGATCAGACAGGCCAGCAGCACATTGGCCAGAAGCACCATCATCTCTCCGGTGACCGAGAAGGCCAGCGTGCCGCCCACGAGATTGTCGTCCAGCAGGCCGGCGAAATAGGCCCCTGCGCAAACACAGAACAGAAGCGCGATCAGCACCATCAGGGCGACGTGGCTGGCCTTCAGCGAGGCGTGGATCTCGCGTTCGTCGCGCGTGTTTCGCTCGGCCTTGGGGGTGGTCAGGGTCGCGATCAGGGTCAGGGCCACCTCGATCACGGCGACGACGAAGACGGCGCCGGCGAAGGCGATCCCCATGGCGCCGACGAATTTCTCGTCATGCAGCCCGCCCTTCAGCACCCGGTCGATCAGCTCCCGGAAATAGACTCCCCAGACGACAACCGCCGAAAAGATGCTGATCCAGAGATGTTTCTCGCGAAAAGACATGACGGCCTCCCGCCGCGACAGGCGGCGAAGACCATGTCGCATGATACGGACATCATGTCCATTATTTTTTACATCACGTCCGATATTTCAGACGCCGACCATTTCGCCGATCTTCAGCACCGTGTTCCAGTTCCGACCAGTGCCCATGCCGAGGATCTTCGGCGTGGCTTTCTTGAAGATCTCGCTGTCGCCCTGGCCGCGCGGGAACCAGAAATAGAGAACGCCGTCGATCGCCTCGACCGCCTCGCCGTCGCGACACAGGCCCTGGACGGCCTCCAGCGCCCCGGCCTTGATCCCGTCCTTCATCACCATGGCCACGACCTTCGACGGGTGGTCGGCGGCTTCGGTCGGGAAGGGGTTGGCGGCGATCAGTTTCGACCATTGCTCCTGCGTGCGGGCCATGGCGGCGATCCTCACGCCGAAAGTCTTGTCCATCTCCGCCTCGATCGCCGCCTCCAGTTCGTCCGTCGGCATGTCGCTCTCGACCACCAGATTGCCGCTGGCCTGAAGCGTGCGCGGATTACCCAGACCCATCGCCTCGGCCATGGCCCGTTGCTCGCCGACCGGCGCGCGGACGCCGCCGGTGTTCATGCCGCGAAACAGGATGATGCGGTGGGTCATGGGTCTTAGGGCTTGGTAAGTAGGGCTTAGGGATCGTGCAGAAGTTTAGTCGGGGGCGTCGCTCGGTCGAGTCGCTTAAACCCTAAGCCCTAAGCCCTACTTCCTCTGACAGCTCGGACAGTAGAAGGTCGAGCGCCCGCCCTGGACGATGCGCCTCACCACGCCCGTACAGCCGTCGCCGAGGCACGGCTGGCCCTCGCGGCTGTAGACGTCGAACCGGTGCTGGAAATAGCCCTGACCACCCTCGGCGTTGGCGAAATCCTTCAGGGTCGAACCGCCCGCCGCGATGGCGTCGTTGAGCACGTCGCGGATGACGCCCGTTAGAGCCTCCAGCCGGGGCCGGGTCAGCTTGCCCGCCGCGACCAGGGGCGAGATGCGCGCCCGGTACAGCGCCTCGCACACATAGATATTGCCCAGCCCGGCCACGATCCGCTGATCCAGCAGCGACACCTTGATGTTCTGCTTCTTGCCATCGAAGGCCTCGGCCAGATGGGCGGCGGAGAAGCCGTTGCCCAGCGGTTCCGGCCCCATGCCCACAAACCACGGATGGCTCTCGACCGCATCGGTCGGGATCAGCCCCATGAAGCCGAACCGGCGGGCGTCGGCGAATCCGACTCGCGTGGCCTTCCCGCCGCGCACGGCGCAGAAGCTCATATGTTCGTGCTTGCCCGCGATGGGCGCCGGCTCCTCGAACTCGCCCAGCTGTTCGCCGTCGACGGTGAACCGGCCGGTCATGCCCAGATGGGTCACCCAGGTCTCGCCGGTCGACAGGGCCGCCAGCATATATTTGGCCCGCCGGTCGATGCCTTCGACGGTCGCGCCCTCCAGTCGCTCCACGAACCGCTCGGGGAAGGGAAAGCGCAGGTCCGGACGGTTCTGTCGCACGCGGGTCAGCCGCGCCCCGACCAGCACCGGCTCCAGGCCGCGTCGGACCGTCTCGACCTCGGGAAGTTCAGGCATGGATTTCGTCTAGCCCGTCGCCGCGAACGGGTGAAGAACCGTGCTAAAGGGATCGGCATGGTCGCCCGTCTGCTGCGCTTTGGTCTGTACCTTCTGATCGCCCTCGTCCTGTCGGCGGCGGCGACCTGGGGGCTGGGTCTGTTCTGGGTCGCCATCGGCGGCGGAGACCTGCCGCTGCACGGCTGGATCGCCATGGCGCTGGGCGTCTCGGGCACGGTCGGACTGACCTGGGGTCTGATGGCCCTGGCCTTCAAGTCGCATCGGGAAGGCTGGGACGAGCGGGTCGACAACTCCATGGATCCCGGCCGCGAGTCGGAGCGGGACGACGACCTCCTGTATTGAAGCCCGACCCGCCGGCCTGCATGGTCGGCGAAATGCCCGTTCGTGGAGCCTGTCGATGCGCCTGACCCTGATCCTTCTCGCCGGCCTCGCGCTCGCGGCCTGTAACAACGCCCCCGAGGCGCCGCCCGCCGACAACACGGCCCCACCCGCCCCGCCCCCGGTTCTCGCCGGCGTCGACCTGACCCAGCCCGTGCGCGCCATCGGCACCGAGCCCTTCTGGGCCGTCGACATCACGCCCCAGACCCTGATCTATTCGGCGCCTGACGATCCCGGCGTCAGCGCCCCCAACCCCGGGCCGACGATCCAGGGCACCACGGCCGTCTATGCGACGACCTCGAACGGCACGGCCCTCGTCGTCACCCTGATCGCGACGGAGTGTTCCGACGGGATGAGCGACCGGGTCTATCCCCTGACCGCCCGCGTCGAACGGGGCTCCCAGACCCTGAACGGCTGCGCGGCCTCGGTCGCTTTCCTGGAAAGCCAGCCTCAGCCCTAAGAGCACAGGCGCTGGCATCGGCTCCCGACCCAGCTGGCACTTGATCTGGTCCATGGCAGAGTCAACTGCAGAGACGGCCACGATGGGTCAGATCGGCCGGTGGGCGCTCGCTGCACGGTGGAGTTGGCCCCTGACAAGTTTGTGCAGACCGAGAATGGACCGTCGTGGCAACCTCGCGGCTCTCCACAAGTCCTGACTATACCTGACGAGGGGGCCACAAACCTCTGTTAGGCTTGACTAATTGCCATTCGACCCGCTCTTGGCGGGGCGCTGAGCGATTTTGGGCGCCAGTATCCGATGGGGGCTTAATGTTTAACCAGTTCCGCCCCGCGCTGCTCGGCGCGGTCATCTTCGGCAGCTTGGCTTTCGCGGGTACGGCGAGCGCCCAGGTGTCTTTCACCGGGTCATACAATCCGAACCAAATCGCGCTCGGCAGCAGCACGACCGTCACCCTGTCGGTCCCCAATGCGACTGTCACGGCGCTCTCGGCCGGCACGTTCAACTACACCTTCCCGGCGGGAAACTGGAACTACACGGGGGGATCCGGCTGTACAGGCACCATCAACAGCAACGGCGGCAGCTCGACCGTGACGCTGTCGAATCTCGCCGTGAACGCTGGCGCCACCTGCGTCCTGAACTTCAGCTTCAGGCCTAACAACGCCGGCATTTACCCGCTGTCCCCGTCGACTTTGAGCTATGCGGGCGCCGATGGAGCATCTCCGAAGCCGCTGACGGCCGGAGCAAACCCGACACTGACGGTCACCGCCCCCGTGCCGACGATGAGCGAATGGGCATTGATCCTGTTTGGCACGGTCCTCGCAGGCGGCGCTGCGCTGTACGTCCAGCGTCGTCGCCCCGTCGCCTAACTGTCCCAAGCCTGACTCGCGAACGGCTCCGCTGGTGAAGGCGGAGCCGTTTTCACGTCTGCTTCCACCCAGAGACGTCGCGACTACCCATCGCCGAGCAGCGGCCCCACGCCCGGCACGCTCTTCACAGCCTCGCCCAGCAGGTCGCGCCCCGTCGCCGCGCGGACCCGTTCGCGCGCGGCTGGCAGCAGCCGCTTGAGGTCGTCCTTGCCCACGCCCTCGGCCTTGAACTGCTCCAGCAGCCCCATAGCTTCCGCCACCGCCTTGCCCGACACCCCGCCGGCCGAGGCCATAAGTCCGCCGAACAGGCCGCGCTTTGGCCGCTCGGCCGCCTTGGACCGCGCCGCGGTCTCGGCGCCCGGCAGGGCGGCGTAAAGGGCAGCCAGCGGCTCGCGCCCCGCATGCCGATCCAGCAGGCCCAGCGCTCCGGTCAGGGCGACCTGGCCCTGCGCCTCGGTCAGGCCCGCAGCGGCGGCGGCCGAGGCGGCGATGGCGTCGAAGGTCAGGGCGGGTGGGGTCACGTCGGAATCTTTCATAGGCTCACTTAACTGTTCTGGAACCGCGTCGGCTGCATATGGGGCGTATGACCCAGCTTGAAACGCCGCAGGACCTGCGTCCTCTCACCGCGCTTCGCTTCGGCGCCGCCATCTGGGTGGCCCTGTTCGCCTTCTGGCCCGACCTCGACGTCAACTGGATGCCGAACCTGGTGGCCAAGGGGTATCTGGGGGTCGAGCTCTTCTTCGTCCTGTCGGGCTTCATCCTGTGCCACGTCTATCTGGCGGCGCACGGCGAGAAGCGGTTCAGCTATGGCTCCTTCCTGTGGGCGCGGATCGCGCGGGTCTATCCGCTGCATATCGCCACCCTGGTCGGCATCGGCCTCCTGGCATTCGGCGCGCTCGCCGCCGGGATGAACGTCAACAGCAATATCCTCAGCTGGTCCGCCCTGCCCGCCAACATCCTGATGGTCCACGCCTGGGGCTTCGCGCCCGTGGCCGGCTGGAACCATCCGTCCTGGTCGATCTCGGCGGAGTGGTTCGCCTATCTGAGCTTCCCCGTCTTCGCCTTCGTCGCCTGGAAGCTGCGCGAGCGGCCGATCGCCGCCGTCATCGGGGCCGTGGCTCTCCTCGTGGGCCTCTACATCGTCTTCCCGCTGCTGGCCGGGTTCGAGTTGACCAAGGCGACGATCCTGTGGGGCGCGCTGCGCATCGTCCCTTGCTTTGCGCTGGGCTGCGCCCTCTACCTGATGCACCGCAAGATCAAAGTGCCGCAACCTGCCCTTCTGTCGGCGGGCATCGCCGTGACCATCGCCGTCGCGGCCTCCCTGTCGGCGCCCGACGCGGTGATCGTGCCCCTGTGCGGCGCCCTGATCCTCAGCCTCGCCGCCCTGCCGAACGAACGCGCCGGATGGCTGGCGTCCAAGCCCGCCGTCTATCTCGGGGAGATCAGCTACTCGGTCTATATGGTCGTGGTGCCTTGGAAGCTGCTGGCCGTGAATGCGGCGTCGAAGATCACCGGCGGCGGCGACAAGCTTCAACTTTTCGTGTGGCTGGCCGTCGTCCTGACGCTGCCGGTCGTCGCGGCGGTCTCGTACCACCTGGTGGAATTCCCCGCGCGGCGGGCATTGCGCGGCATCGCACACCGTCGAGCCATCCGCGCGAAAGCGGGCTCGGGCGATCCACAGCTCGCCTGATAAGAGGCTTTTACCCCGCGTTCACTATCGTCTAGGAAGAGTGCGGGCGTAACAGTCGGAAACATATCGAGCATGACGAAACGGATCACCGCCGCGCTGGTTGCCGCTTGCCTGGGCTTTTTCGCCCTGTCGCCCGCCCCCGCCAAGGCCGAGGATCCGTATTGGCAGTGCGTCACGTTCGCCCGCATGTTCTCGGGCATCAACATCTTCGGCGACGCCTGGACCTGGTGGAACCAGGCCGTGGACCGTTTCCGCACCGGCCGCGCGCCTGAGACCGGCTCGGTTCTGGTCTTCCGCCCGGAAGGCCGAATGAGCCGGGGCCATGTCGCCGTCGTCTCCGACATCCTGACCGACCGGGTGATCCGCGTGACCCACGCCAACTGGGGCGGCAGCCGCGGCCGGGTGGAAGAGAACGTCACCGTCGTCGACGTCTCGGGCGCCAACGACTGGTCGCAGGTGAAGGTCTGGTACAATCCGATCCACGACCTCGGCACCACCGTCTATCCGACCTACGGCTTCATCTATCAGGGCGCGCGCGACGCCTACGACGCCGGTCGCCAGGTGGCGGCGAACGCGACCAACACCGCCCAGAACTAGGCCCGCGCGCCCCTTCACGAGCCGTCCCGAATGATCCGCCTCTATCGTTCGGGCTGCGCCGCCTGCGAGGCCGTCGAGATCGACGTCATCGGCGGCTGGGACATGCCGCCCGACACGCTCTGGATCGACCTTATCGACCCCAGCCACGGCGAGGACGCCGCAGTCGAGAAGGCGCTGGGCATCTCCATCCCCACCCGCGCCGAGATGAGCGAACTGGAGGCCTCCAGCCGCCTCTATCGCGAGAACGGCGCCTCCTACGTCACCGCCGACATCCTGCATCGGGGCGAGGACGACCTGCCGGGCATCGATCCGGTGACCTTCGTCCTGACCTCGGGTCCCATGGTCACGATCCGGTATTTCGACCCCCGCCCCTTCACCATGTTCATGGACAAGCTCGAGCGCGAACCCGCCCTCTGTCAGACCGGGGCGGACATGTTCCTGAACCTGATGGAGGCGATCATTGATCGCGCCTCGGACGTCTTGTCCGGTCTGGCCGGCAAGGTCGAGGGCTTCGGCGTCCATGTCTTCTCCGAGGGCAAGCCCGTCGGATTCCAGCACCTGATCACCAAACTGGGCCGCGCGCATATCGCCAACGCCCGCATCGAACAGAGCCTGGCCGGCCTGTCGCGCGTTTTCTCCTTCGTGGGCGTCGACGACTGGTTCGAGCACAAGGAAGAGCCGCGCGAACATCTCCGCTCGCTCAGCCGCGACGCCGCCAGCCTGATCGCCCACAATCAGGCGGTCGCAGCAGGCATCAATTTCCAGCTTTCGGCCGCCTTGGGCCTGATCAACATCCAGCAGTCGTCGATCTTCAAGATGTTTTCGATCTTCACGGCGGTGCTGATGCCCCCGACCCTGATCGGCGCCATCTACGGCATGAATTTTGAGCACATGCCCGAGCTGCGCTGGGTCGAAGGCTACCCGATGGCGCTCGGCCTGATGATCATCTCGGCCATCGCGCCCCTGATCTATTTCAAGCGGCGGGGCTGGATTTAGCGGAGGGCTTAGCGAGCAGGGCTTAAGGCCTGGAGAAGCCAGCCTCAACTTCCCTGAGACCTAGGCCCTACGACCTACCACTCCGGCTTGATCGACAGCTGGAACGCCACCAGCCCCTCGCTTACGTCGTTGTCGACGCCGCGACCGCCCCAGATGCCTTCCGCCTCGATCTCGCGATAGACGAGGCCGAACGAGCCCTGCATGTCGCCCTTGCGGATCGCCACGCCGACCGAGGCGTCGCCCAGGAAGGCGCCGCTGTCGCGGCTGTAGCCGGACCGCTGGTATTCGCCATCGCGAGTGCGGGCGAAATTGTATCCGACCGCCGTGCCCGACCCGGCCGCATAGATGTACCACCGCGCCCGCTCGCCGAAGGCGGCGGAGCCTTCCGGCAGGATACGGTCGGCGGCCGATCCGATGCGCAGGGTGGCGCCCGCCTCGGCGGTCCCGCCCCGGTCCCCCGCGCCGATGCCGACGTGGGGCGTCAGGGTCACTTCGAGGCCGTTCTCGGTATAGCCGCGCGCCGCGGCCCAGCCGCGCGTGTAGCTGAACTCGTAGCCGTCGGGATCGAACATGGCCGCGTCCATGGGCGTCGGCGGAACCGGCGAGCCGTCGGCCCGACGCAGTTCCCCGCGCGTCCGAAGACGCAGACGGTCCGAATAGCCGTCGCCCTCATGCCAGATGTCGCGCGTGGTGGTGGCGGCGAAGGCGTTCTGGGCCGCGATCGGCTCGTAGTCGGAGGCGAACTCCACCGCGGGCCCGAATTCGCGCCCGGCCGCGGCGTTGAAACTGGCCTGGCGATTCAGCTGGGCGGTGATGCTGGCGGAGCTCTGCTGCTGGCTCTCGGACCAGTTCTGATTGACCCACGTCTGCGCGCTCGCCGGAACGGCCATCGCCGCCAGCGCCACTACGCCCAGGACAAGAGGTCTCAGAAAGATCAACGGTCCCCTCACAGTCCGTTAACAGCTGTCACCCTGCACCGGAATCGAAAGGAGTCCAACCGCGATTTTGCGACATCTCCCCGACATGAGCGCCCAACGCGACTTTCACGGCCCAGGTTCCCCGATCAGGGGTGTTCAGGAGGGTTAAGGGGCGCCGACACGAAACGAGCGGCGCCTTTGCAGAAGCCGCTCGTCAGATTGCTGGTTCTGAAGCCCCCGGCCCCCTACTGACAGGCTAGGCACTCGTCGTAGTCGGTGGGGGCGGCCGAGAAGAGGTCCGGCTGGTTCGGATCGGGCTCGACCGCTTCCTTGTCCTCGGCGCCGGCGAAGGCCGCGCGCTGCACCGATTTGGAACGCAGGTAGTAGAGCGACTTCACGCCGGTCTCCCACGCCTTCCAGTGCAGCATGTGCAGATCCCACTTGTTGACGTCGCCCGGGATGAACAGGTTGATTGACTGGGCCTGGCAGATTTCCGGGGAGCGGTCGGCCGACAGTTCCACGACCCAGCGCTGGTCCAGTTCGAAGGCGGTCTTGAAGATCCCCTTCTCGTCGTCGTTTAGCATGGTCAGGTGCTGGACCGAGCCCTCGTGCTCCAGGATCGAGCTCCACACCGCGTCGGTGTTGGCGCCGTAGCCTTCCAGCAGTTGCTCCAGATACGGGTTCTTGACCGCGAAGGAGCCCGACAGGGTCTTGTGGGTGTAGATGTTCGCCGGGATCGGCTCGATGCCCGCCGACGTCCCGCCGCAGATGATCGAAATCGAGGCTGTCGGGGCGATGGCCAGCTTGTGCGAGAACCGCTCCATCACGCCACGCTCCTCGGCGTCGGCGCAGGGCCCCTTCTCCTCGGCCAGCTTGACGCTGGCCTTGTCGGCCTCGCGACGCAGGTGTTTGAACAGCCGCATGTTCCACGACTTGGCCATGGCGGATTCAAACGCCACGCCCTGCGACTGCAGGAAGGAGTGGAAGCCCATCAGGCCCAGGCCCACCGAGCGCTCGCGCTTGGCCGAATAGACGGCGGCGGCCATTTCCGGCGGGGCGCGGGTGATGAAGTCCTCCAGGACGTTGTCCAGGAAGCGCATCACGTCCTCGATGAAGCGGGGCTCCTCGCGCCACTCCAGGAATTTCTCGGCGTTGACCGACGACAGGCAGCAGACGGCGGTGCGATCGATGCCCAGGTGGTCGGGGCCCGTGTGCAGCATGATTTCCGAGCACAGGTTCGACTGCTTCACCTTCAGCCCCAGCTCCTGCTGGTGCTTCGGCATCTGGCGGTTCACCGTGTCGGAGAAGATCAGATAGGGCTCGCCGGTCTGCAGGCGGATCTCGAGAATCTTCTGCCACAGCGAGCGGGCGTCGACCTGGCGCATCACCTCGTTGTTCTTGGGCGAGCGCAGGGCGAACAGGGAACCGCTCTTCACCGCCTCCATGAACTCGTCGGTGATGTTCAGCCCGTGGTGCAGGTTCAGGGACTTCCTGTTGAAGTCGCCCGAGGGCTTCCGGATCTCCAGGAACTCCTCGATCTCCGGGTGGTGCACGTCGAGGTAGACCGCCGCCGATCCGCGACGCAGCGACCCCTGAGAGATCGCTAGAGTCAGAGAGTCCATCACGCGGATGAAGGGAATGATGCCCGAAGTCTGGCCCGCGCCCTTCACCTTCTCGCCGATGGAGCGGACTCCGCCCCAGTAGGTGCCGATGCCGCCGCCGTTCGAGGCCAGGGACACGTTCTCGTTCCAGACGCGCTGGATGCCGTCGAGCGAGTCCTGCACCGAGTTCAGGAAGCAGGAGATGGGCAGGCCGCGGTTCGCGCCGCCGTTCGACAGCACCGGCGTCGAGGGCATGAACCAGAGCTTCGACATGTAGTCGTAGACGCGCTGGGCATGGTCGGCGTCGTCGGCATAGGCCGTCGAGACGCGCGCGAACATGTCCTGGTAGCTTTCGCCGGCCAGAAGGTAGCGATCCTCCAGCGTCTTCTTGCCGAAGTCGGTCAGAAGGTCGTCGCGCGACCGGTCGAGTTCAAGGCTGCGCACCACAGTCAGATGGGGCTTCTCATGGGCGGGCGCAGCCTCAACGGCCTCGAATTCCACAGTCTTCAACGCTTCGCCGCCAGCCATAATCGTCATCGCCCTGAACAAAAATCAAAGTTGAGCCGCCTGCGCCCCAACCACTGCATCTAGTGGCCGAAGCGCGCCCCGAACCAACATATGGGGCGCAGATGCCTAACCAATGGTCAACGGGCTTGACGTCGGAATTCGTGTCGAATCACGTGTCGTCGGGGGATGAGCCTGTGCAAAAGCCGCGACGGCCGTACGACGGTCGTCTGTGACAGGATTCACGAAGCCGTGATCGGGAACGGCCTGCCAGCTTGGCCGTTTGCGGCGGGTGCAGACTTCCGAACTCGTCCCGTTCCTTCGCCGCGCCCTGACCGTCGCGCGCGCCGAATTCGCCGCCCTGGGCGCCCTGGCCATCGTCACCCTGGGGATCATGACCTTCGTCGAGATAGCCGACGACATGACCGAGGCCGACGGCCAGGCCTTCGACCAGATGGTGCTCCACTGGATGCAGCCGGTCGCCGGCCAGCCGCGCGGTCCGTGGTGGCTGCATGAGGCCGCGGCCGATCTGACCTCTCTGGGCGGCATATCGGTGCTGACTCTTTTCGCCATCGTGGCGCTCGTCTTTCTGCTCATCCTTCGCAAACGACTCTCGGCGCTTCTGCTGATCGTCGGCCTGGCCGGTGGCGTGGGCCTCAGCGAGGGGCTGAAGGCCCTCTTCGAACGCCAACGCCCGCCGGCGGTCTATCAGGCGGTCGAGACGCTGAACGCCAGCTTCCCCTCCGGCCATGCCTTGCTCTCGACGGTCTTCTACCTGACGGTCGCCGTGATGCTCACGCGGGCCTTTCCAAGGAAGCGCGTGAAGGCCTGGGTGCTCGGTGTCGGCATGACCTTCGCCCTGATCGTCGGTCTGACCCGCATCTATCTGGGCGCGCACTGGGCTTCTGACGTCATGGCCGGATGGTGCGTCGGCGCTGCCTGGGCGATGGCCCTGTGGCTCGTCAGCTATGCGGTGGAACGCCGTCAGACGCGCCACCAGGCCCATCTGGTCGATGAGCCGGCTGTTTCCGGCGAACCGCCGGTCGCCGAAGCCTGAGATTTCACTAGGCCCGGCACGACCAAAAGAGTTAATGTCCACTTTGACCGACCGCCCGGAGTCCCCCGTCTCCGGTCCTGCGGCAGGAGGCCCCTCATGATCGGACTGATGTTCGCCCTGCTCGCCAGCCCCGCCGCGGTGGAGGCCCAGGCTATCCAGGCCACGATTCAGGGCTGCGCCGTCGAGAACGGCCGCTATGTCTGCCGCTACGCCGTGCCGGACATCATGATCGTGCCGGTTCCAGGCTCCAACATCGTCGCCGACGCCCCCGCAGTGGTGCTGGGCCCCAATGCGTCCTCGACCGAGGCGCCGTCGCCCGACACGCTCGCGCCGGCGCCCGAGATGACGGTCGCCGAGCCGCCCGTCTCGCCCCCGGCGGGTCCGCCGGTCTCGTCGCCCGCGCGGCTCGCCGCCGCCACGACGACGGCTGCAGCCGTCGATCCCGGACCGATCCAGCCGATCGACGCCGGCGTCCTGACGGAGCGCGAAAGCCAGTTGGTCAGCCGCTGCGCCGACGCCGGCTGGATGTCGCTGTGCCTGCCCGACGACCGTCGCGCCGCCCGCACCCTGCGCGACAAGCAGACGGCCTATCTGGCCGTTCGCCGGGAGGTCACCCGCCTGATCGGCGACGACGACTGCGACGCCGCGGTCAAGGCCGCCCTCGACGGCGGCTACCTGGCCCTGGCGCGCGAGACCCGCGACTACTGCGCCGCCCCGACGGCGGCCGCCGCTGCCCGTCCGACCGTTGAACCGAGCGCGGGCGCGACGACGACCCGCCCGACCGTCGCGGCGGAACAACCCGACGAGGTCGTGTCCAAAGACGCCGCCGACGACCTGCTCGAGGGCTAGGCTTCTTCCGAGCCGCGCTCTCAACCGGCGCGGTTACTCGCCATAGACGGGCCGCAAGATCCGTTTGAGCAGAGGCTGGCCGACCCCTGGTCGGTGACTCATAGAGACATCGCAGTGGCGACCTATTTCCCCATCGATGCTGGAGTTGAGTTCGATTGCGTTAACAGCGATCTGATCGGCTTCGACTGGCTGGCCGGGACCGCTGATTTCGTCATTCCGCAAGACAGCCGGCGCGCCCTCCGTGTGCGTTTCGCCTTGGTGGGCGTCTCTAGAATGCTCGACGAGATGACGCTGAGCATCGAGACCGCTCCGGGCGTCGACCGTGGGTTGGTTCCGCATCATTTCGCTTATCGCGTCGAGGGGTCTCTGTTCTCCGACAGCGCTGCGGCAAGGCTATGGTCCGAAATTTTTGGCCCTGCCAGCCACTATTGCTTCGTTACCGGCGGAGGTTGTCTCGACGTCCTGACGGCTGTTCCGCCCGAGTTCGCGGTCATACCTCGGTAGTTTCGAGACGGTCGAGCAAACAGGGCCACCAGCACGTCCTCAAACGAAAGGGCCGCTTCCTCTCGGAAGCGGCCCTCGGCATTCAATCGGTTTGGGTCTCAGTGACCGCCGACGGGCTCGCAGGTCGTGCCGTCGGGGCAGTCCGCGAAGTGGACTTCCGGCGGCTCGACCAGGATTTCCGACGGACGGACGACCACGTCCGGACGCTGGACGTAGATTTGGGCCGGCGCGATGCGGATCGGCGGCGCATCGACATAGACCGGAGGTCCGTCGATGTAGATCGCCGGAGCGGCGACGTTGATCGGGCGACCGATCACGCGAACGCCGGGCGACGCCACGTGAATCGGGGCTCCCGGGTTGTTGATCGGCGGGCCCCAGCCCCCCGGTCCCGGCCAGCCGTGGCCGCCGCCGGTCCACGGGCCGTAGAAATCAACGACGCGCGTGCACGAGCACGGGACGTCGCCGTAGTGTGGCGCTTCAGGACAACCATGGCCGTCCGGGGCGGCAGCGCCCGAGATCAGCATGGCCGCCGCGATCGAAGTAATCGGATCCATGGTCAGCTCCCCTTAAGTCCTTGCGAGACCTCGTTTTTCCCCTCTCAGGCGAACCTGAAACGAGCCCTACGAGCCGCGTAATCAGCGTTATCTTAACCTTTTGGACCTGTCTACCATCCACAGTCGCGCTTAAGCCTCACTGTGGCCGCCCCTCCACGCACCGCCCGATTCCCTCCGGCGCCGCGCAACCTTTTCCGATCTGCGTCGTGCGGCCCTCTGTCGGCAATCGGGGAGGAGACTCGGGGCTGGCCCGGGCCATGACCCTGGAGGCGACCCCACGCCGGCCACCTTCGATACCCTCGGATAAGGGGAACTACGGATAGCCATACTACCGTGCGTTAACCCTTGTTGTGGCATGACCAATTCGTGCGGCAGGGGACCATTCTGATGCAGGGTCGCTGGCGGATCTTCCGCCACGAAGATGGACGCGAGGCGGGACCGGCGGGCTGGGCCTATGTGGCCCTCTTCTGCGCCAGCCTGCTGATCGGCGTGTGGAGCGCGCGCCAGTTCGGGGCGGTCGTGATGTGGCCCGCCAACGGCATCCTGCTGGCCGCCTTCCTGCAGTTGCACCGTCGTAAGGCCGTCACCGTCCTGGCCGCTTGTCTCGTCATCAACCTGGCCTCCAACGTCGTGCGCGGCGACCCCATGCCCTTCCTGTGGCTCAACGCCGTACTCAACCTGGCCGAAGTGCTGATCGCCGGCGTCCTGGCGCGCAGGCTCTGCGGCGCCGCGCTGAACCTGCGTCGTCCGAGACGTCTGGTGATGTTCGCGGTCGCCGCCGTCACCCCGGCCGTCCTCTTCTGCACGGTCACCATCGTCACCGTGGCGGCGGTCCTGCAGACCTATTCGGCGGACCTCTACGCATTCACCTTCCAACGCTATTTCGCGATGGAAGCCCTGGGCCTGCTCACGGTTACCCCGCCGCTGCTCCTCCTGGCGCGCCGCCACCGGTTCAGCGACACCAAGGCCGTCGCCGGGCCGAAGGAAAGCATCGCCCTGTTCAGCCTGCTGACGGCGGTCGCCCTCGTTGTCTTCTGTCAGTCCAGCGTGCCGATCACCTATCTGATCTTCCCGGCCCTGCTGCTGCTGGTCTTCCGCGTCTCGACCACGGGGTCTGCCCTCGCGGTCCTGCTGGTCACCCTGGTCGGCGGGGTGGCGACCATCACCGGGCACGGTCCGGTGACCCTGCAACGTCTGGCCGTCGATCCCGAACTGGCCCACGTGCCGACCATCGTGCGTCAGTTGAACGTCTTCTACGGCTTCCTTCTGGCCCTGATCGCCGTGGCCTTGCCGGTTTCGACCATCGTTTCCGAGCGTCGTCGCATGATGGACAAGCTGGAAGCCCGAACGCTCGCAGCCCAGATCGCCCGCCGTCAGGCCGAGGCCGCCGACGCGGCCAAGTCCCGCTTCCTGGCCCTGATGAGCCACGAGATGCGCACCCCTCTGCACGGTGTCGTCGGCTATGCTGAGATCCTGTCGCGCCGGCCCGGTCTGGACGAGGAGGCCCGCCGTGAGGTCGATGAGATCCAGAAGTCCGGCGCAGCCCTGCTGACCCTGGTCGAAGACGTGCTGGAGGTATCGCGCGGCGACGCTGTCGTCGGCACGGACGCCATCCTCCCCGCCGGTCTCCTGGCCCAGGTCGTGGCCGCCAGCGGCGACTGCGCCGCGGCCAAGGCCCTGCCGATCCACGTAAGCGTCCTGCCTGGCGCCGAGGCTCCGGTGCGGGCCGACCACCGTCGTCTGCGCCAGATTCTCCACCGGTTGGTCTCAAACGCCGTCAAATTCACGACCGAGGGCGAGGTCGCGGTCAGCGTCGCGCGCGAGGGCGCCCTGACGGTCTTCCGCGTCTCCGACACCGGCCCAGGGGTCGCGCCCGATCTGGTCCCCACCCTGTTCCAGGCCTTTGTCCAGGCCGACGACACCATCAGCCGCACCCATGTCGGCGCCGGCCTTGGCCTTGCCGTCGCCCATCGCCTGACCCGCGCCATGGGCGGCGAGATCGCTCTGGAGAGCACGTCCTCAAGCGGTTCGACCTTCGTCGTCCGCCTGCCTCTGCCCCTGGCCGAAACAGACGACGCCGACCGCGTATCCGACCTGGTCGAGGCCGGTGTCGGGGGTCCGGCCCGCATTCTGATCGTCGACGACCACCCGACCAACCGTGAGGTCGCCCGCCTGATGCTGGCCCCGCTGGGCTGCGACATCTTCGAGGCGGTCGACGGCGTGGAGGCGGTCGAGATGGCCTCGTCCGCCCACTACGACCTCATACTGATGGACGTGCGAATGCCGCGCATGGACGGTCTGGCCGCGACCCAGGCGATCCGCGCCCTGGATGACGATTTTTCCCGCACCCCCATCCTGGCGGTCACCGCTGACGCCATGCCCGAGGACGCGGCTCGCTGCCTCGCGGCCGGCATGGACGGCCATGTCGCAAAGCCCCTGACCCACGCCAGCCTCTTCGCCGCCATCGACGCCGTCATGAACGCGAACGACGAGCCGGCGAGCGAGGCGGCGGCCTAGACCTCGAACACCCGGTAAGGCCTGTCGCCCAGCGTCCGCAGCACCGGCAGGGCGACGTTGTAGACCGGCACCCCGCGATGGGTGGCGCCCTTCGGCGCCCCGCGATGCGCATGGCCGTGCACCACCAGTTTGACGTTCTCGTAGCGGTCGATCGTTTCGGCCAATCGCGACGAGCCGAGGAAGGCGTGAATCTCCGGCGGCTCTCCGACCACCGTGTCCACGATTGGCGAATAGTGCAGCAGCACCACCGATCGCTGGGTCCTCAGCGACCGGATGGAGGTCTCGATCTGGTTGGCGTCCTCGACCGCCTCCTGCACGAAGGTCTTGATCGAGCTCTCGCCGAAGGGACTCAGCATGTAGCGGCCGAACCCGCCGACGAACCCCTTGCCGCCGGCGAAGCCGACGCCTTCGATCTCGTAGCTGCGCCCGGCCGAGATCATCTTCACTCCGGCGTCGCACATCATTTCCATGACATGCTCGGGCTGACCACACTCGTGCTCGTGGTTGCCCATGACCCCGACGACGGGGATCTGGCACAGCTTCAGGTCCTCGATCAGGATCTCGACCTCGCGGGTCTTGCCGAAATTGACCATGTCCCCGCACAGGCACAGGACGTCGGCGTCCTCGTGTACCCGCTCGAACAGTTCGCGGTACGGCTTGTCCGACGCCTCCCCGACATGCAGATCGCCGACGGCGGCCACGCGCAGCTTCGCCTTCGGACCCGCGTCGAGACCGGGCTGAGGGGTCTGGGGCTGAGCGTCGGTCATCGCATTCCACCCCGGACGGAGTAGGAACAGAAGGCGTCAATGAACGGGGTCATGGCGCTCCTCCAGGCCCTTGCCGACCACGTCGCCGAAGCCCCATTCGGCGACGTCGGACACATAGTCCCGTGCCGAGAACAGCCGCCCGCGACAGACCTTCACCCGCGGCGCCGGCAGGTTGACCTGGGCCTCCAGCCGCTGGGCCAGCTCGGTCATCAGCCAGGCCGGGATGTTGTCCCGCTCGGTCGGATAGGCGAAACGGAAATTCAGCAGGTGCGCCATGAGCACCTCCCAGTACAGGTCCATCTGATCCAGCAGCGATTTCCAGTCGATCGCCCCGGCCTGCTTGAGGATGATGTGGTTTACGTCCGCGCCGTCGTAGCGATAGCGGTCCTGGATGAAGACCTTGGACAGGATCAGGGCCGTCGGCGGCGTGATGGTCACCTCGTGGCCATAGACCTCGATGGTATCCTGGCCGAACCAGCTGTCGGACACCGCGATCGTCCCGTTCGACATGGCGAAGATCACGTCGAAGAAATGCTTGTCGTCCTTCCAGACCTTGGCGATCCAGCGCTCGTCCTCGACGTCCGTCCGGTACCCTCGCGCCTGGAAGAAGGCGAGGATGCGCGGGTAGTCGCCGGGCTTGCAGAACACGTCCAGATCCTTGGTCGGCCTGCGGATCCCCGTATAGGCTGTCACGGCATAGGTGCCGGACAACAGGAAGGGAATCCCGCTCTCCTTCAGCAGACGCAAGGATTCGTCATAGAAGGCGACCGCATCCTCCGGCGGATGGAAGGTCGGATCGGCGACGGTGTCGGACATTCAAACAGCACCCTGAAATCAAGGGTCTGAAAACGGCCGCCCTCGCCCGGAGTTCCTTGCCGCGGGGTTCCGCCTCAGTCGGCGTAATCGCCCTCGAAGGGGAACCGCTTCGACCAAAACGCGGCCAGCGCCGGCAGGGCGTCGACCCGTCGGGCGACCTCGCCCAGCCTCGGCGCGACTTCGTGAAACCGGGGCCTCAGCGGCCGCCAGCGACTGACCACCGCCATGTAGAGATCGAGCACCGATACCTGATCGCCCAGTAGAAAGTCGCCCGCCGGCGCGATGTGGCTCTCCATCACCGCCCAGCAGTCGGCAATGCGCGCCAACGTTCGCCGATCCATCTCGGCCTGCGCGGCCCTGTCGTCGCCGACCAGCCGCGCGGGCACATCCCGCACCCAGTACATCGAATAGATCGAGGCCGGGATGAAGCACATCCACCTCAGGAACCGCGCCCGCATCGGATCGCCCGGCGAGGGCGCCAGTTTCGCGTCCGGATGCCGCTCCGCCAGCCAGATCAGGATCGCCGCGCTCTCGGTGATCGTCTCTCCCTCGGGCGTCACCAGCACCGGGACCTGACGCATCGGATTGTGCGGCGCCATCTTCCGGCGCTCCTCCTCGGACGCATAGGTGACGATCTCCTCGACACGGTAGGGCGCGCCGATCAGCGTCAGGGCCGCCTCGACCGGGATCGAACCCGAGCCCTCCGCGCCATAGACCAGATACCCGTCCGCCATCGGCGCTACATCCTTTCTGATCCCATAGACGAAAAGCCCCGCCGTCCGGAGGGGGACGGCGGGGCGAGCGGGCCTTGCAGGGCGCTCAGCAAACCGAGACCCCCGACGCTCGGCCGGCATGTGGGAAAACCCGCGTTCGCCGCGTGCGGTTCCCGGCGTGACATCCGCACTTGCGCTGGCAGATGGTCGAATATATGATTCGTATACGTAACGTACTTTCAGGGATGTCTCGATGGGCATCGTCAATATCGAGGACGAACTACACGAACAGCTGCGGCGCGCGTCGAAGGCCTCGTGCCGCTCGATCAACGCCCAGGCCGCCTTCTGGATTAGATTGGGCATGTTGTGCGAGCTGAATCCGGGTGTCTCCTTCCAGGAGCTGATGGCGCGCGAGCTCAGGGCCGCGGGTGTCGACACTTCCCCGGTCGCTGCATGACCAAGACCCCGGAAGAGATCGAACTGATGGCCGAGGCCGGACGCCTGCTGGCCTCGGTCTTCACCTGGCTGGACGGCATGGACCTGGCCGGCCTGTCGACGCTGGAGGTCAACGACCGGGTCGAGGCTTTCATCGTCGAGGAGCTCGAGGCCCGCCCGGCGTCCAAGGGCCAGTACGGCTACGGCTTCGTCCTGAACTGCTCGATCAATGAGGTCGTCTGCCACGGCGTCCCCTCCGCCGGCGAAATCCTGAAGGCCGGCGACATCGTCAACCTCGACATCACGCTGGAGAAGCACGGCTTCATCGCCGACAGTTCCAAGACCTATCTGGTCGGCGAGGTCGCTCCGGCCGCGAAGAAGCTGGTCCGCACCACCTACGAGGCCCTGTGGAAGGGCATCCGCGCCGTCCGCCCCGGCGCCCGCCTCGGCGACATCGGCCACGCCATCGAACAGCACGCCAAACGCTCGGGCTACTCGGTCGTGCGCGACTACTGCGGCCACGGCATCGGCCGCGAGATGCACGAGGAGCCCCAGATCCTGCATTTCGGCAAGGCGGGCTCGGGCATGATCCTGCGCGAAGGCATGGTCTTCACCATCGAGCCCATGCTGAACCAGGGCGTTCGCTCTGTCCGGACCGAAGACGACGGCTGGACCGTGGTCACGGCGGACAGGAAGCTCTCGGCCCAGTTCGAGCACACGGTGGCCGTGACGAAGGCCGGCGTCCGCGTCCTGACCCTGCGCCCCGACGAAATGGCCCGTGCGGCCTGAGCCTCAGAACGGGTCGGGCGCGATGTCGGCCGAGGCCTTCGGGCACAGGATGCGGAAGGCGGCCGTCAGGACATAGCCGCCTCCGGCGCCGGAATAGTCGCGGATGTCGCCCGAGGCCCTGTCCCGCCATACCGGCATGACCTTGCCGCCCTCGGCCGGCTCGTCCCGCACCCAGACCGCGTCCGAGCCGTCCGAAATGGTGCGCGCGATGCAATCGGCCGTCATCCGCTGCTCCGGCTGATCCCGGTTCTCGGCCTCGCACTGCGTCACGGCTTCCGAGGAGTCGGCGCCGCCGGTCATGTCCAGGCAATAGGCGTGGTTGGCCTCCGCCGTCACGTGGCCTGCCAGGATCGCCGAGGCCGTGTCCGTCCCCGTCACCGCCGTGATCACCGCCGGAGGCACATGGTTGCCGAACCGGAAGGTCTGGACGGGCGCGGGCGCGACCGGCGCGGCGGCGGCCTTCGCCGGCGGCGCCTCTTCGGCAGGCTTGCAGGCGGCTAGACCCAGGACGAGGGCCGCGATGGCGAGGGTGTGTTTCATGCCCGCCAGCCTCGCTCCGCCCGACATGGACCGTCAAGCATCTATGCTGGCCTGCGGCGACCGCAGCGCTTGCCTCGCAGCCCGAACAGCCTCTACGTGAAGGTCCACAGAACAGACGGCGCCGGCTTATCTTGGCAGTATCCCCTCACCCGCTCGCCGTGGCGTGGTCCGTATCGGCCGAGCGCCAATCCGGGGCGCTGGAAACCTATCGCGCCTCGCTCGGCGATCTTTACGAGATCCGCGACGTCGATCAGACGCCGGGTGTCGCCTTCTGGAACCGCACCACCGTCTTCCGCTTCGGCTCCAGCATCCTCGGACGCGGGCGGTCGGCGAGTCAGACGTTCACGCGCGACGCCGAGCGCATCCGCCGCTCGGGCCTGGATCACGTCAGCGTGGTGGTGAACCTGTCGGACGGCGTCGGCGATTTCGACGGCCGGTCCGCAGTCATGGGGGGCGGCTCGGTCCAGTTCCGCGACCTGGCCCGGCCCTCGCGTTCATCGACCACCGAAGTCGACATCCTCAACCTGATCTGCCCGCGCGACATCGTGCCGAGCTGGTTCCTCAACCGCTCCTTTCACGGCCTGGTTCTGGCGGGTGACAGCGCCGGCGGCCGCCTGATCGCTTCCCATCTGAAGACCCTGGCCTTGGTCGGGAACGAGATTTCCGAGGACCAGGGCATCGCCGCCGTCGACGCCACCTTCGTGATCGCCGAACGGTTCATGGGCGGCGAGACCCGGCCCACCCCGCTCCAGAACGACGCCATCCAGCGCACCATCCGCCGCCGCGCCATCCAGATGTTCGACATCGCCATGGTGCGCGGAGAGACCCCGGACGTGAGCCAGGTCGCCACTGCAGTCGGCGTTTCGCGCTCCAGCCTCTATCGCGCCTTCCACGACATGGGCGGGGTCCGGACCTATCTGCGCAACCGCCGCCTTGATCGGCTGTACGCAGCCCTGCGCTCGGGCGAAGCCGACCCCCGCGCCCTGGCCGAGGTCGTCGGCCGCACCGGCTTCTCCTCGATCGCCCAGCTCGAACGCGAGTTCCGGGACCGCTTCGGCTTTCCGCCGGGAGAGGTCGCGCCGTCCCGCCGGAGGCCGGTCCAGACCGCCCTCAACGAGGCCGGCGCCGCCCGCCTCGACTTCGCCGCTCACGATGTCTTCATCGACTGGCTGCGCACCGGCGGACCGACCTGATCCAGCCCCGCACTCGACCGCAGAAGCTTAAGAGTTCTCGCGTCCCAAGACCAACACGCGCTATTTCCGGTTGCGGTCTTGAACCCCGGGGTCAGGCCGTCCGTCTTCTTATCGACCTTGGTCCGCGACAATAACTACCCCGCCAGCGGAGCCGGCTTCAGCGAGATCGAATTGGGTTGCAGTGGTCGGGCGCAGTCTGTTCAGCCTCGACGTTGACCCCAGTCTCGATGCGGCAGCGCCGATCACGGTAGTTTATGTCCGGACGGACCAAACTATCCCCGTTCCGGCACAAGATGTTGATGCTGGGGATCGTTAACCATCAACCGGTAGCTTTCTGCGTGATTCTGGGGTTCATTGGCCCCAACCCTTTTCATCGCCCAGAGTCCGGTTCCGTCCCATGAACGCCCATACGATCATCACGCCTGCAAAAGCCGGCTTGCTGACCCCCTCGGCCGCCTACAAGCCGTTCCGCTATCCGTGGGCCTTCGACATGTGGAAGAAGCAGCAGCAGGTCCACTGGATGCCCGAAGAGGTGCCGCTGGGCGAGGACTGCAAGGACTGGGCGGCGAACCTGAACGACAAGGAGCGCAACCTGCTGACGCAGATCTTCCGCTTCTTCACCCAGTCGGACATCGAGGTCGCCGACAACTACATGGAAAAATACGGTCGGGTGTTCAAACCGACCGAGGTGAAGATGATGCTGTCGTCCTTCGCCAACATGGAGACGATCCACATCGCGGCCTACGCCCTGCTGCTCGAGACCATCGGCATGCCCGAGAGCGAGTTCGGCGCCTTCATGGAATACGAGGCCATGCGGGACAAGCATGACTACATGGGCCGGTTCGGGGTCGAGACCGACGCCGACATCGCCCGGACGCTCGCCATGTTCGGCGGCTTCACCGAGGGGCTTCAGCTGTTCGCCTCCTTCGCGATGCTGATGAACTTCCCACGGCAGAACAAGATGAAGGGCATGGGCCAGATCGTGTCCTGGTCGGTGCGCGACGAAAGCCTGCACTGCGACGGCATCATCAAGCTCTACCACGCCTTCAACGCCGAGACGGGCTGTGTGACCCCCTCGGTCGCCGACGACATCGTCGAATGCTGCCGCACCGTGGTCGGTCTGGAAGACAAGTTCATCGACCTGGCCTTCGAGGCCGGCGAGGTGAACGGCATGACGCCGGACGACATCAAGCAATACATCCGCTTCATCGCCGACTGGCGCCTGCGCCAGCTGAAGCTGCCGGAGCTCTACGGCGTGAAGGAAAACCCCCTGCCCTGGCTGCAGTCCCTGCTGTCGGGCGTGGAGCACGCCAACTTCTTCGAGGCCCGCGCCACCGAGTATTCCAAGGCCGCCACCCAGGGGTCCTGGCACGGCGCCGACGGCGTCTGGGGCGAGTTCGACAAGATGATGGCCCGCCGCGACATGAGCCTCGTGCCGGGCTGACCCGAGAATGCCGGAGCCGATCAACGTCGCCGTCGTCGGCTTCGGCAATGCAGGCAGGACCTTCCACGCCCCGCTGGTGGCGGCCCAGGCGGGCCTCGCCCTCCATACCATCGCCTCCAGCCGCCCCGACGAGGTCCACGCCGCCTGGCCCGCCGTCCGCGTGGTCCCCGCCTATGAGGACGTCCTGGCCGATCCGGCTGTCGGCCTGATCGTCCTGGCCACCCCGGACGCCCTCCACGCGCTCCAGGCCGAGGCCGCGCTGAAGGCTGGCAAGCCGGTCGTCGTCGACAAGCCCTTTGCCCTGACGCTAGCCGACGCCCGCCGCCTGGTCGAACTGTCGGAGGCGACGGGCCTTCTCCTGTCGGTCTTCCAGAACCGTCGCTGGGACGCCGACTTCCTCGCCCTCCAGGCCGAGCTCGCCTCGGGACGTCTGGGTCAGGTCGTGACGGTTGAGAGCCGCTTCGACCGCCACCGCCCCCTGGTCCGCGACCGCTGGCGCGAGAACGACGGCGACGGGGTCTGGATGGATCTGGGTCCCCATCTGGTCGATCAGATCCTGACCCTGTTCGGCCGACCCGAGGCGATCAGTTGCGACCTCGCCATCCAGCGCCCCGGCGGCCTGACGCCCGACTGGGTCCACGCCGTCCTGCGCTATCCCGACAAGCGGGTCGTGCTGAACGCGGCCATGGTCTGCGCCGCCCCTGATGTCCGCTTCGCAGTCCACGGGACGAAGGGCAGCTGGCTCAAGTCCGGCCTCGACGTGCAGGAAGACCAGTCCAAGGCGGGGATGGCTGTCGGTGCGACCGGCTGGGGCCTTGACCTCCGACCAGGAACCTTCATCGACGGCGAGGCGGGCGAGCGTCAGACCACGCCCGGCCCCGCCGGCCGCTACCAGGCATTCTACGCCGGGATCGCCTCGGCCCTCCGTGGCGAAGGGCCGCCGCCCGTCACGGCCCGGGAGGCGCTTTCGGTGATGGCGGTGCTGGACGCGGGCCTGCGCAGCGCCGCCTCACGCAAGGAGGTGCTGGTTGGCCCCTAGCGCGGGGGGGCGCAGCGGGTCCGGTCGCCCCGGCGGCAAGCCTCCACATCGGCCTCCCAGCGGGCGCGCTCGGCCTGCCAGCGGGCCTGTTCCGCCTGCCAGTCGCTCTGGGCGGCGTTGGACCGGCGGACGTCCTCCTCATAGGCCAGCTGGGCCTGGGTCGAGGCGGTCACCGTGGCTTCGTACCTGGCCCGCTCGGCCTCGAACGCCTCCCGATCCGCCCGTTCCTGGTTCTCGGCCAAGGCGTTCTGCGCCGCGATCTCGTCGTTCAGAGCCCGGGTGGTGCGGACCTCGGCCGGGTCCTGCTCGGCGTCGTCGGCGCGATGGTAGGCCTCGCCGTCGTTGCCAGGCGCGGGCTGGGCCGGCAGCAGCTGGTCCGCCTGATCCGCCGGCGGCTTCCGCATCTGGGCCGCTCCAGCCGGCGCGGCGCCCATGACCGCCAGACAGGCCGCCAAGGCCAGGGTCCTGATCATCATCTCGTTCCCTCTCGATCCCGCCGCGATCCAGCCTGAGGAGCTTGGCCATATCAGGGCGACGCATTCTCGGAACGCCGTTCAAGCCCAAAGGTGGCGCCCGGCCCCCAGCCTGCGCTAGACGGGGAGTCCCACTCTTCCCCCGCGAGTCCGCCCCATGATCCTCTCCACGAGCTCTGGCGACTTCCCCATCCCGCCGGAGGTCGCCACCCAGTTGCCGAAGGTCCCCGCGGTCCCGGACCCGACCATGCCTCAGTACAACGAGGCGAAGCGGGCCTTCGCCGAATGGCTGGACTCGGCGCCCGAGCACACCATCGATTTCGAACGCCTGCGTCGCTGGCACCTGGTCCAGAACGAGCTGGCCGCCGCCGCCCACGCCGAAGGCCGGACCTTCGTTGTGACCGAGGACGGGCTGGATTGACGAAAGGGAAAGATGGCGCACCCGACAGGATTCGAACCTGTGACCTCTGCCTTCGGAGGGCAGCACTCTATCCAGCTGAGCTACGGGTGCGTCTGCGGGCCTTGCGGCCGGACGAAGGGCCTTACAGCAGGCGCGGGCGGGGCTCAATCCCGAATGGACGAACGCGACCCGCACAGTCTGGATGATTTGCGGGCTTGCCCCGGCGGCGGGCTGGTTTAGCGTCCGCGCAGCTGTTCGATGGAGGTGGCGATGCGCGCACTGGTTCTGGGTCTTCTGTGTCTGCTGGGCGCCTGCGCCACGGCCCCGGCGGCGGACCCGTCCGGCGACAGTCTGGACGCGGTGGCGGGGGACTATGTCCATCTGATCCTGGAGATCGGCGAGCGCGAGCCCGGCTATGTCGACGCCTACTACGGGCCGAAGGAATGGGCGGATGAAGCGAAAGCCGCCCCGCGCGAGGTTCCCGCCTTGATCCAGGGCGCGGCCTCCCTGACCGCGCGGCTGAACGCGCTGGACGTGAGCCGGGCCGATCCGATGGTGCGTCAGCGCAAGGCCTATCTTCTGGCCCACGTCTCGGCGGCCTCGGCCCGTCTGCGGATGATCAGCGGGGAGCGGATGAGCTTCGCCGACGAGGCCTATGCCCTCTTCGGCGTGCGGCCTGAGCTGAAACCACTGACGGCTTACGATCCGATCCTTGCGCGGATCGACGCCCTGGTTCCGGGGACCGGCCCTCTGGCGGATCGGGTCTCGACCTTCCGCAACCAGTTCGTGATCCCGACCGACCGTCTGCAGGCCGTCATGGACGCCGCCATCGCGGAGTGCCGAACGCGTACCCTGCGGCACATTCGCCTGCCGGCGAACGAGAATTTTACCCTGGCCTTCGTCACCGACAAGCCCTGGTCCGGCTACAACTATTTCCAGGGCGGGGCGGCTTCCAAGATCGAGATCAACACCGACCAGCCGATCTTCACGGACCGGGCCATCGATTTGGGCTGCCACGAGGGCTACCCTGGCCACCACGTCTACAACGCGCTTCTGGAGAAGACCTTCGTCGTGGATCGCGGCTGGGTCGAGATGAGCGTCTATCCGCTCTATTCGCCGATGTCCTTTGTGGCCGAGGGCAGCGCCAACTACGGCATCGACCTGGCCTTCCCCGGCGACGAGGCCGAACGGTTCGAGCGTGAGGTGCTGCTGCCGCTGGCCGGTCTGCAGGGTGCGCCGGTGCATGAGAAGGACGAGTTGAACGCCCTGGTGCGTCAGCTGGCGCGCGCCGAGTACACGATCGCCGACGACTATCTGGCGGGCCGTGTGAGCCGTGAGGAGACGATCGCCCGGCTGTCGAAATACATGCTGACGACGCCCGAGCGCGCGGCCCAGCGGGTGCGGTTCATCGAGACCTATCGCAGCTACATCATCAACTACGGCCTCGGCCGCGACACGGTGCAGGCCTGGGTCGAGCGGCAGGGACCGGGCCACTGGATCGGGATGGAGCGGCTGCTGGCCAGCCAGATCCTGCCTGTCGATCTCATCGACTGAACGCGCTCAAGCCGCAAGACGCCCCGCGTCGAGCGGTAGCGCCCTAAATCACTGCGCCGTCATGCCGCCGTCGATCTTGAACTCGGCGCCGGTGACGAATTTGGCTTCGTCCGAGGCCAGGTAGAGGACGCAGTAGGCGACGTCGTTCGGCTCGCCGATCCGCTTCAGCGGGATGCCGCGCGCGAGGCGTTCGTGGGCCTTGGCCTCATCGCCGTTGGCCATGGCGACGAAGGGATCGAGGATGGCGGTTTTGATGAAGACCGGGTGGACCGAGTTGACGCGGACGTTCCAGTCCATCTTCGCGGCCTCGAGCGCCACGGTCTTGGTGTACATCCAGACCCCCGCCTTGGTGGCGTTGTAGGCGCCCATGCCGGGGGCGCCGGCCAGGCCCGCGATCGACGAGATGTTGACGATGGAGGCCGAGCCGGAGGCGCGCAGGTGCGGCATGGCGTGCTTGCAGCCGAACATCACCGAGCGGAGGTTGATCTCGTACTGGCGCTGCCAGTTCTCGCTGGTGTCGTCCTCGGAGAACAGGAGGACGTCGCCGACGCCGGCGTTGTTCACAAGGATCGACAGCCCGCCCATGTCGGCCGCGGCCTGGGCAACCACCTCGACCCACTGGTCTTCGGAGGCCACGTCGTGGGTGTAGGCAAAGGCGGCGCCCGGGATTTCGGCATTGATCCGCGCCGCCAGGGCGGTCGCGCCCGCGCCGTTGATGTCGGTCAGGGCGACCTTGGAGCCCTCGCGCGCCAGCATCCAGGCGATGGCCTCGCCCAGCCCCTGGGAGCCGCCGGTGATCAGAGCGGCCTTGCCGGCGACGCGTCCTGCCTTCGTCATTCTCATTCTCCTCCCAGGGATTTCGCGGCTTCGTCGATGAAGCGCGCCATCGTCGTATCGAGTTCGGTGACGCCCCCGGCGTCGTGGGTCGTCAACAGGACGGTGACCCGGTTGTAGACGTTCGACCATTCCGGATGATGGTCCATCGTCTCGGCCTTCAGCGCCACACGGGTCATGAAGGCGAAGGCGGTGTTGAAATCCTGGAACTTCAGCGCGCGTTCGATGGCCGGTCGGTCACCGGCGTGGAACGACCATCCGGTCAGGTTCGGCAGGGCGTCGGCGGGGTCGAGGGTCGGTCGGGCCATGAAAGTCTCCTGCGACCGGGGGTAGCGATCTCGCTCCGTGGCCGCAAGGCGCCGTTGCGCTCGCTATTGGACACAGGATTTCGGTACGGGAACGCACACCGAACGCGGTGCGTTGGGAAGCGTCGCCGTTGGGCAGGAGCATCGTCTTGAATAATCTCTGGATCGCCTCACTGGACGCCGCCGACCGCCAGCGGCTGGAACCGCACCTGGCGGAGAAGGCGTTCGCGCAGGGCCAGATGCTGTACGATGCCGGCGAGGCCGTCGATCAGGTCTGGTTCCCCTTGAACGGCGTCGTGTCCCTGATGACCGTCCTGCCCGAGGACAAGATGGTCGAGACCGCCGCTATCGGTCGGGAAGGTCTGGTCGGGGTCACCTGCGGCCCGATGAATGCCCGCGCTTCCTCGCGCGCCATCGCCCAGATCGAGGGGTCGGCCGCGTGCTGCCCCGGCGAAGTCTTCGCCGATGCCCTGAGCAAGAGCGCGTCAATGCGCAACGCCCTGGCGCGGTTCACCGAGAGTCTGTTCGCCCAGATCCAGCAGGCGGCCGCCTGCAACGCCCAGCACCGGCTGGACGAACGTCTGGCGCGGTGGCTGCTGACCCTGCATGATCGCGCCGATGCCGACCGGTTCGATCTGACCCAGTCCGACATCGCCGGCATGCTCGGCGTGCGTCGGGCCACGGTGTCGGAAGTCGGGTCCGTGCTGGAAGACAGGGCGCTGATCCGGCGGGGTCGCGGCTGGGTCGAGGTGCTGGATCGCGGGGGTCTGGAGGCGGCGTCCTGCGGGTGTTACAGCGCCATGCGCGGCGTCATGAAGGATTTGGGCGTGCCACGGCCGAGCGCGCCAGACGCCTGATCTTTTCAGCGTCGCCGTTTCGGAGCACGGTCACCCCATGACCGAAACCGAGCCACCGCACCCCGTCAGAAAGGCCGTCATTCGGTGGCGGCGCTGGCTGCCCCGCGCGGCGTTCGAGAGCGTCCTGATCGTCTTCTCGGTCGTGCTGGCCCTGATGTTGGCCGACTGGGCCGACCGTCGCCGGACAGCGGCGGAAGTCGCCGAGGTCCGGGCCTATTTCATCGAGGAAATCCGCGCCAACCGCGCCATCCTCGTCTCCGACCCCATTCTGCCCCACCATCGCCGTCTGCGGTCGGTCTTCGGTGAGGCGAACGAAGGCGAAGCGACCCAGGCGGGAGCCATGCGCGCGTATGGCCAGGTCTTTCAGAGCGGAATCCATGTCCCGCCGTTACGAGACGCTGTATGGCGTAGCGCCGAGACCGGCGATCTTCTGGGGGAGATGCCGATCAAAGACCTGTTTCTGCTGGCCGATATCTACAAGGCCCAGACGACCCTCGCCGATCTCAGCAACGGCTTCATCGCGGGCACGCCGGGTGTCTTGTCAGCGCTGGAGAACGGCACTGGCGTCCGTGCGGCCATCGTCACCGGCCAGTTGCATCTGGGGGACGTCGTGGCCAGCGAGGAGGGGCTCGTCAGCCTGTACGATCGGGCGCTGGCGAAGCTTGATCCCGATGCGTCCAAGCGCATGGATGACGCCGCGCCCGCGAAGGGCTAGACCGCGCCCATGACCGCCTCTTCATTCGGACCGCACTCGTCGGGCGACACCTCCTCCTTCGGTTTCCGCGACGTGGATGCGCGCGAGAAGGTGCGGATGGTGCGCGGCGTCTTCGACAGCGTGGCGTCGAACTACGACCTGATGAATGACCTGATGAGCGGGGGCGTGCACCGGCTGTGGAAGGACGCGGCGGCCGCCAAGCTGAACCCCCGACCGGGCGAAACCATCCTGGATGTCGCGGGCGGCACCGGCGACATGGCGCGGCGCTATTCGAAGATGGCGCGGGCGGCGCAGGAGCGGCGCGGGGGCGAGGACGCCTCGGTCATCGTGCTGGACTACAATGCCGAGATGATCCTGGCGGGCGTCCACAAGGGCGGGGAGCCGGAGATGATCTGGACCGTAGGCGACGCCATGGCCCTGCCCATCCCCGACGCCTCGGTAGACGCCTATTCGATCAGCTTCGGCATCCGCAACGTCGCCGATATCTCGGTGGCCCTGAAGGAGGCGCGGCGTGTGCTGAAGCCCGGCGGGCGGTTCCTGTGCCTGGAGTTCTCGCGCCCGCCGGCCGAGGCGATCCGCAAGGCCTATGACGCCTGGTCCTTCCACGCCATTCCGAAGATCGGCGAGTGGGTCGCCAAGGATCGCGACAGCTACCAGTATCTGGTCGAGAGCATCCGCCGCTTCCCCGACCAGTCGATCTTCAAGGGCATGATCGAGGACGCCGGCTTCAGCCGCGTCGCCGTGACCAACCTGTCGGGCGGGGTGGCGGCCATTCATTTCGGGTGGGCGGTCTGAGCTTTCCGCCGTCATATCGCGTGGCGCCCGCAGCCCCGCCGACCGTGCCCGTGCGCGATCCCCTCGGCGCGACCTGGCGGCTGATCCGCTGGGGCGCGGCCCTGGCGAAACACGACGCCCTCATGCCGCGCGAGATCACGCCCCTGCTGCCCGGCTGGGCGCGGCTCGCCGCCGGGCTCGTCCATCTGTTCGCCGGGCGCGAGGGGCGGGACGGACGGCCGGGCCAGCGTCTGGGCCGGGCCTTCGAGACCCTGGGCCCGGTGGCGATCAAGCTCGGTCAGGTCATGGCGACGCGGGCCGACATCTTCGGCATCGAGTTCGCGCGCGATCTGGGACGGTTGAAGGACAAGCTGCCGCCCTTCCCGACCGAAGAGGCGCGCCGCGAGATCGAGCGGTCGCTGGGCCGTCCGGTCGAGAGCCTGTTCTCCGACTTCGGCGATCCCATCGGGGCGGCGTCCCTCGCCCAGGCGCATCCCGCCTGGCTGGCCGATGGGCGCAAGGTCGCGGTCAAGGTGCTGCGGCCCGGCGTCGAGCGGCGGGTGGTGCAGGGTCTGGACGCCATGCGGCTGGCGGCCGGTCTGGTGCACCGGATGGTCCCGGCTGCGCGGCGGCTGGAGCCCGAGGCCTTCGTCGAAACCGTGGCCCGATCCATGTACCTCGAACTCGACATGCGGCTGGAGGCCGCCGCCGCCTCCGAGCTGCACGACATCATGGACAAGGCCCGCGCCGACGGCGGCCATATGTCAGCGCCCAAGGTGGTCTGGGACGGGGTCGGCAAGCGGGTGCTGACGCTGGAATGGGCGCCCGGCCTGCCCATGACCGATCCGGCGGCGGTTGAACAGCCGGGGCTGGACGTCAACACGCTCGCCGACAACGTGGTGCGCGCCTTCCTCGTTCAGGCGTTAGACTACGGGACCTTCCACGCCGACCTGCACGAGGGAAACCTGTTCGCCTCGGCGCCGGCGGAGCTGACGGCCGTGGATTTCGGCATCATCGGCCGGCTGAACCCGGGCGAGCGGAGATACCTCGCCGAAATCCTGTGGGGCTTCCTGACGCGGGACTATCCGCGCATTGCCCGGGTCCATTTCGAGGCCGGTTACGTGCCGCCGCATCACAGCGTCGAGGCCTTCGCCCAGGCGTTGCGGGCCGTGGGCGAGCCGGTGATCGGCCGGGCGGCGTCGCAGGTGTCGATGGGCCGCCTGCTGGGCCAGCTGTTCGAGATCACGGCCTTGTTCGACATGCACCTGCGGCCCGAGCTGATCCTGCTCCAGAAGACCATGGTCTCGGTCGAGGGGGTGGCGCGGCGCCTGAACCCCGACCACGATCTGTGGGCGGCATCCCAGCCTGTGGTTGAGCGGTGGATCACCCGCGAGCTCGGGCCCAGGGCCCAGGTCCGCGACGGTCTGCGCGAGCTGCTGGGCGGGGCCCGCGCCCTGTCTCGGCTGGTGCAGGATCCGCCCGCGCCTCAGACCGTTGTCGTCGAACGGGTCAAGACGCCGGTCTGGCTGGCGGTTTGCGTCATCGCCGCAACATGCCTGTCCGCCGCCGCCCTCATTGTGTCGCTTTGGCCCCGGATGGTGGGCTGACACCGTCGGAGTCCGCATGACCGTCTCGATCAAGACCGCCGCCCTCGTCCTCGCCCTGACCGCCTGCGCCGGACCCGTGCTCGCCCAGCAGGCGACGCAGGACCTGAACCGCAGCCGCTCGCTGGCGCCGTCGTCCAGCGGGGCCGCGGCCACCCTTCCCAACACCTTCGACGCGCCCGCCGCGCCGACCCTGCCCCGGCCGGCGCCGGAACCCGCGCCCGCGCCCCAGGTCTCGGACGCCCAGATGGCCGAAGCCGCACTGCGCTCCGTGATCGACCAGTTCCGGGCCGCCGACATCGACGAGCGCCTGTTCACCCCCGGCGTGGCGACCCAGCTGAACGCCCAGCTGCCCAACTATTCCCGCCTTATCCGAGGCTATGGCGCGGTCCAGTCGATCGAGCCTCAGGGCGCCGCCAACGGCGTGGGCCAGTTCCTCGTCATCTTCGACAACGCCGCGACCCAGTGGCAGGTCGGGCTGGAGGACGGCGGTCTGGTCGCCGCGCTTCGCTTCCGCGAGGCCCCTCCCGAATCGTCCGATCCGGCCGCCGCGCCGGCCACGTCGGCTGCGCCCGGCGCCTGACCCCCCCTCCCGCCTCCTCCCCCGGACCTTTCCATGAAGCGTATCGCCGCCATCCTCCTCGGAGTGGGCGCTCTCGGCGGCGTCGTCCTGACCGGCTGCGCCTCGGATCCCGGTCCGCGAGGCCCCGGAGGTCCGCACGGCCCAGGTGGTCCCGGCGGCCCGCAGGGACCGCGACCCGGTCTCTTCGTCAGCCCGTTCGGAGAGCTGTTCTTCTCGCGTCCGGGGGAGCCCTGGCCGGTCGCTGTCTGGTTCTCGGGCGCCGATACGGACGGCGACGGACGCGTGACGGCCGATGAGTTCACCGCCGACGGTCGGCGTCAATTCACGGCGCTCGACACCGATCGCGACGGCCGGCTGACGCCCGACGAGATCGCCGTATACGAGGAGGCCTTGGCCGCCGCCCGCGCGCGTCTGCCCGGCATGCAGGGCGGGCCGAGAGCGCCGGGACGCCGGCTGGAAGGCTTCGGCGGCGACCGTCAGTTGGGTCTGGGCAACCCTCCGCAGGAAGCGGGACGCCGCCAGCGTCAGCGCGCACCGACCGGTCCATTGGCCTATGGACCCATCGCCGCCGCCGGCTTCTTCAACTATCCGCAACCGGTGAAGGCCGCCGACACCGACACCAACCAGACGGTCACCGCCCAGGAATGGGCTCAGGCGACCGAGCGCTGGTTCGTCGCTCTCGACACCGACCGCGACGGCGCCCTGACCCTGGCCACCCTGCCGCGCACGCCGTTGCAGCAGATGATGGACCACGCGCCCGGCTAATCCAGCGAGGGCTTGCCGCGGCCGCTCTTGATCGCGGACCGTCCCGACTTGGCCTGAAGGCGGCGTTCCTTGGAGGCGCGGGTCGGCCTGGTCGGCACGCGATAGGTCGGGGCGATGGAGGCCTTGTCGACCAGTTCCTGCAGCCGCTCGATGGCGTCGGCGCGGTTGCGCTCCTGGGTGCGATAGCGGACGGCGGTGATGGCGATGACTCCGTCGAGCGTCAGCCGACTGCCCGCCAGCTTCATCAGCCGCTCGCGGACGGGATCGCGCAGGGAGGGCGAGTTCTTCGCATCGAACCGCATCTGAACCGAGGTCGAGACCTTGTTGACGTTCTGGCCGCCCGGACCGCCCGCGCGGAAGAAGCGGAACTCCAGTTCGCTTTCGGGGATGACGGTCACGGCGCGACCCGTTTGGCCATGACGACGGCCCGGTCCAGCGCCTGGAGGAAGGCGGAGCGGTCCTTGGGTCCGAACGGCGGCGGGCCGGAGGTGGCGACCCCCATGGAGCGCAGATGTTCGCCCACCATCCGCCCCGCCAGCGCCGAACCGATGGAGTCGGCCGTGAAGGGGGCCCCGTTCGACTTCAGCGCCTGGGCGCCGGATTTCAGGCAGCGGTCGGCCAGGGGGATGTCCTGGGTGATGACGATGTCGCCGGGACCGGCGCGTTCGGCGATCCAGTCGTCGGCGATGTCAGGCCCGGCGTCGACCACGGCCTGTTCGATGAAGGCGTCGCGGCGGGTGTTGATCCAGCCGTTCGAGACGACGAACACCTTCAACCCGTAGCGTTCGGCCACGCGATAGACCTCGTCCTTCACCGGACAGGCGTCGGCGTCGATGAAGATGCGGGGGGTGGGCATGGTGTCGGTATACATCTCCCTCCCCCGAGGGGGAGGGAGTGCTGTTACTGCCCGTACGCCACCGGCATCCCCCCGCCGACACGGCCGCCGTTGCGGTAACGATCGCGCAGCAGGATCTGGCGGCTGGTCAGGGACTGTTCCTGGCCGTTGATGAACTCCGCCGTCACCGACGACAGAGGCTCCAGAGGATCGCCGGACCAGACGACCACATCCGCCGCCGCGCCCGCCCGCAGCTCGCCGAACTGGCCGCCCATGCCGAAGATGCGCGCCGGGTTCACGGTCAGGGCCGCGATGGCCGCCTCGAACGGCAGGCCGTGCGAGACGGCGTTGCCGGCGTTGTAGCGAGCCTCGCGGGCGCGGTGGACCGAACCTTCGTTGCCCTTGATGGCGATGACCACGCCGGCCGCGTTCAAGGCCGCCGCGTTTTCCATCCGCGCCGCCCGCATCTCGAGATTGCCCGGCAGGTTGGAGATGGGGTTCAGCAGCACCGGCACGTTTGCGGCGGCGATGTCGGCGGCGACCAGCCAGCCTTCCTCGGCGCCGTCCAGGATCAGCTTGACCCCTTCCTCGCGGCCGAGACGCAGGACCTGCTGGATATCGGCGGCGCGGTGCACGGTGACGATCAGGGGCATCTCCCCGTTGGCGACCGGGATCAGGGCCTCCAGATCGGCGCGCGAGATCGACAGGTCACGCAGGGCCGCGCGGTCGTAGGCGGCCTTGTTGCGGGCATAGAGACGCACCTCGGCCAGTGTTTCCTTGAACAGGGTGAACTCGGCGCCCCGCGCGCCGCCGGCGACGCCCGCGCCGGCCTCGCCGAATGGGGCGACCATGGCCACGCGCGGCTGGACCAGGACGTCGGTCCCGGCGGCCAGATGGATCACCGAGGCCGTGCCGGCGAACAGGCCGGGCGTCTGGAAGCCGCCCTCGCCGGCGCCGGCGAAGTCGCTGTCATCCTGATGCTCATGCCCGCCCGAGCCGCCGGGATGGTTCGGCACGACGATGGCGCGGGTGATGCCGCCCAGACGCGCCACCGGAATGGCGATGGACCAGGGGTCGAGGCCATAGGAGACGTCAAACGAGGCCGAGATGGTGTTGGCGCCGTTGGACTGGTCTTCCGAGCCGCCGACCGAGGAGATCTCGGTCAGGCCGAGGCCGCTATCGACCGCGACGAAGCCGGGGGTGACGACCTTGCCGCGCGCATCGATGACGCGGGCGCCGGACGGAGCCGCGCCGGTCCCGACCGAGACGATGCGGCCGCCGTCGATGACGACCGTGCCGTTCTCGATGACCGAGGTTCCGGTCAGGACGCGGCCGCCCGTGATGGCCGTCACTTGAGCCAGAGCGGGCATGGCCGACAGCGCGAGGGCGGTCAGCGAGACGATTGCGAGACGGCGCATCAGCGGGCTCCCGGAGCGATGTTGGCGGCGGCGATGCCGAAGCCGGGCTGGCCCAGCTCGAAGTCGGACACGGGCTGATAGCGCGGGTCGAAACGGTCGAAGGTCAGGGCCCCGTCGATGAAGACCTGATCGGCGCGGGCGTAGATCGAGAACGGGCTGGCGCTCCAGATCACCACGTCGCCGCGCTTGCCGGTCTCCAGCGAGCCGGTTTCGTCGCCGATACCGATGGAGCGGGCGGCGTTGGAGGTGATCCAGCTGATGGCGTGCTCGTCACTGATGTTCAGCCCGGCGCGACGACCGGCGGCGAGGGCCGCGGCGGCCTCCTGATTGAGGCGCTGGGTCAGCTGGGCGTCGTCGGAGTGGATGACGGCGCAGGAGCCTTCGGGGGCGTCGACGAGGGCGGCGTTCTCCTCGACCGCGTCGAGCGCCTCCATCTTGAAGCCCCACCAGCCGGTCCACATGTCGGCGCAGACGCCGGCGGCGGCCAGTTGGGGCGCGATCTTGTAGGCCTCGATGGCGTGGTGGAAGGCGGTGACGCGGTAGCCGAACTCATTGGCGATATCGAGCATCACCATCATCTCGTCGGCGCGGTAGCAGTGGTTCTGCACCATGATCGAGCCGTCCAGAACGCCCGCCAGGGTCTCGTTCTGCAGGTTGCGGGTCGGGGGCGAGCCCTCACCGGTCTCGCGCCACTTGTCCCACTTGTCGCGATAGTCCTGGGCGGCGATGAAGGCGGCGCGGTAGCCGGCGACATTGCCCATGCCCGTGGCCGGCGACTGGTTGCGGCCGCCATAGACGCGCGACGGGTTCTCGCCGCAGGCCATCTTCACGCCGTAGGGGGCGCCCGGGAATTTCATCCCCTGCATCGAGATCGAAGGGACGTTCCGCACAGTCACCGACCGGCCGCCGAACAGGTTGGCCGAGCCGGGCAGGATCTGGAGGGTGGTGACGCCGCCCGCCCGGGCGGTGTTGAATCCGGGATCCTGGGGCCACAGGGAATGCTCGGCCCAGACCTGGGCGGTGTTCGGGCTGGTCGCCTCGTTGCCGTCCGACATGCCCTGCACGCCCGGGGACGGATAGACGCCGAGGTGGGAGTGGACGTCGATGATGCCGGGGGTCACGTAGCGGCCGCGCGCATCGACGACGCGGTAGCCGGCGGGGACGGGCGTCGATGCCGGACCGACAGCCTCGACCTTGCCGTCCGACATCAGGACCATGCCGTTCTCGATGCGCTGATCCGTGCCGGTCAGGACCGTGCCGCCGACGATGGCGACGTTGTCGCGCGGCAGGGGCTGGTAGGTCGAGGGATAGGGATCGGGGTTGGCGGCGTAGTCGAGGCCGCGCGCCAGGGTCCGTTCGCGCGGCGGGCTGGACGCGCCGTCATCGGCGGAGGCGGCAGGGCCGTCCGTAGTGGCGCAGGCTGAAAGCGCGAGCGCGCAGGCGACGACGGCGAGGCTGGGCCCCCGCAAGGCGTGACGGATCATTCGCAAAACCCCTCCTGTCGCGCCGGGCGGCGCGGATCGGGGCGGATTACAAGAGCGTCGCAAGCCCTCCGTCAAAGGCGGAAACATTACATTCCTGTAAGACGCAGCGATCAGGCCGTTTTTGCCTTGTTCCTGAGCGACAGGCAGTAGCCGAACGCGGTCGCCATGCCCAAAAGGATCGCGCCGACGCCGACCGGAACCGCCGTTTCGATCGGAAAGAAGACGAAGGCGGCGGCGTAGGCGAGACCGCTGATCACCATCGACCAGGCCGTGACCCGCTGGGCTTTACGGGCTCCGGCGCCGGATACGAACCGTTTGGGGATGCGGTTGCCGAACGAGGCGATCATCAGGCCGGTCGCGCCGAGCACGATCCGCAGCGTCGTCTCCTGATCGATATAGCCGAGGGCGCGGGCGAGAGCGCAGGCCAGGGCGAGAACGACGATGCCGCCACCCCAGGCCACGCTGTTGGTCAGGTCTTTGGTCATTTCGCAGGCTCCTCTGAGGGCGTCGGCGTTTCCGCGTCGAGGCCGAATGAATGGACGAAGCCCAGAAGGGCCTCTTCGAGCACCGAGAGCTTCAGGTGGTAGACGACCGACTTCCCCGCCTTCTCCGCGTGGACCAGATCGGCCTCCTTCAGGACGGCGAAATGGGCCGACATGGTCGGCTTGGAGACGTCGAACCGGTCGGACAGATCGCCGGCCGTCATCGGCCCCTGACGCAGGAGCTGAAGCACCTTGCGGCGGGTCGGATCGGACAGGGCCTTGAACACCGAGCTCATGAATCGACAATTAGCTAAACGTCGAAATGAGTCAAGCAGCCAAAAAAAAGGACGCGGACCCTGCGACCCGCGCCCTCGTTCGAAGTCGGTCGTTGCGCTCAGCCGAGAGCGGCCATCAGTTCCGGCACGACGGTCTTGTAGTCGCCGACGATGCCGTAGTCGGCGACCTGGAAGATCGGGGCGTCGGCGTCCTTGTTGATGGCGACGATGATCTTGGAGTCCTTCATCCCGGCCAGGTGCTGGATGGCGCCCGAGATGCCGACGGCGATGTAGAGGGCCGGGGCGACGACCTTGCCGGTCTGGCCGACCTGGTAGTCGTTGGGGGCGTAGCCCGCGTCCACGGCCGCGCGCGAGGCGCCGACGGCGGCGCCCAGCTTGTCGGCCAGGGGCTCGATCACCGCGTGGAACTCCTCGGCCGAGCCCAGGGCGCGACCGCCCGAGACGACGATCTTGGCGGCGCCCAGTTCGGGACGGTCCGACTTGACCATCTCCTCGCCGACGAAGGCGGCCTTGCCGGCGTCCGAACCGGCGACGGTCTCGACCGGGGCCGAGCCGCCCTCGGCGGCGGGGGGGAAGCTGGTGGCGCGGACGGTGATGACCTTCTTGGCGTCCGACGACTGGACCGTCTCCAGCGCGTTGCCGGCGTAGATCGGGCGCACGAAGGTGTCGGCCGAGACGACCTCGACGATGTCCGAGATCGGGGCGACGTCCAGCTTGGCGGCGATGCGCGGCATGAAGTTCTTGCCGTCCATGGTGGCGGGCGACAGGATCGCGTCGTAGCCGCCGGCCAGGCCGACGACGGTCGCTGTCACGGCCTCGGCCAGCTGGTGACCCAGCTCGCCGCTTTCGGCCAGCAGGACCTTGCGGACGTTGGCGATCTTGGCGGCCGAGTCGGCGGCGGCCTGGGCGCCCGAACCGACGACCAGGATGTCGACGTCGCCGCCCAGGGCGGCTGCGGCGGTCACGGTCTTGTGGGTGCTGTCGCGGACGGCCGAACCGTCGTGATCGGCGATGACGAGGACGGCCATTTACAGCGCTCCCGCGGTCTTGAGTTTCGAGACGAGTTCGGCGGCGTCAGCCACCTTGATCCCGGCCGAGCGGGTCGGCGGGGCGGTGACCTTGAGGACCTTCAGACGGTCGGCGACATCGACGCCGTAGTCGGCGACCGCCTTCATGGCGATCTCCTTCTTCTTGGCCTTCATGATGTTCGGCAGAGACGCATAGCGCGGGGTGTTGAGGCGCAGGTCCACGGTGACCACGGCCGGAAGCGGCGCGGCCAGGGTCTGGATGCCGCCGTCGACTTCGCGAGTCACGGTCGCCTTGCCGTCGGCGATCTCGATCTTGGCGGCGAAGGTGGCCTGGGGCCAGTCCAAGAGGGCGGCCAGCATCTGGCCCACGGCGTTGTTGTCGCCGTCGATGGACTGCTTGCCCATCAGGACCAGGTCCGGCTTCTCCTCGTCGACCACCGCCTTCAGAAGCTTTGCGACGGCCAGCGGCTCCAGGTCGGCGTCCGACTGGATCAGGATGCCGCGATCGGCGCCCATGGCCAGGGCCGTGCGGATGGTTTCCTGGGCCTGGGTCACGCCGATGGAGACGACCACGATCTCGTCGACCGTCCCGGCCGCGTGATGCTCCTTGCCCTCTTTCAGGCGAACGGCCTCCTCGACGGCGATTTCGTCGAAGGGGTTCATGCTCATCTTGACGTTGGCCAGATCGACGCCGGTCTGATCCGCCTTCACGCGGGCCTTGACGTTATAGTCGATCACCCGTTTGACGGGGACGAGAACCTTCATGTGCGCCAGTCCTTAGGATCGCCGAAATGTTGCGGCAGGGAATGGAACGGGCGAAACAGCCTGTCAACGTAACGCGACGTGAACTTCGGTCGTCGCCGGGGATGAGATTTCGATGAACCGCTTCCTGACCATGCGTCGCCTGTCGATCCTGTTCGGCGCGCTGTTCGCCGTTCTGGCCCTCGGCGCCGTGGCCTACCAGCGGTTCTATGTCGCGCCGGAAGACGCCTGCACCCGAAGCGGGCGCTGGTGGTACGAGGAAGGTCGGGAGTGCGTGCAGCCGATCTACCTGCCCGACATCACCGGCCGCCCGGCGGGCGTGACGCGGGCCCAGGCCTCGGACGAACAGAACCGCGAACTGCTCCAGATCGAGGATCGTCTGGCCGCCGAGAAGGCCGCCCGCGCCGCCGCCACCGAGCGGGACCGCGCCGACTACGCCGCCAAGACCGGGCGCTGATCTTTCAAACCGCCGCGTCGAACAGGGCGTCGCGGGCGATATCGGGGCGCAGCATCGGGAAGAAATGCGTGCCCTCCGCCACGGTCTCGACCGTCACCAGAGGCAGGCCGCGCGGCGAGGGTTCGACCGCGCAGGTGGATCCGTTCTCCGCCTTCAGGATTCGGACCGGACGGCCGGCGTCGCGCATGGCCTTCCACGGATCGTGGCCTTGGGCCGCGTAGTTGGAGGCTTCCCATGTCGGCGGGCATGTCAGGACAAAGCCGTCTCCCTCCGCCTTCAGCCCTGAGCCGAGGTAGTCGACCACCATGACGTCGGACCAGCCCCTGAAGGCCCCCCGGTTGCGATAGGCGGCTAGAGCCTGTTCCCGGCTGTCGAACCGCGCCCGGCGTCTGAGCGCCCCCTTTACCAGCGGGATATGACCCGGCAGGCGGTCGATCAGCGGCAGCTTCAGGGCCGCGACGGCCCAGCGTTTCCAGATGACGGGGTCGAAGGCGACGACCTGCGAGACCTTTTCCGGCCGCTCCGCCGTCGCCAGAAGGGCGCTGGTCGCGCCCATCGAATGGCCGGCCAAGACCACCGGAGGTCCGTCGATGCTGTCGAGCAGGGCGACCAGGTCGTCGCGATGATCCTGCCACCCCTTGCGTTTCGCTGGCAGGGGCAGGGTCGTGGCGCCGTGCCCGCGCAGGTCGGGCGCGAGGATGCGCAGGGACGAGGCCAATGGCGCGAGGATGGAACGGTAGGCCTGGGCGTTGAAACCGTTGGCGTGACAGAAGACGAGATCGACCGGCCGCTTGGGATCGCCGAAGTCCAGCACCGACAGATCGCCCGCGCCCCATCGATTGTCGATGGGCACGGTCAGGCGGCGAGGCGGGGAGAGCCGGGCGGCGTCCATGGATCGAACCTAGTGAGCCGAACGCCCCGACGCCAGCCTTGATCGGCCTATGCCGAGACCCGGCAGACCGGGCATCTGCCGTGCGCCTCGATCGTCGTGTGTTCGATGACGTAGCCGGCGGTCTCGGCGGCGCGGGTCAGGGCCTCGCCCTCGGGCGGGGTGACCTCCTCGGTCGCGCCACAGCAGTCGCAGATCAGGAAGGCGGCGGCGTGGGCCCGGTCCCCGACCGAACAGGCCACATAGGCGCTGATCGAGGCGATCCGGTGCGCCATGCCTGTCTTTTCGAGAAACTCCAGCGCGCGATAGACGGTCGGCGGCTTGGCCGCGACCCCGTCCGCGCCATAGCGGGCGATCAGGTCGTAGGCCTTCACCGCCTCGCCGGCCTGCAGCAGCAGTTCCAGCACCCGACGACGCGGCGCGGTCATCCGCTCGCCCTGATCCACGCAGCGCGCCTCGGCCGCACTCAGGGCGCGGGCGATCTCGACCGTGCTGAGGCCGGTGTCGTGATGGTCGTGGCCGCAGTGGGATCCCATGCCCCAGAGCTAAGCCGCCCGGAGGCGCACCGCAACCATGGCCACTTGACGGTTCGTGATGTTATCTCATAACACTCTCGCTCTTCCTTCGCTGAAAGATCGCCATGCGTCCTGTTTCCGTGTCCCGTTCCGCCCTCCGTCTCGCCGTCTCCGTGGCCGCCATGGCCGGCGCCGCCCACGCGCAGACGGCGCCGGCGCAGGAAGACTCGGTCGACGACGTCATCGTCACGGGCCGGCCGTTCGGCGTCACCGACAACGCCAGCCTGATCGCCGTGGACGTGCTGGACGAACAGGCCCTGGCCGTCGCCCCGGTGCAGACGCTCGGCGATCTGGTCGCCGGCCTGCCGGGCGTGCGCTCCTCCAGCTTCGCCCCCGGCGCCAGCCGTCCGGTGATCCGGGGCCTGTCCGGTCCGCGCGTCCAGGTCCTGACCAACGGTCTGGGCATGATCGACGCCAGCGCCGTGTCGCCGGACCACCAGGTCGCCGTGGACCCGGCCGAAGCCAACCGGATCGAGACCGTGCGCGGTCCCTCGACCCTGACCTTCGGCGGCTCGGCCATCGGCGGGGTGGTCAATATCCTGGATGAGCGCATCCCGACCCATGCGGCCGAGGGCGGCGTCGACGGCCATGTCTCCACCCAGTATTCCAGCGTCGACGACGGCTATGGCCTCGGCGCCCGCTTGGCGGCCAACGTCGGATCGTTCGTCCTGACGGTCGATGGCTTCAAGCGCGACAGCGACGACTACGACATCCCCGGCTCGGCCATTTCCCAGCGTCTGGCGACCCAGGAAGGGATCGCCCGCGACAACGCCGGGACCGTGGTCAACTCCTTCGCCGAAATCCAGCAGGTCGGCGCCGGCGCTTCCTACGTCGACGACCGCGGATTCGTCGGCGTCTCGATCAAGAACACCCAGTCCAACTACGGCACCGTGGCGGAGCCGGAAGTCTCCATCGACCTCGAACAGACCCGCTACGACTTTCGGGCCCAGCGCGACCTCGACACGACCTGGTTCGAGCGGCTCAACCTGTCGGCCGGCTACGCCGACTACGAGCACACCGAGTTCGAAGGGCCCGAAGTCGGCACCATCTTCCAGTCCTCGGGCTATGAGGGCCGGGCCGAGCTGATCCAGCGCGAACACGACGGCTGGCAGGGCGTGGTCGGGGTCCAGGTGCTGGACCGCGACTTCGACGCCATCGGCGAGGAGGCTTTCGTCCCAGCCACCACGATCAAGGAAACCGGCCTCTACACCGTTCAGCGCGTCGATCTGGGCGGCTACGGCTTCGAGGGCGGCCTTCGCTACGACCGCCGCGAACTGGCCGCCACCCCCATCGGCGGCGCGTCCGAAGTCGCCCGCGATTTCGACAACTGGTCAGCCTCCGGTTCGGTCTTCGTCAAGCCGGCGCAAGGGTTGTTCCTCGGTTTCAGCCTGTCGTCGAGCGAGCGCGCCCCCAGCGAGGTCGAACTCTTCTCCGACGGCGTCCACGTCGCCACCGCCGCCTACGAACTGGGCGACCCGACCCTCGATTCCGAGAAGGTCCTGACCCTCGAGGGCACGGTCCACCTCGCGCACGGCCCGCTCGAAGGCGACCTGCATGTCTATCGCGCCAGATACGATGGCTTCATCGACCAGCGCCCGACCGGCGCCGATTTCGACTTCGACGGCGAGCCTTTTCCCATCTTCGCCTACGTCCAGACTGACGCCACCTTCACCGGCTTCGAGCTGGAGGGCGATTACGCCCTCTGGGAGTCCGGCGAGCGCAGCCTGAAGCTCGGCGCCGCCGCGGACTATGTGAAGGCCGATACCGACCTGGGTCCGGCCGCGCGCATCCCGCCCTACTCCCTGACCGGGCGTGTGACCTGGACCGACGCCAAGTGGGACGCCCAGTTGGAAGTCCGCCACGTCGGAGAACAGGACGAGGTCGCCGCCTTCGAACTGCCGACTGACAGCTATACGATGATCAACCTTTCGGGATCGATCCGGCCGTTCGCCGACCGCAACGTCACCGTCTTCGCCGAGGCTCACAACATCACCGACGAGGAAGCCCGCGAGCACGCGTCCTTTTTGAAGGACATCGCGCCCCAGCCCGGCAGGAACCTGCGCGTCGGCGTCACCTATCGCTTCTAACCGCTACAGGAGCCTCGGTTTGCGGCGGCGGGCCGGTTCCGCTAGAAGGCCCGCCTTTCCGACATTCCAGAGCTCTCGCGTCCATGACCGACACCACGGCCCCCCAAAACTCCGGCGACCTCGACGGCAAGGTCCTGTTCTACAGCAAGCCCGAGCCGCTCTCGAGCGACCTGCACGCCAAGCTGGGCGTCAACCCGGTCGAGAAGCCCTACGCCTTCGTGGCCCAGTCGCACGTCGTGCCGCTGACCGTCACCGAGTTCGCCCCGGCCGCCCTGTCGTATCCGGTCGTCTTCCTGGGCGACAACAAGCAGCCGGTCGCCGTCATGGGCCTGCGTCAGTCTGAAAACCTGTACGTCAATGCCAAGGGCGACTTCCGCCCCGAGGCCTACATCCCGGCCTACGTCCGTCGCTATCCCTTCGTCTTCGCCAACGATCCGCAGAACCAGCGCCTGATCCTGTGCATCGACCGCGACGCCCCGTTCGTTGTCGAAGGCGGCCAGTCGCCGCTGTTCAACGACGGCAAGCCCTCGGACTACGTCAACCAGGCGATGGAGTTCTGCAATAACTTCGAACAGGAACGCCAGCGTACGGACAGCTTCGTCAAGCTGCTGACCGACATGGACCTGTTTGACGTGCGTGAAGCCGTCTTCACGCCCCGCAACGAGCGCGGCGAGCCCGGCGAGCCCCAGAAGCTGGCCGACTATTTCGCCGTCTCGGAAGACAAGCTGAAAGCCCTGCCGGCCGAGAAGCTCGCCGAACTGCGCGACAACGGCGCGCTCGGCCAGATCTACGCCCACCTGGTGTCGCTGCTGGGTTGGGACCGCCTGATCGCCCTGGCCTTCCAGCGCGTCAACGAAGGCGAAGCCGCGGCGGGTAACGCCTGATCTAGGGCTCGGTGTGTAGGGCGTGGGTCTTAGAAGCGCGTCGCTTGCTAAGCCCCAAGCCCTACGACCTACCTGCGAACGAACACGCCCCGCGTCAGGCACGAAAAGACCAGCCGGCCGCCTTCGTCGAGCAGGTCGTGCTGGGCGATGACGATGCCCTTGTCGTCGCCCACGGGGTCCTTGCCCATCACCGTCATCCGCCCGCGCAGCAGCTCGCCTGCGGGCGGGTTGCGCATGAAGCGCAGGCCGTCGACGGCCAGCAGCTTGGACTGGGCCCAACCGGCGGCCTTGTCGGACGCCAGCCGGCTCCACAGCGCATAGACGAGGGCGTCGGGCGCGCCGTAGGCGACATCCCACCCCGGCGCGAAGTTCGCCACGAACAGTTCGATCGCCGCCTCATCCACCGCACAGGCGCCGAGTTGCAGCACCTGACCGGTCTCGAGATCCTCGAAATGGACGTGAAGCGGATCGGCCATGGTCTGTCCCTATGGGTTCAGGCGGGTTCTTCGGACACCCGTACCAGAAGCTTGCCGTCGTGGTCGCCCGTGAACAGGCGGTTCAGCGACGTCAGCGCGCCTTCCAGACCGTTGTCGACGTGAACCTTCCACTGGACCTTGCCCGAGGCCAGCCACGGACCGACCTCGGCCACGAACTCTTTGGCGCGCGGCGAATAGTCCATGACCAGGAAGCCCTGCATCGTCATTCTGTGGGTAATCAGGCGGCTGAGGTCTGGCGAGGGCGGGCGCTTCGTGGCGTTGTAGGCCGAAACCATGCCGCAGACGGCCATGCGGGCGTGGATGTTCAGCCGGTTCCAGACCGCCACCATGATGTCGCCGCCGACGTTCTCGAAATTGAGGTCGACGCCGTTCGGGGCCAGACGGTCCAGCGCCTCGCCGACGTCCTCGTTTTTGTAGTCGATGGCGGCGTCGAACCCGAGGTCCTCGGTCAGCCAGCGGCATTTCTCCGGGCCGCCGGCGATGCCGATGACATGGGCGCCCTTCTGCTTGGCGATCTGACCGGCGATGGAGCCGACGGCGCCGGCGGCGGCCGAGATGACCATGACCTGACCGGGCTCCGGACGCAGGACGTCGGTGACGCCCGCCCAGGCGGTCAGGCCCGTCATGCCGAGCACCGACATGTTGGCCGTCAGTGGCAGCCCCGGCGCGCGGTGGACGCGCGACACGCCCGTGTCCGGCACCACTCCGTAGTCGGACCAGCCGCCCATCGCTGTGGTGACCAAGTCCCCGACCGCGAACTTCTGGGATTTCGAGTCTTCGATCACGCCCAGCGTCAGGCCGCGCATGACCTCGCCCAGGCCTACCGGGGGGAGATAGCCCACCGCGTCGTTCATCCAGGTTCGGTTGGTCGGGTCCAGCGACAGATAGATGGTGCGGACCAGAACCTCGCCGTCCTTCAGGTCCGGCACGACATTGGAGACCAGTTCCAGATCGCCGTCCTTGATCAGGCCCTGCGGCCGCTGGCGCAGCACCCATTGGCGATTCGTATTTCCAGAACTGGGGGCCATGGTCATCGTCTCCGGTTGGTTTCTTTTGCAGACCCTCATCATGACCAAGCCGACGACCAAGGCAAAAGAAAAAGCCGGCTCCCTGAAGGAACCGGCCTAGTGGCATCATCGAGAATGAGGCGCGGAGGCGGCAGGACCGGCTGTGGCCGGTCCAAGTCGGGGGGGGCGTCGCCGCCTCCGCAGATTGAGAACGGCGTCATTCGATAACCGTTCCCCGATCCGGCGAACTTTTTCGCTTGTCTCGAAATCTGACGCGAAAGGAACGGCCACGCTGACCCGGCGTTGTCTCGACCTGAGATTTTCCGTCGGAAGGATGCCGCCATGACCCATCACGATCCCCATTCCGAAGCGGCCGACGCGGTCCACGAAGGCCGCCCCGTCGACGCCCAGTATGTGCGCGGCGCCCGGCCCGGAAAGCGCATCCTCGTCCTGCTGATCGTTTCTGCCGGAGCCGCGGCGATCCTGCTGCTCGGAATGTGGTTCCTTTCCAACGGCGGCTTCGCTTCGCAGAACGCCAACACGGGCGCCCAGACGGTGGACGCCGCCGCCTTCGACAACTCTGGCCCGCCGACACCGGACGCGCCGACCAATGCGACGGGCGAGCCCGCTCCGACGCCGGCCGGGACTGAGCCGAACGTCAACCCTCCGGCCAACTGACCGGTCATCGGAACCAAAAAGCCCCGCCGGAGCGATCCGGCGGGGCTTTTCATGGGTCAGAGGAGACCGCCTGGGATCAGGCGGCTTCCTTCTGGCGGGTCGGGTGGAAGAACAGGGCCTGCGAGATCGCCGCCTTCACCGTCTCCGGCTGGAAGGGCTTGGTGATGAGGAAGGTCGGCTCCGGGCGCTCGCCGGTCAGCAGACGCTCGGGGAAGGCGGTGATGAAGATCACCGGCACGTCGAACTTCTTGAGGATGTCCTTGACCGCATCGATGCCCGACGAGCCGTCGGCCAGCTGGATATCGGCCAGGACCAAGCCCGGCTTGTGACGCGCGACGGCGTCGACGGCCTCGTCATGGGTGGTCGCCGTGGCGCTGACGTTGTGGCCCAGCTCCTTCACCAGGCTCTCGATGTCGGCGGAAATGATGGCCTCGTCCTCGATGATCAGGACGTCGGTGGCCAGTTCGGCGTCGATCTCGGCCTGTGCGTCGCCGATCAGCCGCTCGACCGAATGGGCGTCGGCGGACAGAATCTGGGCGGCCTCCGAAGGCGTGAAGCCTTCGAGCGCGGTCAGAAGGAAGGCCTGACGCGAGCGCGGGGCGATCCGCATCAGTCGGCTGGAGGCGTCGCCTTGAGACTCAATGCCGCTGCCGTCTTCGAGCTGGGCGCCGGTCGTGGACCAGATGGTGTGGAAGACGTGGTAGAGGGCGACGCGCACATAGTTGTCGCCCGTCGCCTGGTCTCCGGTCAGGGCCCGCGCGTAGCGACGGACATAGGGCAGGTGCGGCGCAAGTCTGGCCAGAAGGCTCATTTAGGTATTCCCCGACAAATCGACGTGGCCGCGCCTAATGCGTGGAGCGGCTTCTGGATTGAAACGTCGCACTATGGCCACGGTTCCATACCGTCGCGTTTTAGCTTCACCATAAAATGGACGTCGGTGGGAACCCTGATGGTGGAACGACGTTGACGGCCTGAACGATGAAGCCAGGCGCGTACAAGCGCCGGCGTGTTCGCGTGAATGAGATCAACGGTTGGCGGCTCATATTTAATGATCGATTCCTCGGAGTCCGGGCGCAAGCCCAAGTCTGCGAGCGGTGAACCGCCGCTGGAAGAAGCGCGTCTGCGCCAGCAGGCCATCGGCGTGAAGCTGCGCCACATGTTCGACGAGGTCGTCAACGAACCTGTGCCGGACGAGTTTCTGGACATCCTGCGTCGCGCCGACCAACGCGCCGCCGACGAGAACAAGGCGTGAGCGCGTCGTCTGGCCGCTCGACCGCGCCCAAGCCGCCTTCCGCCGACGACGAAGGCTTCAAGCGTGAACTGGTCCAGCTGATCCCGCATCTGCGCGCCTTCGCCCGCACACTGACCGGCGATCCGACCGCCGCCGACGATCTGGCGCAGGACGCCATGATGAAGGCCTGGGACGCCCGCGCCTCGTATCAGATGGGGACGAACATGAAGGCCTGGACCTTCATGATTTTGCGCAACCAGTTCTATTCGGAAAAGCGTCGCTCCTGGCGGTCGTCTCAGCTGGATCAGGAAGCCGCCGAACGGACCCTGGTCGCCGTCGACGATCCCGAGGCGCCCGTCGCCCTGGACGAACTGCGTCAGGCGCTGAACACCCTGCCCGAGGAACAACGCGAAGCGCTGATCCTGGTCGGCGCGGGAGGCTTCGCCTACGAAGAGGCGGCCGAGATCTGCAACTGCGCCGTCGGCACGGTGAAGAGCCGCGTCAGCCGGGCTCGAAAGGCGCTTCAGGCCACGCTCGAACGCGGCGGCTACGGTCGTGACGGCCGGGCGGCGGGCGACGCGATGCGATCGATCCTGGCCGACGCCGACCGCCTGAGCGGCGCGCGACAACAAGGCTGATCATGGAGTCCGCTAGGCCCGCGCGGGGTCGCATCACCCGGCGCGCGGCCTCCACCTTCAGCCGATTCTGGGCGCGGGGCGTGTCGACCCCCCGCGTCCAGGGCATCCGCTTCCGGCTGGGCCTGGCCATGGCCATCGCCCTTCTGCCCATCCTGCTGCTGGGCGCCTTCCAGGCCCAGGTCGAGTTTCGGCGTCAGGCCGAGGACCGCCGGGCCGACCTGCAATTCGCCGCCGAGCGCACGGCCGAGGCGGCGAGATTTCGGCTCGACGCCGCCGCCGTCCTGCTGTCCGCGCTCGCGCCGGAGGCGTCCGCCCCGATCTGCGGCCCGCGCCTGGCCGACCTCGTCCAGCGCCTCGACGACTACGGCGCCCTCTACCGGATCGGCGCGGGCGGCCAGAGCGTCTGCGATTCCCGCCCCACGGCTCAGGTCGGTAGCGGTTCGGTCTTCGCCGACGAACCCTGGTTCCAGCGGCTGAAGTCGGGCGAGGACGTCGCCCTGGCCCGCGCCTCCGGCGATCTGACCGACACGCCCGCCCTGGTCATCGGCGTCCGATGGGAACGACCGCGCGGCGTCTTCGCCGGCGCCATGGCCGCCGTCCTGCCGCTGAGTGAGCTGCAGCCCGACATCAACGACCCCGCCCTGCCCGACGACGCCCAGGCCGCCCTGACCGACGCGCAAGGGCGGGTGCTTGTCTCCACCGACGGCGACGCCTTCACCTTCCAGGAAGGCGAAGGCCACGGTCTGCTCGGCTGGGTCGAACGCGCGCGGAGCGGACAGTCGTCGGTCTTCGACGCCGACAACGCCTCGGGAGAGCACCGGGACTATGCCGGCGCCGCCCTGGCCGGACGCGACGTCTATGTCGTCATTTCCGCTCCTTCGCCTGGCCTGCTGTCCTGGGCGCGGCTGAACCCCATCGGCGTGCTTCTTCTGCCGCTGGCGGCCTGGGTCACGGCCTTCGCCGCCGTCATGCTGGTGTCCGAGCGCATCGTGGTGCGCTGGCTCGACTATCTGGAACGGATCGCCGCCCTCTATGCGCGCGGCCGCTATTCGGTGCGTCCGGTCCAGGCCGCCCATGCCCCCGCCGAAATCCGCCTTCTGGCCCAGACGCTGGATGGACTGGCCGAGGCCATCGCCACCCGCGACAAGTCCCTGAACGAGAGCCTGTCGGAGAAGGACGCGCTGATGCGCGAGATCCACCACAGGGTGAAGAACAACCTGCAGATCATCTCGTCGCTGCTGTCGATGCAGCAGAGGGCCCTGAAGGACGAACCGGCCAAGGCCGCGCTGGGCGACACGCGCCAGCGCATATCGGCCCTCGCCCTCATCTACCGCACCCTCTACCAGTCCGACGACATCCGCTACGCCGACGCCCAGGTCTTCCTGACCGAACTGGTGGGCCAGATGGTCGCCTCCGAAGCCGGACGCGGCTACGCCGTCACCTCCTCCGTCGATGCCGACAGTCTCGTGGTCGATCCCGACAAGCTGGCGCCGCTGGCGCTTTGGCTGGTGGAGGCCATCACCAACGCCCAGAAGCACGCCTTCGCCGGTCGGGGCGGCGCGCTTCAGGTCCGCTTCCGCGTTCATGGCGACCGGAGCACGCTGGAAGTCCAGGACGACGGGCCGGGCTCATCCGACGAGGCCGTCCGCGCCGGCGTGGGCCGCACCCTGATGGGCGCCTTCGCCAAACAGCTGCGCGGCGAGGTCGAGCTTCTGACCGCCCCCGGCGGCGGCACCATCGCCCGGATGGTCTTCGCCACCCCGGAGGCCGTCGTGCCGATCAATCCGGACGATCTGAAGCCCAGCGCGGAAAAGGTCCGTCCCGGAACCCTCAGCCGCACATCGCGTTGATCCTCCACAAGGCGGGACCTCCCCTCGCCCCCCGAAGTTTATTGGAGCTCCCATGCGCAAGGTTTTCGTTCTGATCGCCGCCGCCGCCGCCCTGACCACGGCCGCCTGCAACACCATCTCGGGCGTGGGCCGCGACACCGCCGCCGCCGGCAACGCCGTCACCGGCGCCGCCGAGGAAGCCAAGAACTAAGGCTCCGGGCCGTTATCTTTACGTCAGCCCCGTCGGTCCGCCGGCGGGGCTTTCGCTTGCCCTCTTCGCAGGCGTCGCTAGGCTGATCGCGAGGCGTCCGCAGAGACGCCCGTCTCTGGGGAAGATCATGACCGACGCGACCACCGAACACGACGACAGGGGCCCCGGTCTCGGCACCGTCGTCGGCGCCTCGGCCGCAGGCACTGCGTTCGAGTGGTACGACTTTTTCATCTTCGGCTCACTGGCGACGATCATCGCCCGCCACTTCTACGCGGAGGTGGGCGAGGCGACGGCCTACATCCTTGCGCTGCTGACCTTCGGCGTCGGCTTCGTGGTGCGGCCTCTGGGCGCCCTGGCCTTCGGCTGGTTCGGCGACCGGACGGGCCGCAAGACCACCTTCCTGGTCACCATCACCCTGATGGGTGTCGCCACGGTCGCCATCGGTCTCTTGCCCGACTATTCCCAGGCCGGGATCCTGGCTCCGATACTGCTGATCCTGATGCGGATCATCCAGGGCTTCGCGCTGGGCGGCGAATATGGGGGCGCGGCCATCTATGTCGCCGAGCACGCGCCGCCCAAGAAGCGGGGCCTTCTGACCTCCTACATCAACACCACCGCCGCTCTCGGCCTGATCGGCGCCCTCGTCGTCATCCTCACGACCCGGATGATCGTCGGGACCGAGGCCTTCGACGCGTGGGGCTGGCGCATCCCCTTCTGGCTCTCGGCCCTCCTGCTCGGCGTATCGCTGTGGATCCGCGTCCGCCTGCACGAAAGCCCCGCCTTCGTGAAGATGGCGGCCGAGAGCAAGGTCCGTCAGGCGCCCTTCAAGGAAAGCTTCCTGACCTGGAAGAACGGCCGCTTCGTCCTGATCGCCCTGGTCGGCATCATGTTCGCCCAAGGAGCCGTCTGGTACTGCGGCTATTTCTACACCCGGTTCTTCATGGAGCGGGTCCTGAAGGTGGAGGTCTCGACCGTCGACGGCCTGATCCTGGCCATCACCGTCGCGTCGGCCTTCCTCTATGTCTTCTTCGGCTGGCTGTCGGACCGGGTCGGGCGCAAGCCCGTCATGATCGGCGGCATGGTCCTGTTCCTGATCGCCCTCTTCCCCGGCTTCCACGCCCTGACCCAGGCCGCCAACCCGGCCCTGGCCGAGGCCCAGACGAACGCCCCCGTCACCGTCATCGCCGACCCGGCTGCGTGCGCGGTCCAGTTCGATCCGGTGGGCAAGGGCGCCTTCGCCTCCTCCTGCGACCTTGCCAAGACCGTCCTGTCGAACGCGGGCGTCAGCTATGACAACCTCGCCGCCGAGCCGGGTTCGGTCGCCGCCGTCCGTATCGGCACGGTCGAGATCGCCTCGGTCGAGGGAACCGGCCTCGACACCGACGCCCTCAAGGCCGCCCGCGCCGATGTCGAGACCAGCGTGAAAGCGGCCCTGACCGAGGCCGGCTATCCGACCAGGGCGGACCCGAAGCGGCTGAACTGGCCGGCCGCCTTCGCCATCCTGATGGTCTTCATGGTCGCCGCCACCGCCGTCTACGGCCCCCAGGCGGCCGCGCTGGTCGAGTTGTTCCCGACGCGGGTGCGCTACACAGCGATGAGCCTGCCCTACAATATCGGAACGGGGTGGGTGGGAGGCCTGCTGCCCGCCGCCAGCTTCGCCCTCGTGGCCTGGTCGGGAAACATCTACTTCGGCCTTTGGTACTCGGTCGCCTTCACGGCGGTCGCGGCGATCGTCGCCTTGATCTTCCTGCCGGAAACCAAGGGCCGCGACCTGCATACGATCGGCGAGTGAGGCGTTCCTGATTTCTCCCTTCCCGTGCGGAGGAGAGTGTTCGTAGCGAAGCGGAGACCGGGTGGGGGCGGCAAGGCAACCCAGCCCCTATATCCGTCGTTGCATCGCCTTGCCCTCCCACCCGGTCGCTGCGCGACCACCCTCCCCGCAGGGGGAGGGAGACGCTGAAGGTCTTCCCATGAACACCGCCGCCCGCGACGCCGGATTGAAGCTCCTGCGCGAACACGCTTTCATCGCCGGAGAGGCCATCCCCGCCGGCTCAAAGGGCATCGCCGTCGACGACCCCGCGACGGGCGAGATCATCGGTCACATCCCCGACCTCGGCGCGCCCGAGACCGAACGCGCCATCCAGGCGGCCCACGACGCCTTCCCCGAGTGGTCCCGCTCCGACCCGCACAAGCGCGCCGCCTTCCTGCGCGAATGGGCCCGCCTGATCGAGGAGAACACCGAGGGCCTCGGCGCCCTGATGGCGCTGGAGAACGGCAAGCCGTTCGAGGAGGCCAAGGGCGAGGTCACCTACGCCAACGGCTTCATCAAATGGTTCGCCGGAGAGGCCGAACGCCTGATCGGCGAGACGCAGGACAGCCCTCTCGGTCACGTGATCCTGACGTTCCGCGAGGCGGTCGGCCCCTGCGCCCTCATCACCCCCTGGAACTTCCCGGCGGCCATGCTGACGCGCAAGCTCGGCCCCGCGTTCGCCGCCGGCTGCACGGCCGTGGTCAAGCCGGCCAGCCAGACCCCCTTCACCGCCATTGCGCTCGCCGAGCTCGCCTACAAGGCCGGTCTGCCCAAGGGTGCGCTGAGCGTCGTCACCGGCGACGCGGCGACTATCGGCGGGGTCCTGACCGCCTCGCCCCTGATCCGCAAACTGTCCTTCACCGGCTCGACCCCGGTCGGTCGCAAGCTGGCCGAACAGTCCGCCCCGACCCTGAAACGGGTGTCGATGGAGCTGGGCGGCGCCGCACCCCTGATGGTGTTCGAGGACGCCGACCTCGATCTCGCCGTGGCCGAGACGATCAAGGGCAAGTTCAGGAACTCCGGCCAGACCTGCGTCTGTCCCAACCGCGTTTACGTCCAGGCCTCGGTCGCCGAGGCGTACGCCCGGAAGCTCGCCGCCGAGGTCGCGAAGATTCCCGTCGGGCCCGCCTTCGAGGATGGCGTCAAGGTCGGCCCCCTGATCGAGGACAAGGCCATCGCCAAGGTCGAGGACCACCTGAAACGCGTCCAGGCCTCGGGCGGCAAGGTCCTGACCGGCGGGGCGCGTCACGAACTGGGCGGCCGCTTCTTCCAGCCGACTGTCACGCTTGGCGGCGACGACGAACTGTTCCGCCACGAGGAGACCTTCGGCCCCCTGATCCCTGTTTTCTCATTCGACACGGAAGAAGAGGCGCTGACCAAAGCCAATGACAGCGAGTTCGGTCTCGCCTCCTACCTGTTCACCAGGGACCTCGACCGCGCTATGCGCATCGGCCGCCGTATCGAGGCGGGCATGATCGGGGTCAACACCGGCCTGATCTCCACCGCCGTCGCCCCCTTCGGCGGGGTCAAGCAGTCCGGCTACGGCCGCGAGGGCTCGACCCACGGCATCGAGGAATATGTCGACATCAAACAGATCACCCTGGCGCTCAAGTGAAACGCCTCGAGCCGCTCGTCTGGCCGTTCGCCCTCCTCATAGCGGGCGGCCTCACGGCGCTTCTGTCCGAGGCGATGGCGCGGTCGGTCGAAACCGTGACCCTTTACGGGATGGTCAAGCTGGTCAGCGATCTGGTGCTGCTGATCGCGGTCGTCTGGCTGATCTTCGGTCTGGTCCGCGTTTTCAGACGGGCAAGGCCCCACGCTTGACCACCGTGCGCATGGCGACGCTGGACGACACCCGCGTCACCCCCGGAATGGTGGTCAGGGCCTTGGCGTGGACCCGCTCCAGATCATCGACATCCCGCACCACCAACCGAAGCAGATAGTCGGACCCGCCGGTCATCAGATAGCATTCCACCACCTCGGGCACGGAGGTTATGGCCGTCTCGAACGCCGTCAGGGCGCTTTCGGCCTGGGACGACAGGGTCACGGTGACGAAAACCGAGATCGGCAGGCCCACGGCGCGCTCGTTGATGATGGCGGCGTAGCGGCTGATCACCCCCGCCCCCTCCAGCGCCCTCAATCGACGAAGGCAGGCGCTCTCGGACAGGGCGACCGTCTTGGCCAGATCGGCGTTCGTCATGCGCCCGTCCTGTTGCAGGGCGCGGAGCATCTTTCTGTCAGTCGCATCCAATGTGACGGCGGAAACGGTCTTCATGTCGACTCCAGACGCAAGGTTCTGCGACTTTACGTCGATCACCCAGCGAAAAGAACAGGAACCTGCACAGGCGTCGCCGCTAGAAGATGCAGTCAACCGCTTCCGCAAGCCGTTGGTCTCGCGGGGCTCGTCTGAACCGGAGAGATCTGATGCGCGTCGGCGTTCCCAAGGAAATCAAGAAGAACGAACACCGGGTCGGCCTGACCCCCACGGCGGTGCGCGAATACGTCGCCCACGGCCACACGGTCGAGGTCCAGACCGGCGCCGGCCTCGGCGCGGGCTTCACCGACGAGGACTTCATCAAGGCCGGCGCGACCATGGTCGCCGACGCCGCGACCGTCTTCGCCAACGCCGACATGATCGTGAAGGTGAAGGAGCCCCAGAAGGTCGAGTGGGAGATGCTGCGCGAGGACCAGATCCTGTACACCTACCTGCACCTGGCTCCCGATCCGGAACAGACCAAGGGTCTCCTGGCCTCCAAATGCGCCGCCATCGCCTATGAGACCGTCACCGACGCACGCGGCGGCCTGCCGCTGCTGGCCCCGATGTCGGAAGTCGCCGGCCGCATCGCCGTCTTCTCGGCCGCCGAGACCCTGCTGAAGCACAACGGCGGCATGGGCCTGCTGTTCTGCGGCGTTCCCGGCGTGGCTCCGGCCCGCGTCCTGGTTCTGGGCGGCGGCGTCGTCGGCCTGAACGCGGCCCGCATGGCCATGGGCCTGGGCGCCGAGGTCGTGGTGCTGGAGCGCTCGATCCCGCGCATGGCCTACATCGACGAAGTCACCAACGGCCGCGTCATCACCCGCTACTCCTCGATCGGCGCGATCGAGGAAGAGATCGTCAAGGCCGACGTCGTCATCGGCGCCGTTCTGGTCCCGGGCGCCGAGGCGCCCAAGCTGGTCAAGAAGGACCACCTGCGGAAGATGAAGCCGGGCTCGGTCCTCGTCGATGTCGCCATCGACCAGGGCGGCTGCTTCGAAACCTCGAAGGCCACGACCCACGAAGACCCGACCTACACCGTCGACGGCGTCGTCCACTACTGCGTCGCCAACATGCCGGGCGCCGCCCCGCGCACCTCCTCCGAAGCCCTGAACAACGCCACCCTGCCGTTCGGTCTGGCCCTGGCCGACCACGGTCTGGAGGCGCTCAAGAAGGACCCGCACCTGGCGCGCGGCCTGAACGTCCTGAAGGGCGAGATCACCTATCCGGCCGTCGCCGAGGCCATGGGCCTGAGCTGGTCCGACCCGTTCGGCGTCTGGGCCAAGGGCTGACTTCACTCTCCCTCTCCCCCTGCGGGAGAGGGAGATTTTGCACGCCGGCGCAGCCGTCGTTCCGGCGAAATCGGGTGAGGGGTGACACGGGCCCTGACCGGGTTCGCACAACCCAGCTATAACCGCCGGCGTGACTCCTCACCCGCCGGCGCAAGGACGATCGCTACGCTCTCGTGCGCCGCCTCCTTCTCCCGCAAGGGGGAAGGGTCAGGCCGTCACCCCCCTTGGCGAACCCGAAATCTCCGGCGCTCGCTACCGACCCGCTTAAGCGGTCCCGCCTGTAAATCGCCGCTCTCTTGGGCTATAGGCCGCGCGCTCAAGCAGTGAGACGCCGCGCGTCGAGCGGTAGCGCCCAAAAGAAACTTCCCCATGAAATTCCTCGACCAGGCCAAGATCTACATCCGTTCCGGCAACGGCGGCGCGGGCTCCGTCTCGTTCCGGCGCGAGAAATTCATCCCGAACGGCGGGCCGGACGGCGGCGACGGCGGGCACGGCGGCAATGTCTGGGTCGAGGCCGTCGAGGGCCTGAACACACTGATCGACTACCGGTACCAGCAGCATTTCAAGGCCCAGACCGGCGGCCACGGCATGGGCCGCCAGATGCACGGCGGCAAGGGCGAGGACGTGGTCCTGAAGGTCCCCGTCGGCACCCAGGTCCTGGGCGAGGACAAGGAAACCGTCGTCCTCGACATGGTCGAGGCGGGCCAGCGCGAACTGCTGCTCTCGGGCGGCAACGGCGGCTGGGGCAATGTCCGTTTCAAGGGGCCGCAGAACCAGGCGCCCCGTCACGCCAATCCGGGCCAGGAAGGCCAGGAGATGTGGATCTGGCTGCGGCTGAAGCTGATCGCCGACATCGGTCTGGCGGGCCTGCCGAACGCCGGCAAGTCGACCTTCCTCGCCGCCGCCTCGGCCGCGCGCCCCAAGATCGCCGACTACCCGTTCACGACCCTCGCCCCCAACCTCGGCATGGTGGACCTCAGCCCCGGCGAGCGTTTCGTCATCGCCGACATCCCCGGCCTGATCGAGGGCGCCAGTGAAGGCGCCGGTCTCGGAACCCGTTTCCTTGGCCACGTCGAGCGCTCCGCCTCCCTGATCCACCTGATCGACGGCACCCAGGACGACGTCGTGGAGGCCTACCGCATCATCCGGGGCGAGCTGGACGCCTACGGGGAAGGCCTCGGCGACAAGACCGAGATCCTGGCCCTCAACAAGATCGACGCCCTGACCGAAGAGGCGCGCGAGGAAAAGGCCGACCAGCTGGAAGCGGTCGCCGGGCGCCGCCCTATGCTGGTCTCCGGCGTCTCCGGCGAAGGCGTGCCCGAGTTGCTGCGCGCCGCCTGGGCTGAGGTCCGCAAGACGCGCGGCGAGATTGACGACGAAGGCGACGAGGTCGAGACCTTCGAGGCTGGTTGGACGCCCTAGTCAGGGAACCGATGGTCGCGCCCGTCCGCTGATCCCGAAAGGGAGACCGCGATGACCGACCGAGACCAGACCGAAGGCCGCGAGAAGAACGGCGCCCATCCGGCGGGCAAGCCCGACGCCTCGACCTCGTCCGCCGAGGTGAAGAAGACCGGCGAGCGCGCCCGTCAGGCCGCCGGCCCCGACGGCCCGGACGCCGGGGTCATCGGCGAGACTTTCAAGAAGACGGGCGGCTGAACGCGACAAGTCCCGCGCGGACGTGTTAGCTGGGCTTTCGTTTGCTCAACCGTGAGCATAAGCCCGAGCGCGCTCCGCCTTGTCCTTCTTCCACGCCGGACCCGCGCCCCAGGCGACAGGCCCCCGATCCGGGGCGCTGCGGGACGGGCTGAACCTGACCGCAGGGATGAAGGTCGGCCTCTTCGGCGGCTCCTTCAATCCCGCCCACGACGGCCACGCCCATGTCGCCGAGACGGCGGTTCAGCGCCTCGACCTCGACCGCGTCGTCTGGCTGGTCTCGCCCCAGAACCCGCTGAAGGACAGCCGCCAGACCGCGCCCCTGGCCGAGCGGATGGCCTCGGCCCGGTCCTTCGCGCGCGGTCCCCAGATGATCGTCTCGGACTTCGAGACCCGCGTCGGCACGACCTGGACCATCGACACCCTGCGGGCGCTCAAGGCGCGTCATCCCGGCGTGCGTTTCGTATGGCTGATGGGATCGGACAATCTGGAGAATTTCCATCGCTGGCGCGGCTGGACCGACATCATGCGGATGATGCCCGTGGCCGTGATCGCTCGCCCCGGCAGCCTGCTGGAAAGCCGCGCCGCCCCGGCCGCAAGGCGCTTCGCCGGCAACCGCGTCTCGTCCAACGAGGCTCGCCTGCTGCCGACCATGAAGGCCCCGGCGTGGACCTATCTGACGGCGCCGCTGAACCCCAGTTCGTCCACGGCCCTGCGCGCCCAGAAAAGGCCTTGACCCGGTTGCGTGACGTTTCGACCTGTCCGTGGTAGGGAACGTGTTTAGTGAACCCGCCCGGAGCTCTCCGCTGACCCCCCCGCCCGCGCACGATGCGCAAGACACTCCCATCAAAGAGGGGGCCGTCTCCAACACGGCCCACGAGATGGACCCGATCGCGCCGATCCACGCCGAAGACGGCGACGACGAGGACCTCTCCGACGATTCCGCCGAAGACTTCCCGCTGTTCAGCGAGGATGACGGCGAAGACGACGAGACGAATTTCGACCGCCAGGGCGTCGTCCCGACCGGCACGACGCCGCTCGAGATCGCCCTCCTGGCCAAGCTGGACGACGACAAGGCCCAGGACATTGTCCTGATCGACCTGAAGGGCAAATCCCCGATGGCCGACAGCATGATCGTGGCTTCCGGCCGTTCGCACCGTCACGTCGGCGCCTTGGCCGACCACCTGCTGCGCACGCTGAAGGACAACGGGCTGGGTCGCTCGAAGGTCGAGGGGCTGCCGCACTGCGACTGGGTCCTGATCGACGCCGGCGACGTGATCATCCACCTGTTCCGCCCCGAGGTCCGCGTCTTCTACAACATCGAGAAGATCTGGGCCGTCGACAGCGCCCACCGCACGCCGGCGTCGGTCTGACACCCACGTCCGCTCATCCCCGCGAAAGCGGGGACCCAGGTCTTTCGTGAGGCACGGTCGGTCATCTGATCGTGCGCTGGTCGCAGGTATCGCTCCTCGCATGAGTTTATCGCCCAAAGCACTGGATCCCCGCTTTCGCGGGGATGAGCGGGTGAAGGGTTGAAACTCGCCATCGCCGCCATCGGCAAGCCGGGCCGTGGCCCCGAGGCCGCTCTCGCCGCCGACTATGCCGCCCGCGCCACGGCCGCCGGTCGCGCACTGGGCCTCGGCCCGCTCGACCTGATCGATCTCGAGCCCCGCAAGTCCGGCAAGGCCTCCGAGGCCGAACTCCTGCTGGCCGCCGCCGAGGGCGCGCACCTGATCGCCTGCGACGAGCGCGGCAGGACCTACTCCAGCCGCGCCTTCGCCGACCATATCGCCGCGCTGCGCGACCGGGGCGAGCGGCGGCTGGTCTTCGTCATCGGCGGGGCCGACGGGCTGGACGCCAGCGTCCTCGCTGCCGCCGGATCGACCCTGGCCTTCGGTCCCCAGACCTGGCCCCACGCCCTGGCCCGGGCGATGCTGGCCGAACAGCTCTATCGCGCCGTGACGATCCTGAACGGATCACCTTATCATCGCGACTGATGAACCGCGCCGCCGCCACCGCCGTCCTGATCGCTCTCGCGGCTCTGCCCGCCTCCGCGTCGGTTCAGGACGACCTGTCCTCGCTTCAGGCCCAGTACCGCGACGAACAGGTCCGCGCCCGGCGTCTGCGCGCCGACGCCCGCGACGCCCAGGCCGAGATCACGGCCCTGGACCGCGAACTGGCGACGCTCCGCACCGATCAGTCCGCCGACGACATGCAGATCGCGTCCCAGCGCCAGCGTCTGCGTGAGTTGAGCCAGCGCGAGGCCGCGATCATCGCCGAACTGGCCCGCGCCCGCGACGGTCAGGGCCGCCTGCTCTCGGCGCTGCAGATGATGAGCCGCAAGCCCCCGCCGCCGCTCCTGATCCCGGCGGACGAGGCCGTCGACACCGTCCGCGCCGCCATCCTGATGAAGGCCATGGCCCCGGAAATGCAGCGCCGCGCCGCGACCTTCGCCGACCGTCAGGCGGAGGTCGTCCGCATCCGCCGTCTGGCCGTCCTGTCCTCCGAACGCCTCTTGACGACCGAGAGCGCGCAAGGCGACCGCCGCGCCGAGATCGAGGACCTGACCACGCGCCGAACCGCCCTCCTGACCGTACTCCGCGCCGACGCCGCCCGGGCCGAGCGCGCCGCCGCCGCGCTTGAGACCCGCATCCGCAACCTCGGCGGTCGCCCCGCCTCCGCCGCCGACGCGCCGACGCCGGCCACCCGCCTGCCCGGCGGCCGCGCGCGCCTGACGGCTCCGGTCGGCGGCGCCGCGACGAAGTCGGGACAGGGCGTACTCTGGGCCGCTCCCGCCGGTCCCGTCGCCTCCCCCGCCGGCGCCCGCGTCGATCACGCCGGCCCGCTCAGCGGCTGGGGCGAGGTGATCATTCTCGATCTCGGCGGCGGCTGGCGCGCGGTCGTCGCCGGCCTCGACGCCGTAACCGTGGAAACCGGCCAGCGCGTCGCCGACGGCCAGGCCCTGGGCTCGGCCGAACGCGGCGGCGAGGTCTATTTCGAACTCCGCCGCGACGAACGGGCGGTGGATCCGACACCGTATCTTTGAGGGCTCGGGAGGTAGGGCTTGGGTCTTGGGGCGAAACCGCTTCCCAAGCCTCCATGACACTGATTTTATCCGGTGAACGCGTGACCGCCACGATTTGCGCGTGTGGTCCCAAGCCCTAAGCCCTACTCACTAAGACCTACCACCAGCCCTGCTCACTAAGCCCTCCGCCCTTGGGCGGCCCGAAAGAGACCGAATGCGTAAACTGCTCATCGCCGGCGCCGCCGTGGCGGCCCTTGGCCTCAGCGGCATGACCGTGGCGTCCCAGACGCCGCGCAATGAAACCTTCCGCATGCTGCAGCTGTTCGGCGACGTGCTGGCGGTGATCGAACAGGCCTATGTCGTCCCCGTCGACAACAAGAAGCTGATCGAGGCGGCGCTGGCGGGCATGATGACCGCGCTGGATCCCCACTCCAACTACCTTCCGCCCCAGGGTTACGAGGACCTGCAGGAGCGGACCTCGGGCGAATACTCGGGCGTCGGCCTGACCATCACGGCAGAGGGCGGCCTGGTGAAGGTGATTTCGCCGATGGACGACAGTCCCGCCGCGCGCGCCGGCGTCCAGGCCGGCGACGTCATCTCCGCCATCGAAGGCCAGAACGCCGCCGGCCTGACCGTGACCCAGGTCTCGGAGAAGCTGCGCGGCGCCATGGGCACCACGGTCACCGTCACCTTCCTGCGCGACGGCGAGGAGCCGCGCGAGGTGACCCTGACCCGCGAGGTCATCAAGGTCGAGAGCGTCACCAGCCGCATGGAGGGCGACTTCGGCTATCTGCGGATCTCGACCTTTAACGAGAACACCGGCCGCGAGCTGACCAGCGCCATCGAGAAGATCAAGCGCGACCACCCGGACGTGAAGGGCTTCGTCCTCGACCTGCGCAACAACGGCGGCGGGCTGCTGACGGCGGCCATCGACGTGTCCGACGCCTTCCTCGAGCGCGGCGAGATCGTCAGCCAGCGGGGGCGCAAGCCCGAACAGATCGAACGCTACGCCGCCCGTCCCGGCGACCTGACCGGCGGCCTGCCCCTGGTGGTTTTGATCAACTACGGCTCGGCCTCGGCGTCCGAGATCGTCGCCGGTGCCCTGAAGGACCAGGAGCGGGCGGTGCTGGTCGGCCTGACCTCCTTCGGCAAGGGGTCGGTCCAGACGGTCATCCCAATGAACGGCGGCCGCGACGGCGCCCTGTCGATCACGACGGCGCGCTACTACACCCCCTCCGGCGCCTCGATCCAGAAGATCGGCATCGAGCCCGATCTGGAGGTCGCCCGCACCCAGGCCGAGGCCCGGATCGTGTCCCGCTCCAGCTTCATCTACTCCGAAGCCGCCTACGCCACGGCTCTGGACGCCTCGATCGGCGCCGAACGCAAGGGCGCCCACACCCCTCACGAGGCGCCCGGCGAAGACTACGACAAGGACGCCGACTACCAGCTGCAGCGCGCACTCGACGTGCTGCGCGCCGGCGGGGACCTCAGCCGTCTCGTCGCCCCGCCCGCCGGCATCGTCGTCAGCGACGGGACCACCCCGCCCCCTGCCGCCGAGGACACGACGGAAGAGGAATAGGCGGACACACGAAGGCCGGCAGCATCGCGGCCGGCCTTCGCAGCACGGCGCGGGACGCCTAGCTCCGGGGCGTCGGATAGACCTTGTGCGGCTCGCGCGGCTCGATCGTCGTGTCCCGCGAGGCGTCCGCTTCGACACGACCGTCCAGCCCGGCCTTGGAGAGCCAGCGGTGGTTGCGTGTGCCGTACAGACCGCCAAACACGGCCGCGGCGCCGCTGAGCAGCATGGTCAGGAAGCCCCAGAGCGCCAGGGTGGCGGTGTTGTCTGCGGTATTCTCCGCCTCGACCCGTTGGGTCGGCGGAATGATCAGCGTTCCCTCGACCACGCGGGAGTCGGGCGTCAGGGCGTCGCCGACGACCGTCTCGCCGGCATTGATGCGGGTCGCCTCGCCGCCCGCGACGCTGGCGGTGTTCACGGCGGCGGTTCCCGAGGCGATCAGGATCGCAAGCAGGAAGGCGATCGCCCAGACGCTGAGGCCGTGCAGCGCCCCCTTGTGATGATCGGAATATTTGGCCGCGCGGCTGGCCACCGCACCCCCGACGAACAGGGCGATCGAATTGGCCACGACGGCCCACATCCCGGCCGCCGCAGCGAAGCCCTCGGCATCGCCCCCATCGAGGTCATAGGGATTGAACGCGCCTGCCCCCAGCGCGACGCCGAGCAGGTTCAGCATCGCCCCGACCGCCACGCCGACAACGGCGCCGGCGATCACCGCGGGCCAGGACACCAGCACATGCGCCGGGTGGTCGTGGGAATCCCGAATGGAATAGTCGGTCATGAATAGCCCTTCCAAAGACAGCAAGGTCTGTTCAAGCGCTGCCGTCGCGAAGGGTTCCGCGCGACCGGCCGCCGGAGGCGATCGCTAACGAACATCCATAACGACGCGTTAGGCTTTCTTAACCGCCGCCCGTCCATAGTCGCCCGCGATGATCGTCGTCCGGAATCCGTCCGGTCGCCAGATTGCAGAGCGTCCGTCGTCCATGTTCGCCAAGCGTCAGTCCGCCCTCGCCGCCACGGCCGGCGCCCCGCCCTCGGGCCGGATGTCGAAGCTCGACCTCAAGTCGGCCGTCGCCGTTCTGAAGAAGCCGCCCGTCATGGTCGGCGGCGCAGGCCTGCTGCTGCTGGGCGCCGTCGCCCTGTTCCTGACCGTCCTCGGCGATCCCCGCGCCGGGACGCCCACCGCTCGCGTCGCCCTGCACCGTGAGGCGCCCGTCGAGGCGCCCGCCCCCTCCGGCCTCGAAGCCTTCTCCATGGGCGGGTTCGCCGCCTGGCAGGGTCTGGGCGCCGATCCCATGACCGACCCCTCCGGCGCGGCCGGCGGCGACGCCCTGATCACCCTGCCCGACGGCGCGACCGTGGCCGGCGGCTCGGCCATCGCCGCTCCGACCCAACCCGCCTCCCCCCTGCCCGAGGCCCCCATCGCAGGCCTCAGCCAGCCGGGTCCGCAAGGCGCCCTGCCCGTCATCGCCACCGACGGTCGCGTCCCGGCCCAGGCCTACGCCCGCCCGTTCCAGCCGAACGGCAAGCCGCGCGTCGCCCTGATCGTCGGCGGTCTCGGCCTGAACGCTGTGACCACGCGCGCCGCCATTGAACGCCTGCCGGCCGACGTGACCCTGTCGTTCGTGCCCTACGCCCAGGGTCTGCAGGGCTGGATCGACCTCGCCCGCGCACAGGGCCACGAGGTCATGATCGAGATCCCGATGGAGCCGACCGGCTATCCCAACAACGATCCCGGCCCCTACACCCTTCTGGCCAACGCCACGCCCGACGACGTGACGGCCAAGATGAACTGGCTGCTCGGCCGCGCCACCGGCTATTTCGGCGTCACCAACTATCTGGGCGACCGGTTCGTGACCTCGGACACCGGCATGGCCGCCTTTCTCGGCATCCTGCGCCAGCGCGGCGTCGCCTTCATGGATGACGGCCTCGCCCGTCGCCGTCCGGGCGCCTGGGCCCGCGCCAGCGCCGATACGATCGTCGACGAGACCCAGACCCCCGCCGCCATCATCGGTCGCCTGAACGCGCTAGAAGCGGCGGCCAAGACGCGCGGCGCCGCGCTCGGCACAGGCTTCGCCTACCCCGTCACCGTCGAGGCCGCCGCCCGCTGGACCGCCGGTCTGGACGCGCGCGGGCTTCAGCTGGCCCCGGCGTCGTCGATGACGCAAAGGCCGGGGCGCTGAATGCGAGGCGACAGGCACTAGGCATCAGGCAATAGCGAACCCTCTGACCCGCCCGTCTTGCTTCCTATTGCCTATTGCCTATTGCCTATTGCCTCCATGGCAGACCACCCCACCCACCGCCCCAACGTCGGCGTCGTCCTGTTCAACCAGAGCGGCCAGGTCTGGTTCGGCCACCGCGCGGGCCAGACAAGCTCGCATTCGTGGCAGTTCCCGCAAGGCGGCGTCGACAAGGGCGAGGACCTCGAGGCCGCCGCCCGCCGCGAACTGGAGGAGGAGACGGGCGTCGTCTCCGCCGACCTCCTGGGACGCACCGAAGGCTGGATCATCTACGACTTCCCCGAAGCCCTGAAGGCCCAGCACAAGCGGGACGGCAGGAAACCCTGGGACGGTCAGAAACAGGTCTGGTTCGCCTTCCGCTTCACCGGCGAGGAGGCCGAAATCCGCCTCGACCAGCACGAAGAGATCGAGTTCGACGCCTGGCGCTGGGGCGACCTCTCGGAGGCCTGCGACCTGATCGTCCCGTTCAAGCGCGCCGCCTACGAGCAGGTTGTGGCGGCCTTCTCCGGCTTCGCTAAGGCGCCCGGCTGAACAGCCATTCGGTCGTCTCCTCGCCCGCGTCCCCTCGATAGGTCTCGCTGTGATGCAGCGTGTCCTGTTCGAGTCTCAGGCTGAGGTGGTCGAGGTGATCCTCGCCCGCGTCCAGGCCCGTGACGGAAGTCATCTGAAACTCCAAGGCCGGTGCGACTCCGGTCAACGTCAGGGTCGGCTGATTGCCCTGGGCGCAGTAATGGGTGGCGAGAACCCGGTCGCCGTCCTGCACATAGACGGTGAGGGTCTCGCGCCCCGAGGGTGTACGCCAGGTCTCCAGCATCGCCGAACCGTTGGAGATCACCCGGTAGGCTACGGTCATCGGACGTTCGCTCCCGACCTCGCGCCAGTCGCCCGCAAGCGCCTTCAGCCGGTCGAACGCGACCACGTCCTCCGGCTGGGTCGTCAGGGCAAGGGAGACGAGCAAGGCAAGGTTCGACATCGGTGGACCTTTGTGCAGACGGGCTCAGCCTAGCAGCGAAGGCGCTGTGGCGTCACGGGCTGGCTGGGGCTTCCGCTTCAGTGCGCCTCTCCGCCCGGCGCGAGGCGGAACAGAACCAGCCCCGACACCACCAGCACCGCCGCCAGCACCCGCATCCACGACAGGCCTTCGCCTAGCAGGACGACCCCGACCACGAACGCCCCGACCGCCCCGATGCCGGTCCAGATCACATAGGCCGTGCCCATCGGCAACGACTTCATCGCATGGGCCAATAGGGCGAAGCTGACGCCCATGAAGGCGATCGTCGCCACGCTCGGCCACAGGCGCGTGAAGCCGTGTGACTGCTTCATGAAATAGGCCCATACGATCTCGAACAGGCCGGCGATGAGAAGAGAAACCCAGGCCACGGATACGGCCCTCCTTGCGAAGAGCCGGGCCGTCCCGGGCTTGGCCCGCTGCCGGAGCGTCGGGGCGAGGGCGTGGCCTCGTCTTGCGGCGATCATCTAGGACAACGGGGGGTGGGCTTCAACCACGCGGCCCGAGCAGGATGATCGCCGCCCCGACCAGACAGACGAAAGCCCCGATCAGGTCCCACCGGTCCGGCGCCCGGTGCTCGACCAGCCAGAGCCACAGCAGCGACGCGGCGATATAGACCCCGCCATAGGCCGCATAGGCCCGCCCCGCCGCATCCGCCTCGACCCGTGTTAACAGCCAGGCGAACAGCACGAGCGACGCCACGCCCGGCGCCAGCCACAGCGGCGACCGGCCCAGTCTCAGCACGGCCCAGAACGCAAAACAGCCGGCGATTTCCGCGCCGGCTGCCAGCAGATAGATCAGCGCCGTCACGACGACGCCGTAGCCTCAGGCGGCCGCGACTTCCGTCGCCGCCTCGGCCAGGATGGTCAGGCCCGACGGGGTCACGTCGGCGAAGCCGCCCTTGACCTCGAAAGTGCGCTTGGCCGAGCCGTCGAACACGACGACCGGACCTTCGCGGAGCGCGGTCATGAAGGGCGCGTGGTCGGCGAGCACGCCGAAGTCGCCCTCGACGCCCGGCGCGTCGACCTGATCCACGAGGCCATTGAAGACCTCGCGCTCAGGCGACACCAGCGAGAAGGAGAGTTTCCCGGCCATGCTTAGGCGGCTTCCGCGGCCAGCTTGGCGCCCTTCTCGACGGCCTCTTCGATGGCGCCGACCATGTAGAAGGCGGCTTCCGGCAGGTGGTCGTATTCACCGGCCACGATGCCCTTGAACGAGCGGATCGTGTCTTCCAGCGAGACGAACTTGCCGGGCGAGTTGGTGAATTGCTCGGCCACGAAGAACGGCTGCGACAGGAAGCGCGAGATCTTGCGGGCGCGCGACACGATCAGTTTGTCGTCTTCCGACAGCTCGTCCATGCCCAGGATGGCGATGATGTCCTTCAGCGCCTTGTACTGCTGCAGGACTTCCTGGACCGAGCGCGCGACGTTGTAGTGCTCTTCGCCGATGACCAGCGGGTCCATGATCCGCGAGGACGAATCCAACGGGTCCACGGCCGGGAAGATGGCCTGGGCGGCGATGTCGCGCGACAGAACGGTGCGGGCGTCCAGGTGGGCGAACGAGGCGGCCGGGGCCGGGTCGGTCAGGTCGTCGGCGGGAACGTAGATGGCCTGGATCGAGGTGATCGAGCCCTTCTTCGTGGAGGTGATGCGCTCCTGCAGGTTGCCCATCTCGGTGGCCAGCGTCGGCTGATAGCCCACGGCCGACGGGATGCGACCCAGCAGAGCCGACATTTCCGAACCGGCCTGCGTGAAGCGGAAGATGTTGTCGACGAACAGCAGCACGTCCTTGCCTTCCTCGTCGCGGAAGTACTCGGCCTGGGCCAGGCCGGTCAGGGCGACGCGGGCGCGGGCGCCGGGAGGCTCGTTCATCTGGCCGTAGACGAGGGCGCATTTGGAGCCTTCGGTCGAGCCGCCGTTCTTGGTCGGGTCCACGTTCACGTTGGACTCGATCATCTCGTGATACAGGTCGTTGCCTTCGCGGGTGCGCTCGCCCACGCCGGCCAGAACCGAATAACCGCCGTACGCCTTGGCGATGTTGTTGATCAGCTCCTGCATGGTCACGGTCTTGCCGACGCCGGCGCCGCCGAACAGGCCGGTCTTGCCGCCCTTGGTGTAGGGGCACATCAGGTCGATGACCTTGATGCCCGTGACCAGGATTTCCGACGAGGTCGACTGCTCTTCGAACGAAGGCGCCTCGCGGTGGATCGGGCGATACATCGTGGTCTTGATCGGGCCCTGCTCGTCGATCGGCGCGCCGACGACGTTCATGATGCGGCCGAGCGTGCCCGGGCCGACCGGCGCCTGGATCGACGAACCCGTGTCCGTCACGGCCTGGCCGCGCGTCAGACCTTCGGTCGTGTCCATGGCGATGGTGCGCACCATGTTCTCACCCAGGTGCTGGGCGACTTCCAGAACCAGGGTGAAGGGTTCGCCCGTCTTCTGGTCGACGTTCTGGGTGTGGAGGGCGTTCAGGATCGCCGGCAGCTGGCCGGTGAACTCGACGTCGACGACGGCGCCGATGACCTGGGCGACCTTGCCCACGCCCGTTCCGGCGGTGATCGCGGCGTTGCCGGTCGCCGAGGCGACGGGAGCGGCGGGGGCCTTGGGCTTGCGCGGGGCGGCGGGTTTCTTGGCGACGGTGTCGGTCATCGGGAGGGGTCCGTTTCGGTCTTTTATGTCTGTCAGGATCGGAGGATCAGAGCGCTTCCGCGCCGGCGATGATCTCGATCAGTTCGGTGGTGATCTGGGCCTGGCGCTTGCGGTTGTACTGCAAGGTCAGGGCGCCGATGAGGTCGCCCGCGTTGCGCGTGGCGTTGTCCATGGCGCCCATCTGCGCGGCGAAGAAGCTGGCCTGGTTTTCGTATAGCGCGGCCAGCACCTGGGTGGTGATGTTGCGCGGCAGGACGACGTCGAGGATTTCCTCCTCCGACGGCTCGTACTCGTAGACCGCGCCGTTCAGGTCGATCGGCGGGGCGTCGCCGTCGACCACGGCCGGGATCAGCTGCTTGGGCGTGGCGACCTGCGAGATCACCGACTGGAAGCGGCTGTAGAACAGGGTCACGACGTCGGCGTTGCCGGCCTCGAACTCTTCCGCAATCAGTTTGGCGATCGGCTCGGCGGCGTTCATGCCGATGACCTTGTGGTCCGACAGTTCGAACGTCTGGATGATCCTGTCGCCGAACAGGCGGGTCAGGCCGTCGCGCGGCTTGCGGCCCACGGCGATGATGCGGACCTCCTTGCCGTTCGAGATCAGGGTATTGATCCGGTCACGCGCGGCGCGGATGACGTTCGAGTTGAACCCGCCCGCCAGACCCTTGTCGCCTGTCGCTACGATGACGAGGTGCTTCTGGTCCTTGCCGGTGCCGGCCAGGAGCTTCGGGGCGCCGTCGCCCATGACGCCGGCCGCCAGGTTGGCGATGACCGCAGCCATCTTCTTCGCATACGGACGGGCGCTCTCGGCCTGATCCTGGGCGCGCTTCAGCTTGGCCGCGGCGACCATGTTCAGGGCTTTCGTGATCTTCTGCGTGGACTTCACGCTGTCGATCCGATTGCGCATTTCCTTGAGGCTGGCCATCGGGCGCTACTCTTTCAGCTTACCGGGTCAGACTTAGGCGAAGGTCTTGGCGAAGGCTTCGATCGCCGACTTCAGCTCGGCTTCCAGCTCTTTCGACAGAGCCTTGGTCGACTTGATGCTGTCGAGGATCGACTGGTGCGCCGAGTGCATGCGGGCCAGCAGTTCGCTTTCGAAGCGACCGATGTCGGCCACGGCGACCTTGTCGAGGTAACCGCGCGTGCCGGCGTAGATCGACACGACCTGCTCTTCGACGGTCAGCGGCGAGTACTGCGGCTGCTTCAGCAGTTCCGTCAGGCGCGCGCCGCGGGCCAGGAGGTTCTGGGTCGAGACGTCCAGGTCCGAACCGAACTTGGCGAAGGCGGCCATCTCGCGATACTGGGCCAGCTCGCCCTTGATCGAACCGGCGACCTGTTTCATCGCCTTGATCTGGGCCGAAGAACCCACGCGCGACACCGAGATGCCGACGTTCACGGCCGGGCGGATGCCCTGATAGAACAGGTCGGATTCCAGGAAGATCTGGCCGTCGGTGATCGAGATCACGTTGGTCGGGATGTAGGCCGACACGTCGTTGGCCTGGGTCTCGATCAGCGGCAGGGCGGTCATCGAGCCCGAACCGTTGTCCTCGTTCAGCTTGGCCGAACGCTCCAGCAGGCGGCTGTGCAGGTAGAAGACGTCGCCCGGATAGGCTTCACGGCCCGGCGGACGGCGCAGCAGCAGCGACATCTGACGATAGGCGACGGCCTGCTTGGACAGGTCGTCGTACACGATCAGGGCGTGCATGCCGTTGTCGCGGAAGTATTCGCCCATGGCGGTGCCGGCGAACGGGGCGAGGAACTGCAGCGGCGCCGGTTCCGACGCCGTGGCGGCGACGACGATCGTGTAGTCCAGGGCGCCGCGCTCTTCGAGCGTCTTGACGATCTGGGCGACGGTCGAACGCTTCTGACCGATGGCGACGTAGATGCAGTACAGCTTCTCGCCTTCCGACGCGCCTTCGACGTTGATCGACTTCTGGTTCAGGATGGTGTCGATCGCGACGGCGGTCTTGCCGACCTGACGGTCGCCGATGATCAGCTCGCGCTGGCCGCGGCCGACGGGGATCAGGGTGTCGATGGCCTTCAGGCCGGTCTGCATCGGCTCGTGAACCGACTTGCGCGGGATGATGCCCGGCGCCTTCACGTCCACGCGACGACGCTCGGTGAACTGGATCGGGCCCTTGCCGTCGATCGGCTCGCCCAGCGGGTTGACGACACGACCCAGCAGGCCCTTGCCGACCGGAACGTCCACGATCTCGCCCAGGCGGCGGACGTCGTCGCCCTCGGCGATCGCGGCGTCGGCGCCGAAGATAACCGCACCGACGTTGTCGCGCTCGAGGTTCAGGGCCATGCCCTTAACGCCGGCCTTGGGGAACTCGATCATCTCGCCGGCCTGGACGTTGTCCAGACCGTGGATGCGGGCGATGCCGTCGCCGACCGACAGGACCTGACCGACGTCCGAGACGTCGGCCTCGACGCCGAAGTTGGCGATCTGGGACTTGAGGATGGCCGAAATCTCGGCGGCGCGGATATCCATGTCTGTCTCTCTGTCTTGTCGTTCGGCGCTGTTGGCGTCGTCGGCGGTCTTGGCGCTATCGGCAGGGCCGATCAGCAGTGTTGGCGTTTCCCGCGAGCGGCGGATTGCAGTTTACGTCAGGCCCTTTTCAGGGCGAATTTCATCTGGTCGAGCTTGGTCTTCAGCGAGGCGTCGAACAGCTTCGAGCCGACCTTGACCTTGAGTCCGCCTAGGATCGACGGATCGACGCGAGCGGTCATTTCGGGAGCCTTGCCCAGCGCCTGCATCAGGGCCGAGCGGATGTGGGTCGTCTGGGCCGTCGTCAGGGCCACGGCCGAGACGACCTCGGCGGCCACGACGCCGGTGTGGGCCGAGTACAGGGCCTCGAAGCCGGTGATCACGGCGCCCAGGTCGCGGGCGCGGCCGTTCTGGGCCAGCAGGCCGAGGAAGTTCTTGGTGGTTCCGTCGAACCTCGCCTTGTCGGCGATGGCGACGAGGCCCTTCTGCTGGTCTTCGGCGGCGATGACCGGCGAGTTGGCGAGGCGGCGCAGGTCGGCGCTCTCGTGCCAGGCGGCCTTCAGCGACTTCAGGTCGGCGCGAACGGCCTCTAGGCGGCCGGTTTCCAGGGCCAGGTCGAACAGCGCCTGTGCATAGCGCCCACCGACTTCCGTCGTTCTGAAATCGTCAGCCAAGGCCTGTCCGTCCGCTGTGCGTATCTGTTCAAAAGGACCGCTCGCGAACCTCGCGCCGGTCAAAGGCTTGAAATGCTTAAGGAAAGCACGCCAAGGGCCGTCTCTATCGAAACGCCCCCTGGAAGCCGGGCGCCTGATAGCATGGGCTTTTCGCTGTCGCAACCGAAGCCGGGGAACGATACGGTCGCACCCGCTTTCACCCCTGCGACATTATGGCAGCCTCCACCTCAAAGAACGTCATCTTCGCCGCCCTGGCGGGCAACCTCGCGATCGCGGCGACCAAGCTGGGCGCGGCCCTGTTCACCGGGTCGGCCGCCATGATGTCGGAGGCCATCCACTCGGCCGTCGACACCGGCAACCAGATCATCCTCCTGATCGGGCTCAAGCGCGCGGCCCGGCCCGCCACGGCCAGCCACCCGTTCGGCCACGGGCTTCAGCTCTACTTCTACACCTTCGTCGTCGCGGTCCTGATCTTCGGGGTCGGGGCGGTCATCTCCATCACCCACGGGATCGAGCGCATCCAGTCGCCCGAGCCGATCGAGAACCCCTGGGTCAATTACATCGTCTTGGGCCTGTCGGTCCTGTTCGAGGGCGCCTCCTGGCTGGTCGCGCTGAAGGCCTTCAACAAGGAGCGGGAGGGCCGTCCCTTCTTCGGCGTCATCCGCTCGTCCAAGGACCCGACCGTCTTCACCGTCCTGTTCGAGGACACCGCCGCCCTTCTGGGCCTCGTAGTGGCCCTCGTCGGCGTGGTCGCCAGTCAGATGTTCGACCTGCCCGTGTTGGACGGCGTCGCCTCGGTGATCATCGGCGTCATTCTGGCCCTGACCGCCGGCTTCCTCGCCTTCGAGAGCCAGAGCCTGCTGACCGGAGAAGCCGCTGATCCGGCCACCCGCGAGGGCATCGAGGGCATCGCCCGCGCCGAGCCCGGCGTCATCGGCCTGAACGACGCCCGCACCATGCATTTCGGCCCCAACGAGATCCTCGTCTGCATGAGCCTCGATTTCCACGACGACCTGACCGCCGCCCAGGTCGAGGACACGGTCGCCCGGCTCGAACATCGCATCCGCGCCGCCTACCCCCAGGCCGGCCGCATCTATGTCGAGGCCCAGAGCGCGGCCAGCCACGCCGCCGTCCGCGCCGCCGTCATCGCCGGCGGCGGAGCGGGCGCCCTCGTCGATCAGGTCCCGGAGGTCGTTTCGTCGCAGGCTGCGCCCTAGCGTCGCCTTGAACTCTGCAGCAGGCCGTGCGCTACAGGGGGGAATCCACCGAGAGAAACAATGTTCGACAGCGTCGCCCATCTGATCGCCGATCCCGCCGCCTGGGCCGCCCTCATCACCCTGATCGTGATGGAGGTCGTGCTCGGCATCGACAACCTGGTCTTCATCTCGATCCTGTCGAACAAGCTGCCCCCCGAACACCGCACGCGCGTTCGCCGCATCGGCATCGGCCTGGCCCTGATCATGCGCCTGGGCCTCCTGGCGACGATCGGGTGGATCGTCGGCCTGACCGCCCCGGTCTTCGACCTCGGCATCGCGGGTCCGATGGGCGCCCACGGCGAGCCGGGCTTCGAGACGGCCTTCTCCTGGCGTGACCTGATCCTGATCGCCGGCGGCCTGTTCCTGCTGTGGAAGGCGACCAAGGAGATCCACCACACGGTCGATCCGGCCCCGACCCACGATGCGCTCGACGTCAAGAATGCGGTCATCAACAACGCCGGCGCCGCCATCTTCCAGATCATCCTTCTGGACCTGGTCTTCTCGGTCGACTCGATCCTGACCGCCGTGGGCATGACCGATCACGTGCCGATCATGATGGTCGCCGTCATCGTGGCCGTGACCGTCATGCTGCTGGCCTCGGACCCCTTGGCCAATTTCATCGACAAGAATCCAACCGTGGTCATGCTGGCCCTCGGCTTCCTTCTGATGATCGGCGCCGTCCTCATTGCGGACGGATTCGGCGTCCACGTTCCCAAGGGCTATATCTACGCCGCCATGGCCTTCTCGGCCCTGGTCGAGGGATTGAACATGGCCAGTCGCAAGTCGTCCGAGAAGAAGGCTGCCGCAGCGGCCGCCCATCAGGCCGAGCTGAACAAGCGCGAAACCGCAGAACCGGGGGTCTGATGTCGCATCGGGTCGCCTTCCTCGGACTGGTCGCCGCCGTCGCCCTGGCGGCTGCACCGGTCGCCGCCCAGACCCCGACGCCCGAGCAACAGGCCCAGGTCGCTGCGGCCCAGGCGGCGCCCCAGCCGGTCCGGCCGCCGCGCTATGGCTATGAAGTCGTCAACATCTACCCCCACGACCCGGCCGCCTTCACCCAGGGGCTGGAGATCCACGACGGCGAGTTTCTAGAGAGCACCGGCCGCCACCCCTCCAGCGTCCGCCGCGTCGCTATCGAGTCCGGCGAGGTGCTTCAGAAGCGCGAGCTGGACAACCAGTTCTTCGGCGAGGGCCTGACCGCCATCGGGGACCGCGTCCTGACCCTGACCTGGCAGGGCGGCCACGGCTTCGTCTGGGACGCCGACGATCTGGAACCGGCCGGGACCTTCTCCTACGCGGGCGAAGGCTGGGGTCTGACCCATGACGACACGCGCGTCATCCTGTCGGACGGTTCGCCTTCGCTGCGCTTCCTCGACCCCGTGACCCTGCAACAGACGGGCTCGGTCCCGGTCACCTACATGGGCCGCCCTCTGGAGCGGCTGAACGAGCTCGAGTTCATCGAGGGCGAGGTCTGGGCCAACGTGTGGCAGACCAACTACATCGTCCGCATCGACCCGGCGACTGGTGTGGTAAAGGGCGTCATCGACCTGACCGGCCTGCTCCCCGACCCGGTCGCCAACCCGGCCGACGACGTCCTCAACGGCATCGCCTGGGACGCCGAGAACCGCCGCCTGTTCGTCACCGGCAAGAACTGGCCGAAGATGTTCGAGGTCCGTCTGACCGAGGCGTACTGACGCCCAACCCCATCCGTGGAGCTGGACCGGTGCGCCATCACGGCCCCCTCGATCCGGGCTCTGGACTTCAGCCTTCGCTGGAGCGCACGGATAAACGAGGGTGATAAGGAATTTTTTCTTACCGGCTCCTTGCCTCCGCCAGCAGCCGATCCCACCTCCAGGATCGGTCTTTGACATCCCGATTCCGAACCCCCGTCCGACCCGCCTTTCGTCCGTTTCGTCACGTTTCGTCACGCTATTCCTGTCATGACGAACCGTGACAGACCGGACGAAACCGCTGCCTAGAGGAAGCTGTAGGGATCCACGTCCACCGTCAGCCGAACCGACCCCGGGATCTTCAGCCGGGACAGCCACGACCGCAGAAACCCCTGCAGATCCACATCGCGATCCGCTCGCACCAGCAGGCGCTTCCGCCTCCGCCCCCGGATCAGCCCCAGCGGCGCGTCGGCAGGGCCATAGACCTCTAGCCGTTCCGCATTCGGGATCGACGCCGCCAGTTCGCTGGCGACGCGCTCCACGGCTGAGGCGTCTTCGCTCGACAGGATCAAAGCCGCCAGCCGCCCGTGCGGCGGCAATGACGCTGCCTCCCGCTCCGCCATCTCGGCCTCGACGAAGGCGTCCCGGTCTCCCGCCGCCAGCGCCATCAGCACCGGATGCTCGGGCGTCCAGGTCTGCAGGATCGCCCGACCGGGCTTGTCCGCTCGCCCCGCCCGCCCCGTCGCCTGCGTCAGCAGCTGGAAGGTCCGCTCGGCGGCCCTCAGGTCCCCGCCGCGCAGGCCCAGGTCCGCATCCACGACGCCCACCAGCGTGAGGCCCGGGAAGTTGTGCCCCTTGGCCGCCGCCTGGGTGGCCACCAGGATGTCGATCTCCCCGTCGGTCATCCGCTGGATCATCGCCCGCATCGCCCTGGGATCGGGGATGGTGTCGGAGGAGAACACAGCCGTCCGCGCCTCGGGGAAGAGCTGGCGCACCTCCTCCTCGACCCGTTCGACGCCCGGCCCGACCGAGACCAGACTGTCCTCGGCCCCGCAGGACGGACACACCTTCGGCCGCACCATCGAGAAGCCGGTCAGATGGCAGACCAGCCGCCCGGTGTAGCGATGCTCCACCAGCCAGCTGTCGGTGTCCGGCGAGGTCATCCGATGCCCGCAGGCCCGGCACAGCACCACCGGCGCATAGCCCCGCCGATTGAGGAACAGCAGGGTCTGCTCCCCCGCCATCAGGGTCTCGGCGATCGCCTCCCTCAGCGGCTGCGACAGCCAGGTCTGGGGATCGGGCGGGCTCTGCCTCAGATCCAGCAGGCTGATCTCCGGCAACACAGACGCGCCATGCCGGGTCGCCAGCTTCAGCCAGCCATACCGCCCATGATGGGCGTTCCACAGGGTTTCCAGAGACGGCGTCGCCGAGGCCAGGACCACCGTCGCCCCTTCGATCCTCGCCCGCGCCACGGCCAGGTCCCGGCCGTGATAGACGAGCCCGTCCTCCTGCTTGAACGACCCGTCGTGCTCCTCGTCGACCACGATCAGCCTCAGGTTCGGGAAGGGCAGGAACAGGGCCGACCGCGCCCCGACCACGATGTTGCAGCGGCCGGCGACCACCGCCTCCCACACCATCCGTCGACGCGGCGGGGTCACGCCGGAATGCCATTCCGCCGGGGCCGCCCCGAACCGCCTCGTGATCCGTTCGATCAGAGCCTGGGTCAGGGCGATCTCGGGCAGCAGGATCAGCACCTGCGCCTCCGGATCGGCCTTCAGCGTCCGCGCCACGGCCTCCAGATAGGCCTCGGTCTTGCCCGACCCGGTGACCCCGTCCAGCAGAAACGGTTTGAACCCGCCCGCCGCCGTCGCCGTCGCCAGGGCCTCCGCCGCCGCCCCCTGATCCGCGTTCAGGACCGCCGGCCGGTGATCCGGATCGGGCCGATCGAAGGCCGCCACGGCCTCCACCTCGAACGCCTCCAGCACCCCCTCGTCGACCAGCCCCTTCACGACCGCAGAGGACACGCCCGCCGCCCGCGCCAGTTCGGCCCCCGGCATGGCCCGTTCGCCGATCGCCTCCAGCACCGCCGTCCGCCCGGCCGTGGGCCTTCCCGGCGTCCGATCCCCGACCCGCCGCAGTCTCCGCTCCGGCTTGGGCCGAGGCGCCCGCAGCCCCTTCAGCGCCGTCGCCGCCATCTCTCCCGGCGGGCTCAGCGTCCAGCGCGCGGCCCACTCCACGAAGTCCACCGTGCCCGGCGGCAGCGCAGGATCATCCAGTCGGCTCTCCACCGCCTTCAGCCGCCGGTTGGATCCCGTCGTCTCCCGCACCTCGGCCACGACGCCCCGCATCAGGCGCGGCCCCAGGGGCACCGCCACCTGATCGCCCCGCGCCAGATCCATGCCCTCGCCGACTTCGTAGTCGAAGGCTTCGTGAACCGGCAGGGGAATGAGGACGGAGGCGACTTTCACGCAGGCCCCCGCTCAGCTAGAACCCGCCTCATGAAACTCTTCCTCGACACCGCCGACGTCGCCGTCATCAAGGACATGCTGCCCACCGGGATGGTGGACGGCGTGACCACCAATCCGTCTCTGATCGCCAAGTCGGGTCGCAACATCGCCGAGGTCATCGCCGAAATCTGCGCCCTGGTCGAGGGCCCGATCTCCGCCGAGGCCGTCGCCACCGATTTCGAGACGATGGTCAAGGAAGGCGACAAGCTCGCCGCCATCGCCCCCAACGTCGTGGTGAAGCTGCCCCTGACCTGGGACGGCCTGCGCGCCGCCCGCGCCTTCGCCGACAAGGGCGTCCAGACCAACGTCACCCTGTGCTTCTCCGCCGCCCAGGCCCTGCTGGCCGCCAAGGCCGGCGCCACCTACGTGTCGCCCTTCGTCGGTCGCCTGGACGACCACGGCGCGGTCGGATCGGAGCTGCTGGAAGAGATCCGGGCGCTCTATGACATCCACGGCTTCGAGACTCAGATTCTCGCCGCCAGCCTGCGCCATCCGGCCCACGTGACCGCCGCCGCCCTCGCCGGTTCGGACGCCGCCACCCTGCCGGCCGACACTTTCAAGGCCCTGATCAAGCACCCGTTAACCGACAGGGGGCTTGATGCCTTCCTGGCCGATTGGGGCAAGACCGGCCAGTCCATTCTGTAGTTTACGACCCGGCGTTCCGGGAGGAGCGCCGACGTGACGTCCAGGGACAAGACCGCAGACCTGTTCGCCGACCCAGGCCACGGCATGGCTGATCTCCACTGGCCCGACGTCCGCTTCTGGCTGCAGGCCAACCCCCAGACCCTGCTCGACGACCGCTCGCTGCTGGAAGAGATCGGGCTGAAGCCTCATGGCCGAAACGTCGTCGAGTTCGGCCGCGCCGCCTTGACCCGCCTCGAAGAGGCCGCCGAGCGCGAGGCCGATGCCAGGAAGCGTATCGAATCGGTCGCCCGCGCGAACTTCGCCGCCCAGACCCAGACCCATGTCGCGGCCCTCGACCTGATGGAATCGCGCAATCACTCCGACCTGGCCCGACGCCTGGATGCGGTGGCGCAGGGCCGGTTCGGTCTCGCCGGCGCCGCCATCGCTCTGGAGAAGCCCGGCGGCGTGCCTTTCGGCTGGCGTGGGCTGGAGACCGGCGGCGTCGACGGCCTGCTCGGCGACCACGGCCTGACCTGGCTTGGACCCATGTTCGACGGCCTCGACCTGTTCGGCCCCGCGACGGAACAGGCGAAGTCCGTCGCCCTCATCCGCATGGCTCCCCACCTCGGCGGCGAGCGCGCGGAGGACGCCCGCCCGGCCCTCTGCGCCTTCGCCTCTTCCGAGGAAGAGGGTTTCACCCCCGGCATGGGCTGCGAACTGGTGGCCTTCATCGCCCGGGTCGTCGAACGCACGGCGGAACGTTGGCCCATCCTGAACTGACCGCGCCCCAAGCCCTCTTCGCCTGGCTCGAGCATCTGGCGCACGAACGTCGCCTGTCGCCCCGGACGCTGGAAGCCTACGGCCACATCGGCCGCCTCTACCTCGCCTTCCTCGAACGGCATCGCGGCGCCCCGCTGAGCCTGGCCGATCTCTGCACGATTACCGCCGCCGAACTCCGCGCCCACCTGGCCGAGCGTCGCTCCGGCGACCACCCCCTGAACGCCCGCTCGCTCAGCCAGACCCTGTCGGCGATCCGCACCTTCCACGTCTTCCTCGACCGCCGCTGCGACACGCCAGCGCCCCAGCTCGCCCTGGTGCGCGGACCGCGCGTGAAGCCGTGCCTGCCCCGACCGATCAGCGCCGATCAGGCCATGGGCATGCTGGCCGAACCCGGCCTCGATCCCGACGCCGAACCCTGGGAGGCGCTCCGCGACACGGCGGTGCTCAGCCTGCTGTACGGCTGCGGTCTGCGGATTTCGGAGGCGCTGAGCCTGACCCGGGGGCACTCTCCCCTGCCCGAGAGCCTGCGCATCACCGGCAAGGGCGGAAAGACCCGGATCGTCCCGGTCCTGCCCGCCGTCCGCTCGGCGGTGGACGCGGCCCTCGCCGCCCAGCCCTTCCCGCTCGAGCCGACCGACGCCCTGTTCCGCGCCCGTCGTGGCGGCCCGCTCAGCGCCCGTCATGTGCAGGCGACGGCCCAGAAGCTGCGCGGCCGCCTCGGCCTGCCCGCCAGCGCCACGCCCCATGCCCTACGGCACAGTTTCGCGACCCATCTGCTGGGCGCGGGCGCGGACCTGCGCAGCATTCAGGAACTGCTGGGTCATGCCAGCCTGTCGACGACCCAGAAATACACCGCCGTCGACGCCGCCCACCTTCTTGGCGTCTACGCCTCGGCCCATCCGCGCGCCTAGCGGCGGGGCGCCGGTCCCACCTCGCGGCCGACGGCGTTCGAGCCGGGCACGCGGTAGTTGACGATGATCGGCGCCGGACAGCCGTTCACCCGACGCTCCAGCAGGCGATAGAGGGCGACGCTGTCCTGTCCTCCGCGCCAGAGAAGCCCATTTCCAGTGGTCGGGTCGTTGATCGGCGTCGTGACAGGGGCGCAGGCGGGGAGCGTCTGGCCCACGACCCGCATCGTCCCTTGCGCGCCCGGGACCGGGGCGGGCGGCATCGGCGGGATCGCCGACTGGGGCGCAGCGGCCAGAAGGAGCAGCATCGACAGCATCGGGAACCTCCATTCACACCGCCATCATACACCTTCCGGCTGCAACGGGCATGACGAATCCGTAACCCGCCGCCCCTTGGCGTGACGTCGCCCCGGGCATAGGCTTCGGCAAACGCCGCGGGGAGGCGGCCATGATCCAGCGGACGACGCAGACCAGGGACAAGCCCCGGCGCGAAGGCCTCGACCGTCGGCAGATGCTCGGCGGCGCCCTTGTCTGTCTGTCTCTCGGCGCCGGTCTGGCCCGGGCCCAGAACGCGCCGGCCCTTCCTGTTCCCCCTCCGGACGCCCTGGCCCTGTCCGCCAATCTCCTGACCCGGATGGCCGCCCTCATCCGGCTCCAGGGCCGGTCCTTCCTGTTCGTGATCGACACCGGCGCCGAGAGAACCTCCATCGCGCGCGACGTGGCCGAGAGCCTGGGTCTGGAGCCGGGGCCGAACGTCGTGGTGCATGGCGTCACCTCGGCCGAGGCCACGCCAACGGCCCGGGTCGAGCGGATGAGCTTCGGGCGGCGGCGCTTTCGCAACCTGATCCTGCCGGTGTTCGATCGGTCGATGCTGGCGGCCGACGGCCTGCTCGGCCTCGACGTCCTGTCGCAGTTCCGCCTGTCGATGGATCTCGTCCGCCGCACGGTCACGATGACGGACACGCGGTCGGCCTACTACACCCGGGGCGCCGTCTCGGTGATCCCGACGCGCCTTGTCGGAGGCATCGGAGCCCGCGTCGACGTCTCCGGTCAGCTGATCCTGACCGATGCCACGGCGGACGGCGTCCCGGTCCAGTCCTTCGTCGACAGCGGGGCCCAGTATTCGATCGGCAACTCGGCCCTGCTGAGGGCCATCGGCGGTCGGATCACGGGCCGACCCATCCCCCTCTACGGCGTCACGGGCCAGACCATCGACGCCCGGGTCGGCGCTCTGAACGACCTGCGGATCGGTCCTCATGACCTGGGGCCCGCGTCCCTGTTGTTCGCAGACCTGCACGCCTTCGACGCCCTGGGTCTGAGCGACCGACCGGCGCTGTTGCTGGGCGCCGACATCCTGTTCCGCTTCCGCCGGATCCAGCTGGACTATGGTGCGCGCCGCATGGGGTTCAGCGCGCTCCGGCCGCGCAGCGCGTCCTCCGGGCTGGGAGTCTAGATCGCCCGGATCGCCCCGCCGTCGATGCGGATCAGGGAGCCGGTGACATAGGCGGCCTTCGGGCTGGCCAGGAAGGCGGCCACGGCGCCGAACTCCTCCGTCGTGCCGATCCGGCCGACGGGGATGGTCTTGATCGACTCCGCCCGCGCCTCGGCCGGCGTGACGCCTCGCCGCTCGGCCGTCGCTTTGTCGAGGCTTTCGATGCGGGGCGTGTCGATGCGGCCGGGCAAAAGGGTGTTGACGGTGATCCCGTCGGCCGCGACCTCGATCGACAGGGTCTTGGCCCAGCCGGCGACCGAGGACCGCAGCGCCGTGGACACGCCGAGATTGGCGATCGGCTCGACCACGCTGGAGGACGCCACGTTCAGGATCCGCCCCCATCCGGCGGCCTTCATGCCCGGGAGGACCCGGTCTGTCAGGCGGAAGACCGACAGAACCATGGCCTCGAACTGCGTCCGCCACAGCTCGGGGTCCAGCCCGGCCACGCCCGAGGGCGGCGGCCCGCCCGTGTTGTTCAGCAGGATCTCGGTTGGTCCGCCCAGCAGTCCCTCGGCCGTATCCACGGCCGCCAGCAGCGAGGCGTGATCGGCCAGGTCGGCGGTGACGATCACGGCCTTGGCGGTCGCCGTCGCATTGATGCCGTCGGCGACGACCTGCAGCTTTGCGGCGTCCCGAGACAGCAGGGCGACGTGCGCGCCCTCCGCCGCCAGGGCCTCGGCGACCGCGCGGCCGAGGCCGCTGGAGCCGCCGCAGATCAGGGCGCGCTTGCCGGCGAGGTGGAGATCCACCCTTAAGCCTGCATCGTCCAGCCCTCGACGCCCATGGCCGCCTGCTTGACGGCTTCGGAGCGGGTCGGGTGGGCGTGGCAGGTGCGCGCGATATCCTCCGACGAGCCGCCGAAGGCCATGGCGACACAGGCCTCGGCGATCAGTTCGCCCGCGGACGGGCCGAAGATGTGCACGCCCAACACCTTGTCGGTCGCCGCATCGGCCAGGACCTTCACGAAGCCCTCGGTCTCGTGGTTGATCTTGGCGCGCGAGTTGGCGGTGAACGGGAATTTACCCTTCTTGAACTCGACCCCGGCGGCTTTCAGCTGCTCTTCCGTCTTGCCGACCCAGGCCACCTCGGGTCCAGTGTAGATGACGCTGGGGACCAGGTCGTAGTCGACATGGCCCGCCTTGCCGGCGATGTATTCGATGACGGCGACGGCTTCTTCTTCCGCCTTGTGGGCCAGCATCGGCCCGTGGGTCACGTCGCCGATGACCCAGACGCCGTCCTTGCCGGTCTTCAGGTGGTCGTTGACCAGGAAGCCCCGCTTGTCGGTCTCGATGCCGACCGATTCCAGTCCTAGGCCCGCCGTGTAGGGGCGACGGCCAATGGCCACCAGGACCACGTCGCCGGTCAGGGTCTCGGCGGCGCCGCCCGCGGCAGGCTCCAGCGTCAGGACCACGCCGTCCTTGGCCGCCTTCGCCGAGGTGACCTTCGTGCCCATCTTGAAGGTCATGCCCTGTTTGGTCAGGCCGCGCTGGAAGGCTGTGGCGACCTCGGCGTCCATGCCAGCGCCGACCTTGTCGAGGAATTCCACGACCACGACCTCGGCGCCCAGGCGACGCCAGACCGAGCCCAGTTCTAGCCCGATCACGCCCGCGCCGATGACGATCAGCTTCTTGGGGATGGCCGGAAGCGAAAGGGCCCCGGTGGAATCGACGATCTTGCCCTCGACGAAGTCCACGCCCGGCAGGGGGGTGGGCTCCGAACCCGTGGCGATGACGATGTCCTTGGCCGTCAGGGTGGTGACGGTTCCGTCGGCGGCGGTCACCTCGACCTTGCCGGTCCCGACGATCTTGCCCGCGCCCTTGATCCAGTCGGCCTTGTTCTTCTTGAACAGGAACTCGATGCCCTTGGTCAGGGCGGTGACGCTCTCGGCCTTCTGCTTCATCATCTGCGGCAGGTTGACCTTGGGCGTCCCGACCTCAATGCCGAGCGTGCCGAACTCCTTGTTGGCGATCTCGAACAGCTCCGAGGCGTGCAGCAGGGCCTTTGACGGCATGCAGCCGACGTTCAGGCAGGTGCCGCCGAGGGTGACGTTCTTCTCGACGCAGGCGACCTTCAGCCCCAACTGCCCGGCCCGGATCGCGGCGTTGTAGCCGCCGGGTCCGCCGCCGATCACGACGACATCGTAGGAAGCGGTTGCGGCGGGGGCGGCGTCGGCCATGGAAACCTCTGTATCGGTCGCGGACGGGGAGTCGGCCGCTGTCCTAGCGCCTGACCCGTTCCGGTCAACCGCTGCGGCGGATATGGGAACCCTCGCCTCGTCTGGCGAGGGGCGTTCAGACGGTGAGATGACCGGCCTGTCGTTGCCGACGTCTCCGTCGCAACACCGCCACGATGATGACCCCCACGACCAGCAGGACTCCGAGGATCAGCCAGGTCGGGTCGACGGCCAGACCGGCGGGAACGGCTTCGGCCGATCGCTGGGCGATCGCGCCGCCGCCCGCATAGGTATCGGCCTGGATCGAGGCGCTGGCCGGTCCCCCGCCGCTGGACCGGTCGATGGCAAGACGCAGGGCGGCGTCGGCGAGGAAGCCGAGGAAGTAGGCTACGGCCGCTCTTGGGTTGCCCGAACCCAGCATGAAGGCCGCGACCAGATAGAGGACCACCGCGCCGATCCATAACGCGGCCTGGGGGATGCCGCCGCCGGCCTCGACCGTGGCGGAGGCCCGCTCCGTCGCGACCGAGGGATCGGCGCCCTCGAAGAAGGGGGAAATGAAGGGCCAGGCCAGCCAGCCCGCATAGCCGATGACGGCCAGAACCAGAACGAACCGCAGGATCTTCAAGTCCAGCCTCCGAACGAAACGACGTTCGTTAACCTATCATGCCCCTTGGCCAAGCCAAGCGATCAGGCCGCGCTTTCAATCCGCTGCCCGGCGGCCGGCAGGGTCAGGGTCGCCTCCGCGCCCTCGCCTTCCGCGCCGGTCAGGGTCAGGACGCCGCCCGACTGGCGGGCGAAGGCATGGACCTGGGCCAGACCCAGACCGGCCGCCCCGTCGCGGGTGGTGAAGAAGGGCTCCATCGCCCGCGCCGCTGTCGTCGCGTCCAGCCCCGGACCGGTGTCGCGCACCGTCAGCCGCGCCCCGCCGTCCGCGAGAGCCTCCAGCCGCACGGCGACCGATCCGGCGCCATCCTGGGCCTCGACCGCATTGCGGACCAGGGCCTGCACCGCGCCCTCGAAGCCGACGGGATCGACCCGCACCTGGGCTTCGCCCGACGGTCCCTCGATCATCAGGTCGACGCCGGGTCCCGCCAGGGCTCGCAGACGGCTTTCCATGGCGCGCAGCATGACGCCGGCGTCCAGCACCTGGGCATGAGCGTCCTCGCCCTGGGAGAAGGCCGAGAGGCGACGGGTCAGGGCCTCGCCGCGCTGGCCGGCGGCCAGGGCCGCCTGACCCAGACGTCTGACCCGCGCGGGATCGTCGGCGGTCTTCAGCATCATGTCGAGCGCGCTGGTCATGACCGCGAGCAGGGCGTTGAAATCTTGGGCCACGCCGCCGGTCAGGCGGCCCACTCTCTCCAGACGACGCGAGGCCGCATTGCCGGTCTCGACCTGGGACAGAACCTCGGCGCGTGCGGCCTCCGCCGCCCGTTCGGCCTGGGCGCGTTCGGTTTCGATCTGGGTGCGGGCGGCGTCGAGTTCCGCCTGCAGCTGAGCCTCGCGCGCGGCGGCGGCCTCGAGTTGGGGCGCGAGGTCGACGATCGGCTCGACCAGGGCGACGTCCTCCGTTTCCTCGGTTTTCGGGTCGATAGCAGGCTCCGCGAGCGCCCCGATCGCAACGACAGGTTCCGCTTCGATCTCCATCGTCTGCGCCACGGGATCGCCGGCCAGAAGCAGGGCGTCGACGGGCTCACCCGGGGTGCTGAGCGACAGGATGCGCCAGGTCACGCCGTTGGCTCCGCCCTGACCGGACACGATCGAATCGGCCTCACCGGGCGCGGCGTTGATCGCGGCGCGCAGTGTCTGGCGGCCTTCGACACGCTCGGACTCGCCCAGAAACTGGTCGGCGAAATCGGCGCCGATGACGTCCTGCCCGCGGCCGAACAGGGCCAGGGCCTGGGCGTTGGCCTCGCGGACGACGCCGTGGGCGGAGACGACCACAAGGGCGCTGGATGCGGCCTCGAAAACGCGCCGCGTCAGGTCGTCGGCGGGCCGAACGGCGGGGACTTCCGGCTCGATCACTTCGGGCGTGGTCAGGCCTTCGGTCTCGACGATGGCCGCCGTCGAGCCGATGATCTGGCCCTGGGCGTCCTCGATCGGCATGGCCGTGACCGAGACCAGCATCTTGCGACGCGTCGCCGGGTTGGCGAGGATGTGCTGGAAGCCCTTGACCGTCTGACCGCGCAGGGCGCGCGCGCTGGGCAGAAGATCCGGCGGCACCGGCCGGCCGTCGGGATAGGTGATGCCCCAGGTCGCGGAGTGGAAGCGCAGGCCGATCAGCTCGGCGTCGCGACGACCCATGAGCTGGTGGGCCGCCCTGTTGGCGAACACGAATTTGCCGCCGCGATCCGTCTGGACCAGGGCGACGGGAATGGCGTTGAGGGTCTCATACAGTCGCGTCTCGGCCGCCTCTCGCGCCCTGGACACGGCGTCCAGTTCGTCCGAGGTCGAGACATGGCGCGTCCGATTGGTCGCGGCGAAGACCAGGGCCAGGACGGCGACGACCGATGTCACTGCGGCGACGACGCCCAGCACCAGCACCCAGTCGATGTCGCCTTCCATGAACATCTTCGGTCTTTCCCGTCTTGGCACGCGTGAGAACTGTCGTTCACAGGGTTGCAAGCCCGGCGCCGAAATCCACCGACAGGCGGTAGGGCCAGACCCGGCGCGGGTCCAGTTGCATTGACGCGATCCCTGTTGAAGGCCGTGTGAACAACGAAAAGGGCCGGACGTCGCCGCCCGGCCCTTCCCGTTTGGAGACGCTTCTAAGGCCTAGAGCTTGAAGCGGACGCCCATGAAGACGTTGTAGCCGAACTTCTCGTACTCGTAGGTCCGCTCGCGCGAGCCGTAGTAGCGGACGCCTGCCTCGTCGGTCAGGTTCTTGGCCTCGCCGAACACTTCCACCCCGTTTCCGAAGTCGTAACTGGTTGTGAAGTCCAGCTGGCCGCGACCCTCGACGTACAGGTCCAAGCCGGCGTTGGTGGCGTTGATCGCCTCCAGGAAGTCGCCCCGGTGCGTATAAGAGACCCGGGCCGAGAAGCCGTAGTTCTCGTAGAACAGGGCCGCATTGTAGATCTCGTCCGACTGGCCGGGCAGGACGAAGGCGTTGCGTCCGGCGTAGGAGATGTCGGTTTTGATCTCGGCGTCCGTCAGGGTGTAGTTGGCGAAGACGCCGAAGCCCGAAGCCCAGCCCGGCAGGAAGTCGAAGGTCTGCTGCCAGTTGAACTCGACGCCGGCCAGGTGACCTTCCGGGGCGTTCAGAGCCTCTGTGATGTTGGCGGTCACCGTGCCGGTCGAGGTCGTGTACGGACCGTCGAAGGTCAGGGTGTACCGGAAGTCCTCCAGGTCCTTGTAGAAGGCGTTGACGGAGATCACGCCGAGCGGACGCAGGTAGTATTCCAGTCCGGCGTCGACGTTGTTTGACAGGGTCGATTCCAGGTTCGGATTGCCGCGCGATACCGTGGTCCGGCCGCCGTCGGTCGTTTCTAGAATGCGCGGCGCGACGTCGACGTAGTCGGGGCGCGAGATGGCGCGCGTCAGGGCGAAGCGGCCGATCAGGTCATCCGAGAAGGCATGGCGCAGGGTCAGGTTCGGGAACCAGTCCGTGCGGTCGCGCTGGACGAAGACCGGGCTCTGCACATAGCCCTGCACATTGCCGGCGGCGGTGCTGGCCACGGCCAGGAAGGAGCCGCTGTTGAAGTCGGTCTTCTCGACGCGGAGGCCGATCAGGACGTTGGTGGCGCCTATGTCAAACTGGGCCTGACCGTAGCCGGCCAGGATGTCCTCGGTGACCGTATAGTCGGCGGTCCAGGACTGCGGGATGCGGCGCGCGGCGGCGTTGGTCGACAGGAGGCGGATCTGGTCGAGATAATCGCTGACCAGGCCGTGATCGAACTTGAAGCCGAGGTCGTAGTCGTAGTTGCGCGATTCACGGTCGCTCAGCAGTCCGGCCAGCGCGCCCGGATTGACCGGAGCGGTCGTGCTGCGGTCGCGGTAGCGTTCCTCGTCGGCGAAGACGTCGCGAGTGCTGAACTTGCCGCCGAATTTCCAGATCACGTCGCGGTCGCCGATCACGCTGGGCAGCTCGAGGTTGGCCTTCAGCGAGGTGTCTTCCTGCTCCGTCGTGTTCGAGCGGAAGGTGTTTTCACGGAAGGCGAAGTTGGCTGGAGTCAGGTAGTAGCTGGACGCGAACGCGCCGTAGGTCGGCGAATAGTGGTCGGTGGTGTCGTAGCTGAGCGTCTGGGCGCCCGAGCGATAGACCAGCTCGTCGCGGTGCGGATAGGTCTGCTCGCTGCCGGCCCAGGCGATCGTCATGTCCAGGATCGCGCCATTCTCGAACGTCTGTTCGACGCCGCCGTTCAGGGTCTTGATCTCATTGTTCTGCTCGCGGTGACGCAGGGCCTTGTAGATGCGAGCGTTGTTGAAGGTGGCCGCCGCATTGGTCGCGCCGGCCGCGATCGTGCCGTCCGAATAGGTGAAGCGCAGGGTGTCGCGGTATTCGTCGTCGTTGAACCGGGCGTAGGAGCCGCGCAGCCAGGCGCGGGTCGCGTCGTTCGGACGCCATTCCAGGGCGCCGGTCAGGGCCTGACGCGTGCGCTGGGTCTCGTAGTCCTTGAACAGGGTCTCGTCGATCACATAGCGGTTGACCGTGGAGTTGAAGTTCCAGGCGTTCTCGACATTGTCCGGCCGACGGTTGGTCTCGGAATAGCTGAGCGACACGAGGGCGCCGAAGGTCTGGTCCGCACCGAAGACGTTCGAGATCGTCGCGCCGGCGCGGGTGTCCGAGCCGCCGTAGTCGTTGTAGCTGCCGCCGCCGTAGGCGCTGATCGCCAGGCGGCGATGGTCGAAGGGCGAACGGGTATTGATGTTCACCGCGCCGGCGATCGAGTCGGCGTCCTGGCTCGGCGACAGGGTCTTGGCGACCTCGACCGAGGAGACGATGTCGGACGGCAGGGTGTCCAGATCGACCGCGCGTGTGGTGGGCGACACGGCCGGGATGGCCACGCCGTCGACCGAGACGGCGGTGAAGGACGACGGCGCGCCACGCACGTTGATGTAGCGGCCCTCGCCCTGGTCGCGCTGGATGGCGATGCCTTGCACCCGCTGCAGCGACTCGGCGACGTTCGGGTCGGGATAGCGGCCGATTGCGTCGGCCGAGAGGACGTTCAGTGTGCCGAAGGCGGAGCGCTGCTGGTTCAGCGAGCGGGCGATGCCGTCGGTGATCACGCCGGTGACGACGACGTCCTCGATCTCGTCGCCGCCTTCGCCGCCGGCGCCGACGAGGATTTCCACCGAGGTGGCCACGCCGGCTTCAAGGGTTACGGCTTGCGTCGCCGTGGGCAGGCCGAGGTAGCGCACCTCCAGAGTAGCGGCGCCGGGGGCGAGGCCGGTCAGGGTGAAGGCGCCCTGGGCGTCGGCGACGGCGCGGCGGCCGGTCTGGACGACGACGACCTCGGCGCCCGGCAGGCCCGCGCCGTTGGCGCCGTAGACCCGGCCGTAGAGGGTTTCGCCCGCCTCGGGCGCTTCGGCGGAGATGGCCGGGAGTTCGGCGGCGGCGGCGCCGGCGAAGACAAGCGGCGTCAGGGCGACGCCGAGAAGAAGAGCCAGTTTCATTGCATGATCCCCATCCGGACCGGCGACGTTTCGCCTCACCCGATGGAGCGTCGCCATACCGGGGTGCGACAACGCGCCAGCGACGGTTCCACGACGCCGATTTCTCGGTTTGGCAGCGCGATTGTGACGCTTGATCCGATCCCGGACCGACCGTCACCGTATCGACGCAGGACCGTCGTGGACGCGCCGTTGACCCGATGTGTCGCTGTATGGTCTGCGCGCCCGACCCGCTTCGAGAGGCCCGCCATGACCCGCCCGATCTCCACCCTCGCCGCCGTCTCGCTGGCCGCCCTGCTGCTCTCGGCCTGCGCCACCCATGAGGTCGACTACCAGGGTGAGGGCGAGGGTGTGATCGGCGCGGGCGTCCGGGTCCAGGCGACGCTAGAGACGCCGTCGGTCGGCACTGGCGGCGGCGAGGACGCGGCCGACGATCCCGCCGTCTGGATCGGCGAGCGCCCGGTCGTGGTCATGGGAACGTCCACCCCCGGCTTCGTCGCCGGCACCGACAAGAAGGCGGGCCTCTATATCTACGGCTTCGACGGGGCGGTGCTGCAATTCATGCCCGAAGGGCTGCTGAACAATGTCGACGCCGCCGACCTGATGGTCTCGGGCAGATCGCAGGTGGTGCTGGGCGCCAGCGACCGGACGCCGGGCAAGGAGGGGGTCTCCCTTTACCTGTTCGACCCGGCCGTGACCGGCCAGAACGGGGTCCGCCCCTGGGGGGCCATCCGCACCGACGTGGTCGAGCCCTACGGCTTCTGCTTCGGCCGCCGGGGCGAGGAGGTTCACGCCATCCTCGTCGGGCATGAGGGCGAGGTGCGCCAGTTCGTGCTGAGCGCCGACGCCGCCGGCCAACCGGTCTCGCGCGAGGTTCGCCGCTTCGAGATCGGCTCGATCTCCGAGGGCTGCGCCGCCGACGCCGGGACCGACGCCCTCTACCTGGCCGAGGAGAATGTCGGCGTCTGGCGCTATGGGCTGAACCCGGTCTCGGGCGAGGCGCGGACCCTGATCCAGCCGATCGAGGAGGACGTGCTGGTCGCCGACGCGGAAGGGTTGACCATCCTCGCCGACGGAGCGGCCCGCTATCTGATCGGGTCGAGCCAGGGCGACAGCGCCTTCCCGGTCTGGCGCATCGACAGCGGCGTGCCCGAGTACAAGGGCCGGTTCGTCGTCGAGGACGGCGTGGTTGACGGCGTGACCGGCACCGACGGCCTGGCGGCGATGGGCGGTCGGGTCTCGGACGCCTTCCCCGAAGGGGTCGTGGTGGTCCAGGACGACGTCAACGACGTGGGGACGCAGAACTTCAAGTTCATCGACTGGCGCGTGATCAAGGCGGCGCTCGGCCTTTGATTGATCCGGCGCCCCGACGGCGTAAGCTGGCGCCATGAACGACGACATCGATCCTGAGGACGGGGGCGGCTTCGACGCCGACGACTGGTCCCGACTGAAGCCCTTCACCGGCCGGGTCGCGACGCTCGAAGACGTCCAGGCGCGACGGGCGGTCTTCGCCCTCGGCGATAGCGAGGATCCGCAGGTCATCGACATGGACCTGCCCCAGCCGGTCATCTGGTGGGACGACGAGGGCGAACAGGGGGCGGTCGCGGTCCAGGCCGAGGTTCATCCCGGCGCCTTCGGCGAACCGATGGAGGTGCTGGGCCTGATCCTGCCCGACGGCGACGCCGTCGTGGCCCTGCTGGACGACGTCGACCTGGTCGACGACACCGACCCCCACTGGCGTCGGCTGGTGGACGAGGCCATCGATCCGAACGCGGCGGATGAGGACTGAGGAGGCCTAGCGCCGGCAGGTTTCGTCCGTTTCGTCATGACGCGAGCTAGGGTGACGAAACGTGACGAAACGGACGAAACTGCGCTTGGCCCAGCAAAATCAGTCGGTTCGCACAGGGCGTTTTGTACGGCGCAGCGGGAGGTGACCGAAGATCGGCGCGTTTTGAGAGTGTCAAAGACCTATCCGAGGGAGATGGGACGGCGGGTCAGGACGCGCAAGAGCAGATCAGGAATAAATTCGCATTCCTTGGCTCGACGGGCTGGAGTGGCCTCGTCCCGCGTCGCTGGCGCCGCCTGGCGGTTAGGCCGCGATCGACTGGCGATGGCCCGGATGCCCGCCCGGCTTCTGGGGAAGCAGGACGATCAGGGCGAGGATCGCGACGGCTAGAACGGCGGAGGCCAGAGGGCGATTGAGCGCCAGGCCGCCGTGGTCGAGCGGCTTGTCCAGGAAGTCGCCCACAACCGCCCCGAGAGGACGGGTCAGGATGAAGGCCGCCCAGAAGAGGAGGATACGGTTGGCGCGCGTCCACACCGTCAAGCCCGCCACAAGCGCCAAAAGGCCCCCGAAGACCACGGCGGCTCCCAGATAGCCGAGCCCGCCCGTGTCGGCGGTCCAGTCGCCCAGCGCCGTTCCCAGCGTCTGCGACAGGGTGATGGTGAGCCAGTAGAAGAGCTCGACCCGAGGCTCAGCAATACGATCGGACGACACGGAGCCCAAGGTCAGTTTCCACGCCGCCAGCGACGCGAGCACCGCCGTCAGCAGGAGAGCGGACCCGCCCGTGTAGCCGATCCCCAGCGACCGGGTAGCGTAGTCGGCCAGGGTCGTACCGGCGGTCGTCGAGGCGATGATGGTCGTCCAGTACAGAAACGGATGAAACCGGTTCGCACGAACCTGCAGCACCACAAGGGCGATCAGGACGGCGGCGAAGATGGCGGTTCCGGTCAGATAGCCGAGCTTCATCGTCATGCTGACGGTGTCGCCGCCGGTTTCACCGAGGGTCGTCGCCAGGATCTTGATGAGCCAGAAGCCGAGGGTCACCGCCGGGACCTTGGACAGGACTTCGAGGCGGTCGGCGGCCGGGCTTGCGGCTTGGGTCATCGGATCGGTCCTGCCCCTGTCGGGCGAGGAAGAATCTGCTTGGATAACGGCGACATTGCGCCGATCGCGCCGCGGAGCAGGCGGATCGCGACCTAACGCCGAACGAGTTCGATGTTGGCGTGGCTGGTGATGATCTCGAGCACGATCTCCAGATAGGTCTGGCCTATGCCGCGCTCTAAAGCCTCGAGTTGGCGGCAGATCAGGTTGGCGTTGAATACCTCCGGCCGGTCCAGCTTTTGGTTCAGGAAGGCGCGCGTGGTCGCGAGCCCCAGAACGTCCTGCATCCGGTCGAAGTCCTCCCAGACCAGGGTCACCGGCTCGTCGCCGTCGATGGCCCCGAAGCCGCCGTAGAGGAGATCGTCCAGCGCATCGAGGCTGGGCCCCAAGGTCCAGTCCTCGCCCGCCATGAGGACGCGGTTGATCTCGTCATACAGGGACGGGATGTCGTGGATGGCGGCGCCGTCTAGGGTCAGGATCTTCATGGCGACGCCTCGGACAGCAAAAAGGCCCGATCTCGCGACCGGGCCTCTTGATCTCGACTGGAGCGGGCGAGGCGATTCGAACGCCCGACCCCAACCTTGGCAAGGTTGTGCTCTACCACTGAGCTACGCCCGCACTCCGTAACGGGGCCGCGTGGGCGTCCGTCTCGTCGAGAGGCGGCCGTATAGCGGACCCTCTCGACTTCTCGCAAGCCCCTTTGTGCGAATTCCATCGAGCCTCGAGCAGCGAGGCTCCGCGAGCCGAGCGGCAGCCTCTTCAGGAAAGCGCCGATCGCCCCTTCGGCGATCAGCGCGGCGCCATGCGGATCGCACCGTCGAGGCGGATGCATTCGCCGTTGATGTAGACGTTGCGGGCCAGCTCCAGCACGAGCGAGGCGTAGTCGGAGGGTTTGCCCAGGCGGCTGGGGAAGGGAATCTGGGCGGCGAGGGCGTCCTGGATCTTCTGGTCCATGCCGGCCATCATCGGGGTCCACATGATGCCGGGCAGGATGGTGTTGATGCGAACCCCCTCCTGAGCCAGGTCGCGGGCGACCGGCAGGGTCATGGCGTAGACGCCGCCCTTGGACGCCGAATAGGCCGCCTGACCCACCTGCCCGTCCTGGGCCGCGACCGAGGCGGTGTTGACGATCAGGCCGCGCTCGCCGTCCTCCATCGGGTCCAGGGTGATCATGCCGGCCGCCGACTGCGACAGGACGCGGAAGGTGCCGAACAGGTTGACGCGGACGGTGCGCTCGAACTGGGCCATGTCGTGGGCCTTGATCTCGCCGGTGTCCTTCTTGCGCGAGACCGTCTTCATGCCGGTGGCGATGCCGGCGCAGTTGACGGTCAGACGCTCCTGGCCGTGGGCGGCGCGGGCCTTCTCGAAGGCGGCGGCGACCGAGGCGTCGTCGGTGACGTCGACCGAGCAGAAGACCCCGCCGATCTCGTTCGCGATGGCCTCGCCCTTCTCGGCGTTGAGGTCGAACAGGGCGACCTTGGCGCCCGTGGCGGCGATGGCGCGGGCCGTGCCCTCTCCGAGGCCCGAGGCGCCGCCGGTGACCACTGCGGCGATGCTGCTGTCGAGTTTCATCCCTGTCGTTCCTATGTAATCGTTTGAACCTGAGTTTCCTTTGAGGATTTAGCGGCCATGACCGCCAAAGCCAAACGCGCCGACACGATCACCCCCGAGGACGCCATCGATCCTTCGAAGGCGCTCGTCCCCTCGGTACAGAGGGTCAACGAGATGCGGGTGAAGACCGGCTTCTGGCCCAAGCTGGGGCGCGTCGCGGCGCGCATCCCCTTCGCCAACCAACTGGTTTCCATCTATTACGCCGGACGGGATCCCGAGACCCCGATGGCGGCCAAGGGGATCATGCTGGGCGCGCTGGCCTATTTTGTCATGCCCGTGGATGCGATCCCCGACGTGCTGGCCGGCATCGGCTTCACCGACGACGCCGCTGTGATCACGGCCGTGATCGCGACGCTCGGGGCCAATATCAGGAAGCGGCACCGGGACCTGGCCGAGAAGGCGCTGGAGCGGCTGCGCGATCAGTAGGCGCTGGTCTCGCTCTTCGCCTGCGGGCCGACCGGGCTGTTCGACCTGAGCCAGCCGACGATCGACAGCCGGTCCTGAGGGGCGAAGGTCGCAACCTGGGTCACGGCGTGGGGCGTCGGCACGGCGAACAGGTTCAGGGCGTTGAAGGCCGGGACCCAGCCGCCCTCGACGTGACCGTCCGGCCCGTAGAAGACCAGATGCCCGCCCCAGTCGGCGCGCCAGCCGCGACTGAAGTTCAGCACATAGCCATAGACACGGTTCTTGCCCGCCGAGGCGTCGGTGTGGGCCATCAGCACATGACCGGGCCGGTAGCGGGAAGCCTGGGCGTCGGCGAAGTCGATGCGGTCGTCGCCGGTCACGGCCCGGGCGAAACCGATGAAGGCCTTGGAGTTGAGGAAGTCGAGCGTCCCATCGGCCGCGTCGCCGCGTGCGAGCCCCAGTTCCCGATCGGCGGTCAGGCGGCGGGTGTCGAAGATGTACTGGATCAGCGGATTGGTCCCGTCGACCGCCGCCTCGTCTAGCCAGGCCTGTTTGGCGGGATCGGCGGCGACCCGACCGTTCAGCGGCAGTTCCAGGAAGGTCCCGCCGGCGGCGACCGTCGCCTTCCACTGGGTCTCGGCCTCCAGCACCCCGCCGACGGCCTCGGCGCTGTCGGCGTCCAGGATGCCCGGGATGTGGAGGCGCCGGCGGTTCGCCGCGAAGGCTGTGGCCAGAGCCTGGACATCCAGATCGGGCGAGAGGCGGATCACGACTCGACGGTCACCACGACCTTGCCCATCACGCTGCGGTTAGACAGGGCCTGGATGGCCTCGTGGGCGCGCTCCAGCGGGAAGGTCTGGGAGACGCGCGGCTTGATCTTGCCCTCGGCGTACATGGTCATCAGGTCGGCCATGTTGGCCATGTGACCCTTCGGATCGCGCGCGGCGGCGGCGCCCCAGAAGACCCCGACCACCGACACCGACTTCAGAAGGGTCAGGTTCAGCGGGAAGGACGGGATGCCGGCCGGGAAGCCGACCACCAGATAGCGGCCGTTCCAGTCCATCGAACGGAGCGCGGGCTCGGCGTAGTCGCCGCCGACCCCGTCATAGACCACGTCCGGACCATCCCGGCCCGAGGCCAGCTTGAGCTCGCCCGACAGCTCCTTCTGCGCCGCCTTGTCCATCGGCCCCGACGGATAGATCAGGCCGTTGTCGGCGCCGAGTTCCAGCGCGAACTGGACCTTTTCGTTGGTCGAGGCGGCGGCGATGACGTGGGCGCCCAGGGCCTTGCCCAGTTCGACGGCCGCGGCGCCGACACCGCCCGCCGCGCCCAGCACCAGAAGCGCCTCGCCGGGCTGCAGCTGGGCCCGGTCCTTCAGGGCGTAGTATGAGGTGCCATAGGTCATGACGAGGGCGGCGCCCTCCTCGAACGACATGCCGTCGGGCATCTTGATGACGCTGGCGGCCGGGACGGCGATCCGCTCCACCATGGCGCCCCAGCCGGGCATGGCGATGACGCGGTCGCCCTTGAAGACGCCTTTAACCCCCTCGCCCACGGCCTCGACCACGCCGGACAGTTCGCCGCCCGGCGAGAAGGGTCGCTGGGGTTTGAACTGGTATTTGTCCTCGATGATGAGGGTGTCGGGGAAGTTCACGCCGACCGCCTTGACCTCGATGACGACCTCGCCGGCCTTAGGCGTGGGATCGAGGACCTCCTCGACGACGAGGCTGTCGGGGCCGCCGACGGTCTTGGACAGGACTGCGCGCATTTTTGGGTCTCGCTTCGCTCGGCGGGCCTCACGCGCGTTCGCGCTACGTGAGCCCGCCTGTCAGGTTGAGTTAGACATCACCCCCGTGGCGCGTCCTTCGCGAGAACGCTAATCAGGCGGCGGCCCGAAAGAAAGAGGCCGAACGGTTTCAGGAGACGCCATGCCCGCCCCCGCCCTCATTCTGCACGGCGGCGCCGGCGCACGCCGGAGCCGCGACTACACCGCCGAGATCGCCCATATGCGCGAGGTGGTCGAGGCCATGCAGGCCCGGCTTCTGGACGGGACGTCGGCGCTGGACGTGGCGGTGGAGACGACGGTTCTGCTGGAGGATTCCGGCCTCTATGTCGCCGGGCGCGGCGCCTCGCCTAACCTGGCAGGGGAGTATGAGCTGGACGCCAGTCTGATGGATGGGTCCGATCGCCGGGCCGGCGCCGTCGCGGCGTTTCAGGGCTATCGCAATCCGATCAGGGCGGCGCGGGCGGTGATGGAGCACAGTCCGCATGTTCTGCTGGCCGGGTCGGGCGCGGCGCGGTTCGCGGGTGAGTATGGGCTCGAGCCGATCACCCATCCCGAGGCCTGGTTCACCCGCGCGGGTCAGGGCGAGGACAACCATCCGCCGGGACAGGGGCCGGCGCTGAGCCACGGCACGGTCGGGTGCTGCGTGCTGGACGTCGAGGGACGGCTGGCGGCCGCGACCTCGACCGGCGGGGTGTTCGGGAAACTGCCGGGGCGGGTGGGTGATACGCCGATACCGGCGGCGGGCGTCTGGGCCACGGACCGGGTGGCGGTCTCCTGCACGGGACAGGGCGAGTATTTCATTCGCACGGCGGCGGCGGCCCAGATGCACTGGCGCGTCGAGAGCGGGGCCTCGATCGCCGAGGCGGGCGCGGCGGTGATCGCCGGCATCGGCGACATGGGCGGCGACGGCGGCCTGATCGCGCTGGATGCGCAGGGCAACCGCGCCGATCCGTTCAACAGCCAGGGCATGAAGCGGGCCTGGTTGACGCCGGACGGCGAGATCGGGGTCGAGGTGTTCGGCAAGTAGAGTCCGTCCAAGACTCCGACATTACACCGCCGTAACGTGCGCCGGTCTTCCAGCCTGATACGGTCCCGCCGCATTCCCCCGGAGTTTCGTCCATGAAGTCTCGTCTGCTGTCCGCCGTCGCCGCCCTGGCCCTTCTTTCCGGCGCCCCCGCCCTCGCCCAGGCCCAGCCCTCCACGCCCGCCGGGATCGAGGTGCCGCCACTCGGCTTCGTCAAGCGGACCCTGCCAAACGGGATGGACGTCTACACCGCGCGCGACACGACGACATCGAACGTCACGGTTCAGGTCTGGTACCGCGTCGGCTCCAAGGACGATCCGCAGGATCGCTCGGGCTTCGCCCACCTGTTCGAACACCTGATGTTCAAGGCGACCAAGGACTTTCCGGACGAGACCTTCGACCGCCTGACCGAGGACGTGGGCGGCAACAACAACGCCTTCACCAGCGACGACGTCACCGCCTATCACGAGACCATCCCGGCCAATCACCTGGAGCGGCTGATCTTCGCCGAGGCCAGCCGCCTGTCGTCGCTGGTCGTCAACGAGGACGTGTTCGAGAGCGAGCGCGACGTCGTCAAGGAAGAGTACCGTCAGGGCGTGCTGGCCAACCCCTATGGCCGGATGCGGCTGTTCCTGCCCATGCTGATCTTCCAGCAGAGCCCCTATCGCCGCTCGACCATCGGCTCGATCGAGAACCTGGACGCCGCGACCATCGAGGACGTGCGCCGCTTCCACGCCACCTACTACCGGCCCGACAATGCCGTGATGATCGTAGCGGGCAATTTCGATCAGGCGGAGCTGGACGGCTGGATTGACCGGTACATGGCCCCGATCGGCAATCCCGACCGTCCGCTGCCGGCCAATGACGCCTCCGAGCCTGAGCCGACCGGCCCGCGCGAGATGACGGTCCATGCGCCGAACGTGCCGCTTCCGGCCGTGGTCCTGGCCTGGCCGACCGTCCCCTACGGCAACCCCGACCGCGCGGCCCTGACCGTGCTGGACGGCATTCTGTCGACCGGCGAGAGCTCGCGCCTGTATCGCTCGCTCGTCTACACCCAGCAGATCGCGGCCCAGGCGACGTCCTCACCCGACTTCTCGCAGCAGGCCGGCTATCTGTCGGCGACGGCCATCATGGCCGGGGGCGAGACCGCCGACACCGGCATCGCCGCCCTGAAGGCCGAGGTCGCCCGCTTCCGGGACGAGCCGGTCACAGCCGCCGAACTGACCGAGGCCAAGAACGAACTGGTCGCCGACGCCCTGCGGGGTCGCGAGACGGTCGAGGATCGCGCCAGCGTCCTGGGCTGGACCCTGATCAACACCAACGACGCCTCGGTCGCGGACCGCGAGATCGCCGAGATCCAGGCCGTCACCGCCGCCGACATCCAGCGCGTCGCCCGCCGTTATCTGACCGACGAGCGGATGGTGACCCTGCGCTATCTGAACGCTGACGACGCCCACCCGGTGACCCCGCAACAGACCGAGATCACCGCGCCGGTGACCCTCGCCGATCTCGCCCCCGTGGGGCAGGTCTTCACCCTGCTGCCCGAGGCCGAGCGGGCCGCCCTGCCGGCCACCACCGAGCCGGTCGCCCCGACCACCCCGCCGGTCGCCGACTTCCGCCTCGACAATGGGATGCGGGTTCTGGTCGTGGAGAAGGACGGCCTGCCGCTGGTCTCCGCCCGCCTCAACTTCGACGCCGGCGTGGCCAACGAGGCGCCGGGCAAGGCCGGTCTGGCCTCCATGACCGCCGCTCTCCTGACCCAGGGCACCACGACGCGCACCGCGCCCCAGATCGCCACCGAGATCGAACAGCTGGGCGCCGACATCGGCGCGGGTTCGGGATCGGACTTCTCCAACGTCTACGCCAACGCCCCGGCCAACGTCTTCCCGCAGGCGCTCGCCCTGATGGCCGATCTGGTTCGCAATCCGGCCTTCGCCCAGGAGGAATTGGACCGCCAGCGCGACCAGACGCTGGATGGGCTGCGCATCAGTCTGTCGACGCCCGGCCCCGTGGCGGCTCAGGCGGCGGCCCGCGTCGTCTATGGCGCCGCTCCCTACGGCGTGCCGGGCGCGGGCACCCTGACGTCCCTGCCCGCCCTGACGCGGGAGGATGTGAACGGCTTCCATCGGACCTATTATCGTCCGTCGGAGGCGACCCTCGTCTTCTCCGGCGCCATCTCGGAGGCCGACGCCCGGGCGCTGGCCCAATCGGCCTTCGGCGACTGGCGCGACGCGACCGCCAAGCCTGCGGCGCGAGTCGAGCCCGCCGGAGAGCCTCTGCCGACGCGGGTCGTCGTCATCGACCAGCCGGGCGCGGGTCAGGCGGCCGTGACAGTGGCGCTGCGGGGCGTCTCGCGCACCGACGCCGACTACTTCCCGCTGACGCTGGGCAATACCCTTCTGGGCGGCAGCTTCACCTCGCGCCTCAATCAGGAAATCCGCATCAAGCGCGGCCTCTCCTACGGCACTCGCTCGTCGCTGGGCGTGCGTCGCGAGGACGGCCTGTTCACGGCTTCGGCCCAGACCCGCAACGATGCGGCGGTGGAGGTCTCCGACCTGATCCTGGCCGAGATCACCCGTCTGTCGACGACCCGGCCGACGGCGTCGGAGCTGACGACGCGTCAGGCCATCCTGACCGGCGCCTTCGGCGGGTCGCTGGAGACGGTCGACGGTCTGGGCGGCCTGGTGGCCGGTCTGGCTCTGTACGAGCTGCCGATGAGCGAACTGGCCGCCTATGTCGGCAAGGTCGAGGCCATCGACGGCGAGGACGTGCAGGAGGCCTTCGCCGAACACCTGCCGGTCGACCGGGCCAGCGTGGTCATTGTCGGCGACGCGGCCCAGTTCATCGACGCCCTGCGGGCCAAGCACCCCAACGTCGAGGTCATCCCGATCACGGACCTGAACCTCGACAACGCGGCGCTGCGGTAAGAACGAAAGCGATCTCCCTCCCCCAAGGGGGAGGGTGGTCGGAGCGAGCGACCGGACACCGCTCAAAGGAAAAGGCGGCTCGTCACCGAGCCGCCCTACCCCTCGCTGCGCGAGGTCGCAGGCCGATCCTGTACGATCGGCCAAGCCCCCGACGGGGAGCGAGATATCGGGGTCAGTCCTCGCCGGCGTCGTCGGTATCGACCGCGTCTGCGTCTTCAGCCGTTACGGCATCGGCGGCCTGATCCAGCGCGTACTGGGCCATCAGCTGGTAGGTGACCAGCTGCTCCGGGTCGTTCGAGTTCCAGGCGCCGTTGCTGACGATGCCGTCGGCCATCACGGGGGCCGCACGCAGGGCCTCCTGTACTTCGGGATCGTTCATCGCGTCGGAGACCAGGGCCTCGATGTCGATATTGGCCAGGGCCTCGGCCGCGATCTGGCCAGCGTGGCGGGTGATCTCGGCGGTGAAGACGGCGACCTCGGGCTGATACTCGCTCCACAGGGCGGAGATGCGCGTCTCGCGCTGTTCCTCGGTCAGGCTTTCGTCGTCGGAGATGGCCTCGGCGCGTTCGCCGAAGGCTTCCATCCGCGCCTCGAAGGCCGCCGAAGCCGTTTCGATGGCGGCTTCAGACGGGGTCTGCTGCTCGCCGGCGAGGGCGGTCGACAGCGGCAGGACGGCGAGGGCGGCGGCGAGCGAGAGGGCGCGGATCATCGGGAGGAGCTCCTTGGGTTCGTCCCCAAGGTCGATCCGACAGCCCTCCAGCTCAAGTGAAATCGCGGTAAGGCGAAGCTCAGGACGCCGGCGGGGTCGGCGCCGGGGCCGCAGCAGCCTGTTCTACCTGGGCCCGGATCTGGCGGGGATAGGCCCGGATCTGTGGCAGAGCGGCGGCGATGCCCGCGTTCATCTCGGCGCGCTGGGCTTCCGGCACGAGCGCCGCCTGTTGGGCCACATAACCTTCCAAGGCGGCGACGAAGGCGTCGACGTCCGGCTGGTATCGCGCCTCGAGGGCGTCGAGGTCGGCGTCCTGTTTCGCGGAATCTCCGGCGGCGGCCGTGATCGCAGCCTGCATCTCCTCACCCATCTGCTGCATGCGCTCGCCGAAGGCCTCGGCCCTGGCTTCGAACTCGGCCTCGCCGGGGGCGTCGGCGGCGGGAGCCTCGGTCGACGGCGCGGGGGCCGTGGTTTGGGCCAGGGCGGCGGGAGCGGCGGTCGAAAGGACGGCGGCGACAAGCAGGGCGCGGATCATGGAGACTCTCTGGAAAGCGATCCGCGATCCGTTCCTCAAAACCGCGCCGGGCTCAAGCCCAAACCCTTATTTGGGGCCTGGACGCATCCGGGCGGCCTGGGCCTCGGCGGCGGCCTGATAGCGGGCGACGATGGCGGCGATGGCCTGGCGCGCCTCGTCCTGGTCGCCGTCAGCCGCGGTGATGGCCTGGACGATCTCCTGATTCATCCGGGCGCGCGTCGCCGGATCGGTCACCGCTGGCGCCAGGCTGGGCCGGTCCACCCACTGCTGAGCCGGCGGGATCACGCCACGCAGAGCTTCCTGCGCCGGAGAGGCGGTGGCTGCCGAAAGAACGGCGGCGGTGATCGCCGCGAACACGAATTTGCGCATGGGACCCTCCCTCAAAGGCTCGCGGACGATGTCCCCGAACCCTCTTGGGCGCAAGACCGTGTTCGTCGAACCGCGAGGCGTGGCGCCTTTCGTCAGGCGCTGCTTGGGTTCAGGTCCGGCGGTCGCGCTTGGCCAGAACCCGCAGACGCAGTGCATTGAGCTTGATGAAGCCGCCGGCGTCGTTGTGATCGTAGGCCTGCACGCCCTCTTCGAACGTCACCAGATCCTGGTCATAGAGGCTGTTGGGGCTCTCGCGGCCGATGACCGAGACATTGCCCTTGTACAGCTTGACCCGGACGGTTCCCGATACCTTCTGCTGCGACAGGTCGATGGCGGCCTGCAGCATCTCGCGCTCGGGCGAGAACCAGAAGCCGTTGTAGATCAGCTCGGCGTATTTCGGCATCAGCTGGTCCTTCAGGTGCATGGCGCCCCCGTCCAGAGTGATGCTTTCGATGCCGCGGTGGGCGGCGATCAGAATGGTGCCGCCGGGGGTCTCGTAGACGCCGCGCGACTTCATGCCGACGTAGCGGTTCTCGACCAGGTCCAGACGGCCGATGCCGTTGTCGTGGCCCAGTTCGTTGAGCTTGGTCAGGATTGTGGCCGGACTCATCGCCACGCCGTCGATGGAGACCGCGTCGCCCTTCTCAAAGCCGATGGTGATGACGGTCGCTCTGTCTGGCGCGTCCTCAGGGCTGATCGTGCGCTGGTGAACGAACTCGGGGGCCTCGACGGCCGGGTCTTCCAGCACCTTGCCCTCGGACGAGGAGTGCAGAAGGTTGGCGTCGACGCTGAAGGGCGCCTCGCCGCGCTTGTCCTTGGCGATCGGGATCTGGTTCTTCTCGGCGAAGTCCAGCAGGGCCTCGCGCGAGCGGTATTCCCACTCGCGCCAAGGGGCGATGACGCGGATGTCGGGCTCGAGGGCGTAGTAGCCCAGCTCGAAGCGGACCTGGTCGTTGCCCTTGCCGGTCGCGCCGTGACAGACGGCGTCGGCCCCGACCTGACGCGCGATCTCGATCTGACGCTTGGCGATCAGCGGGCGGGCGATGGAGGTGCCCAGCAGATAGTCGCCCTCGTACTGGGCGTTGGCGCGGAACATGGGGAAGACGAAATCGCGCACGAACTCCTCGCGCAGATCGTCGATGAAGATGTTCTCCGGCTTGATGCCCATCTTCAGGGCCTTCTCGCGCGCCGGCGCCAGTTCCTCGCCCTGCCCCAGGTCGGCGGTGAAGGTGACGACCTCGGCGTTATATTGCGTCTGAAGCCACTTCAGGATGATCGAGGTGTCCAGACCGCCGGAATAGGCCAGGACGACCTTCTTGACGGGCTTGTCGGACGCTTTGGTCATGGCGGGTCTTTCGCAGAACGGCGGGAGGACGATTTGGCCGCGCTTAAACGGCCTCAGGCCCCGCGATGCAAGGGCGAGACTGTGGCGGTGTCGGTGCTGGCGCGGCGGGGACGGCAGGATTATGTGTCCGCCCATGAACGAGACGCCTGAGACCCCGACCGAACCCGAGCCGCCGCGCGTCCTGAGCGAGGCCGCCAAACGCGCCCTGGCCGAGGCCGCCGAACGCCGCGCGCAGGCCGAGGCCCTGGCGATGCAGACCGAGCACGGCGGACCGACCGGACCGGAGCCGACACGTTATGGCGACTGGGAGAAGAAGGGTCTGGCGGTCGATTTCTGAGGCGACGAACGAATCCCGGCGAACGGTGTTAACCTTTTCGCTCACCCGGAGGGTTCCATGCGTCGTCTCGCCCTGATCGTCCTCGCCGCCATCGCCCTGCCCGGCGTCGCAGCCGCCCAGACCTATGGGCAGCCCTACTACGGCCCTGCCGCGTCGAACTACGGCCAGCCCTACGGCGGGCCGGTGCAGTACGGGTACGGCGGTTCCGGTTCATTCAGCTACGGGTATGGCCAGAGCTATGGCTACGGCGATCCGCGCGCCTATCGTCCGCAGGTCCAGTACGGCCATGGCCACGATCGCGGCGGGCGATATGGCTACAGCGATCGCTCCACCCAGTGGACGCGCTGGTCGAGTCCGCCGGGACGCGGCTATCACGACGTCTACGGCTACAACGACGACCGGGCGCCGCGCGGCGGCCACCACGTTCGATACCGGGATCGCGACTGCTACTGCGGCGTCGGAGCCTATCTGTACGACCGCTGAATCGGACTAGACGCCCAAAAAGCGAGATTTAACCACGTCTTGAACGATTTGCTCCCCCAGGGAGAGCATCCGGAACCCTTCCGCTCTCGGGGGCCTCATGGTGGCCCGAACGTCGCGGAGTCCGACCAGTGAAAACGCTTATCTCGATCCTGACAGCCCTGCTTCTGCTCGGCGCCTCTCCCACGCTCGCCAGCGAACGCGGCGGCGGCGGCCAGCATGGCGGCGGTGGTGGTTATGGCGGGGGCGGCCATGGCGGAGGTGGCGGCTGCGGCGGCGGATGCGGCGGCGGCGGGGGACACGGCGGCGGCCACGGTCATGGCGGCGGCTATGGCGGCAACATCAACGTGAACGTCAACGCCAATGCGAACGCCAGCGCCTATGCCGGTGCGCGGGCCGGCGCTTATATCAACGCCCGGGCCTATGACGTCGGCGCCATCCAGGGCGGCGGCGGATACGGCGGCGTGGTTTCCATGGGCGGCGGCGGACCGGTGGACATGGGCGGTTACGGCGGCGGCTACGGCTATGCGGTCAACATCACCGGCCGCGGCTACGGCCCAAGCCGCCCGTTCGGCTATGTCGCCCAGGGCTTCGGCCGTCGCTATGTGACGACCGACCGTTGCTGCGGTCTGCGCCCGGCGCCCTGCTACGGCTGCAGCGGAGCCGTCTATCCGCCCGCGCCTCCGCCTCCACCGCCTCCCCCGAGCCCGTCGTGCAACTGCCAGGGCGGCTACGGCTACCATCAGAGCTACTCCGGCGCCCAAGGCGGCGGGTCCTACAGCAGCTACGAGAGCTACAGCGAGAGCAGCAGCGTCGGCGGCGGCTATCAAGGCGGCTATTCCAGCGGCGAATACGCGGGTGGCGGATACCAGGGCGGCGGCTATGGCCAGACCCAGGGTGCGGTCGCCTATGACCAGAGCGCCTATCAAGGCGGAGCCTATGGTCAGGCCTACGGTTCCACCTCCTATGACCAGGGCGCCTACGCCCCGCCGCCGGTCCAGTACACGCAGCCGACCTACGCCCCGGTCGAGCCGCAGGTCTATCAACCCGCCCCGGTCTATATCCAGACGCCGCAAGGCTACTACGGCGACCTGCCTCCGGGCGACACCGGCGAGGGTTATCCCTATCGTCAGGAACCGGGCGAGCGGGGCTAAACCCTAGCGCACCCCATCCATCTCGGCGGCGATCCGAGCGGCCGCCATCACGGGGTCGTCGGCGGCGATCACCGGGCGGGCCACGACCAGATGGGTCGCCCCGGCCTGAAGAGCGGCGGCAGGGGTCGCCACCCGCTGCTGGTCGCCGAGGTCGCCGCCGGCGGGGCGCACGCCGGGGGTGACGATCAGGAAGTCCGGGCGACCGGCCTCGATCGCGATCTCACGCACGCGCGCGGCCTCCAGAGGGCTCGAGACGACGCCGTCGACCCCGCAGTCCAGCGCCTGACGCACCCGCGCCTCGACCAGCTCGGCGGCCCTGGCCGAATAACCGATCTCTTTCAGGTCCTCGTCCGACAGACTGGTCATGACGGTGACGGCGAGGATCTTCGTGGCGTGCCCGCCGCGTCCCTTCACCGCCGCCCTCATGACCTGAGGCTCTGCGTGGACGGTCAGGAGGTCGCAGCCGCCCTCGGCCACCGACCGGGCCGCGCCTTCGACCTGGGCGCCGATGTCGTGCAGCTTCCAGTCCTGGAACACCGTCTTTCCCATGGCGCGAAGCGCGTGGGCGAAGGCGACGCCGCCGGGGCGGGCCAAGAGCGTCAGCCCGACCTTATAGCTCTCGACGCCATTGCCGATCCGCTCGACCAGGGCGCGGGCGTCCTCGATGGAGGGCAGATCCAGCCCGACGATCAGGCGCGGGTCCGACAGGAGGGGCGAGGTCATCGACGGGCTCCGCGTGACCGGCTAGACCGGACGCAGGGGTGCGTCGGCGACCGGCGTGTGACGATGCCGGACCTTGATCGACTGAGGAGAAATCGCTTCGCGATTTCGCTGAAGTCGTGAATCAAGGTCCAGTGGTTTCTGGGTCTGATCCGACCGGAAAACCGCTCACACTTTTCCGGATCAGACCTTAAGGGACAGGCAATGGACGCGCTCGATCTGGGGGTCAACCTGTTCGTGACCTTGTTCGCCCTGCTGGACCCCCTGGGCAACATCCCGATCTTCGCGGCGGCGACGGCCGGGGCGACCCTGCGCCAGCGGGTGTCGGTCTCGGCCCTGATCTGCCTGTTCGCCGCAGTCTTCCTGGCCTTCTTCTTCTTCACGGGTCTAGGCTTGCTACAGTTCTTCGGCATCTCGCTGGCGGCGTTCCGGATCGCGGGCGGGGTGCTTCTGTTGCTGTTGGGTCTGGACATGGCGCGAGGCGACTTCCTGTCCAGCTTCACCGACAAGGACGCGGCCTCGGACCTGAACGACGTGCGCGGCTATGCGCGACGGAGATTCCAGCGGCTGGTCGTGCCGTTCGCCATCCCCCTGATGATCGGGCCGGGCGCCATCTCGGCCATCATCATCCAGGCCGGCGAGGCCGAGAAGCTCGGCCCGGCGGGGACGGTCGCGTCGCTGGCCGCCATCGCGGCGGCGTCGCTGGTGTCCTTCTTCTGCTTCACCCTGACGGGGCCGCTGGGACGGATCCTCGGCGATGTCGGCCTGGCCATCATCGTGCGGGTGCTGGGTCTGATCCTGTGCGCCCTGGCGATCCAGTTCATCATCATGGGTCTGGGCGAGGCTCTGCCCGGCATGTTCGCCGGGTCGGTGACCACGCCCTATCCGGCGGGCGGGCACTGAGGAGAGGGCGTCAGGCGAGGTCGGCGTCGGTCAGCTTCGTCCCGGCCCGGATGGCCCGCACCGCCGCACGCCCCACGACGTCGCCCTGTTTCGCCGCCGAGATCCCGTCGCCCGGCCTGAGCGCGATGAGGTCGTCGGGCGAGACCACCGCTCCCGCCGCGATATCCCGCGCGGCGAACAGGCTGCGGCGCGCCACGGTCATGATCTCGCGTTCGGCCTCGACCGGGCGTTTGACGCCGTCGCCGAGCGAGGCCTCCACCGCGCGGATGCCGGCGATCAGGCGAGCGAGGCCCTCCGGGTCCATCGACATGGCGTGGTCGGGGCCGGCCAGGGCGTTGTCGAGGGTGAAGTGCTTCTCGATCGCCGACGCCCCACGCGCCACGGCGGCGAGGGAGACGGCGTCCCCCAGGGTGTGATCCGACCAGCCCACCGGCCGGCCGAAGGCCTCGGCCAAGGTGTCCATGGCCTTGAGGTTCGCGTCCTTCGCCGGAGCCGGATAGTTGGAGACGCAATGGAGGATCGTCAGGCCGGGATCGCCCTCGGCCTCGATCCAGTGAACGGCCTCTGCGACCTCGTCCAGCGTGCTCATGCCGGTGGACAGGATGACCGTGCCCTCGTGATCGGCCGCCAGTCGGGCCACGCCGCGCACGAAGGCTTCGTGGGTGATCTCGCCGGAGGCCAGTTTGAACTTCGTCATCCCGATCCCGGCCAGGAAACGGGCGCTGTCGAGGTCGAAGGGGGAGGACATGAACTCGATCCCCACCGCGCGGCAGTGGTCGGCGATGCGGGCGAAATCGGCCTGAGGAAGCTCGAATCCCTTCAGCATCTCCACGGCCGAGGGCGCCCCGGCGTTGGCCTTCTGGTATTCGGCCAGGGGCGCGTCGACGGCGATGACCTTGTCGGTGGTGAAGGTCTGGAATTTGACCGCGTCGGCCCCGGCCGCCTTGGCCACATCGACGAGGCGGAGGGCCAGGTCGAGGTCGCCATTGTGGTTCACACCGGCCTCGGCGATGAAGAAGACCGTCATTTCGCCTCCAGGGGACGGGCGGGGTTGCCGATCACGGTGACGCCCGGCGCCACATCCTTCGTCACCACCGCTCCCATCCCGATGACACAGCCGCGCCCGAGCACGAGGGGCTTGCCGGGCGTTCCCTGACGGATCACCGCGCCCGTGCCGACATAGACATGATCCTCGACCACCACATTGCCGTTCAGGCTGGCGCGGGGGGCCAGGGTGACATGGTCGCCGATCACACAGTCATGGGCGACATAGGCGTAGATGTTGCACTGGAACTGGCGGCCGATGCGGGCGTCGGCCGTGACCATGCTGAAGGGCTGGAACACCGCGCCCGGCCCGCAGTCGAGATCGTCGGGCAGGATGACGTTCTCGGCGCAAATCGACAGGGGCTTGCAGCCCGCCTCCTCCAGCCGATCGGCGATGGTCTGGCGCACCACGCCGTCGCCGATGGCGATGGTGAAGTATCGATCGCCTTCCAGAGCGACGAACTCGGCCTCGGACAGGATCGGGACGCCGCTGACAGGGTCGCCGCCGTCGCGGTCGACGAAGACGATCCGGCCGGGCTCGATCTTCAGCTGGGGGTGATGACGGACGAAGGCGCGGGCGACGGGCAGGACCTCGCGCGCGAAACCGCCCGTGCCGATGATGCCGAGGGTTGGGCCGTGCTGCGCCATGTCCCGGTGTTCCGTTGATTTGCCCGTCGGCTCAAGCCGGGGCGATCAGATCCGCTTCAGCCGCCGCGCATGGCCGGCGACCATGTTCAACGCCAGGCCCTCGGGCAGCAGCTTGCCGAGCATCGCCAGCACGTTGTTCATGGCGCCCGGCGTGACCCTCGGCCGGTCCGCCTCGCAGGCGTCATAGGCCACGCGGGCCACATGCTCGGCCGTCTGCCACATCCAAGACGGATAGGCGGATGACACCTGCTCTCGCGAGCCGTTCACGTCGTGGAACTCGGTCAGTGTGTAGCCGGGGCAGAGGGCGGTGACGTGGACGCCGGTCCCCCGCGTCTCCAGCCACAGGCCTTGGGACGCCTTGATCAGGAAGGATTTGATCGGGCCGTACAGGGTGTCCCCACCGGTCGCGGGCATCTGGCCGGCCAGGGAGGCGACGTTGATGACCCTCCCGAAGCCGCGCTCGACCATGCCGGGCAGGAACAAGCGCGACAGGGCGACGGGCGCCGACAGCATGACCTGCACCATCGCCGCATGCTGGGCGGGGTCGGTCGCGAGGAATCCCGTGGTGCGCGAGAAGCCCGCGTTGTTGATCAGGCCGTCGACGGTCAGGCCTCGCTCCGCGATGGCCTCGACCAGTTCGACAGGGGCGTTCGGGTCGGCCAAGTCGGCGGTGATGACGGTCGCGGTCTGGCCGTGGGTCTTCCAGATCTCCTCGGCGAGCGCCGTCAGGGGGCCTTCGCGCCGCGCCGTGAGGATCAGGTCCCAGCCCTTTTCCGCATAGACCCGCGCCAGGGCCGCCCCGATGCCGGCAGAGGCGCCGGTGATCAGGATCGTGCGCGTCACCTTAAGCGGCGACGGCGCCGGCGGCGCGGATGGCCTCGGTGCAGGCCGGGTGCGGCTCCAGACCGTCCAGGGCGGCGGATGTCTCGGCCAGCAGGTCGGCGATGGTGATCTTGGACAGGGATTCCGAGGCGGCCTGATCGGCCAGGGTCAGAACCTTGGCCACCTGGCGCGGGATATGCTCCCCGATGGGGCAGCCCTTGGCTCCCTGAGGCGGCGAGCCCAGGTGGGCGCAGCCGTTGACGGCGCTGAGCACCTCGTCCAGCCGGATCTCCTCGGGCCGCCGCAGCAGCCATGAGCCGCCGGACGCGCCTGGGCGGGTGGCGATCAGCCCGGCCTTGGACAACAGGGCCGTCACCCGGCGGATGACCACCGGATTGGTCGGCACCGACGCCGCCAGGATGGCGCTGGGGCAGGCGCGCGCGGCGTCATACGCATCCTTGTGGGCCAGATAGGCCAGGGCGTGAGCAGCGACGGGAAAGCGTTGACTGTCTGACATCTTCGTCCGGTTCCAGCTCCCAAGGTAGGCACGCACGACGGGATTCACAAATCCTCGTCTCGCCGCAGGGACCGGCTTGCCGAACACGGTGCAACTGAAACCGTTTCCATGCGATTGAACCGGCCGCGGAATGAGCCTAAACGCCCTCCGCTTTGATGGGCCCGCCGACCGCGGCGCCCGGAGGATATTCATGGCTGGGGACGCATCCCCCGGCGACGGCGCTCCCCCCGCCTCGCCTGCTCAGACCACCGCCGCCCCCGCTGGTTCGGGACACGGCTCCCACGCCGCCCATGGCGTCGGGAAGGCTGGCTTCTGGGCGCTGACCCTCGGCGCCGTCGGCGTCGTGTTCGGCGACATCGGCACCAGCCCCCTCTACGCCCTGCGAGAGGCGATCGCCCATGCCCAGCAGGGTATCGGCGGCGAGTTGGCCATCATCGGCGTGGTTTCGCTGGCCTTCTGGGCCCTGATGGTCGTGGTGACGTTCAAATACGTCATCTTCCTCATGCGCGCGGACAACAAGGGCGAGGGCGGGACCTTGGCCCTGATGGCGCTGGCGACCCATGCGATCGGCCGCCGGTCGGCGTGGATCTTCATTCTCGGCGTCTGCGGCGCGGCGCTGTTCTATGGCGACGGCATCATCACGCCCGCCATCTCGGTGCTTTCAGCGATCGAGGGTGTGAAGGACGCGCCTGGCGTCGGCACGCGTCTGGACGCCTTCATCGTGCCGATCGCGGCCGCGATCCTGATCGGCCTGTTCCTGGTCCAGTCGCGCGGCACGGCCGGGCTGGCCAAATGGTTCGGCCCCCTGACGGCCCTGTGGTTCCTGTCGCTGGGCGCGCTCGGCCTCTATCACATCTTCGACGACATCTCGGTCCTGCGGGCCCTGTCGCCCCACTACGGCGTCATGCTTCTTCTGAACGACGGCTTCCTTGGCTTCATCATCCTGGGCAGCGTCTTCCTGGCTGTGACAGGAGCCGAGGCCCTGTACGCCGACATGGGCCATTTCGGTAAGGCGCCGATCCGCGCCGGCTGGCTTTGCTTCGTCCTGCCCTGTCTGACGCTGAACTATCTGGGTCAGGGCGCCCTGATCCTCGACAATCCCGCCGCCGCCGAGAACCCGTTCTGGTCCATGGTGCCGGAGTTCGCCTACTGGCCCATGCTGGCCCTGGCGACCATCGCGACCGTTATCGCCTCGCAGGCGGTCATCACCGGCGCCTTCTCGGTGACGCAGCAGGCCGTCCAGCTGGGCCTCCTGCCCCGCATCGACATCCGCTTCACCTCCGAGACGCAGGCCGGACAGATCTTCGTGCCGGCGGTGAACACCTTCCTGATGGTCGGGGTCCTGACCCTGCTGTTCGTGTTCCAGAGCTCGCACAACCTGACCGCCGCCTATGGCGTGGCCGTCACAGGGGTCATGCTGATCAACACCCTGATGGCCTATTCGGTCATCACCAAGAAGTGGAAATGGCCGCTGTGGGCGACGCTGGCCTGCCTGGTCCCGTTCGGCTTCATCGACAGCGTCTTCCTGACCTCCAACCTGTTGAAGATCCCCGACGGGGCCTGGCTGCCGCTGGTGTTGGGCGCGGTCCTGGTTTTGGTCATGTGGACCTGGACGCGCGGGTCGCAAATCCTCTCGGCCAAGTCCAAGAAGGACAGCCTGCCTCTGACCGACCTGATCGAGATGCTGCGCGCCCGTCCGCCGCACCGCTCGCCCGGCACGGCCATCTTCCTGACCAGCGACCCGGACGTCGCTCCGGTCGCCCTGATGCACAATCTCAAGCACAACAAGGTGCTGCATGAGAAGAACGTCATCCTGACCGTCCGCACCACCGACCGGCCGCGCGTGCACGAGAGCGAGCGCGTCCTGATCGAGCCGATCAATGACGACTTCAAGAAGATCACCCTCAGCTACGGCTTCATGGAAAGCCCTGTGGTGCCCCGCGCCCTCAGCCAGTGCCGCAAGCAGGGGGTGAAGTTCGACATCATGTCGACCAGCTTCTTCCTCGGCCGCCGCTCGGTGGTGCCGTCCGCGTCGCAGGGGATGCCCCTGTGGCAGGACAAGCTGTACATCTTCCTCATGCGCAATGCGGCCAACCCGACCGACTTCTTCCACATCCCGCCCGGGCGCGTGGTCGAACTCGGCACGCAGGTCTCGGTTTGAGCGGGGGGACGCCCGAGGGCAAGAACTCGGGCGCGCGTGGCCGTCGCATGGCCGACAAGGCGCGCGGGCCGCGCCGCGAGCCGATCGTGCGGACAGGCGAGCCCGATGCGGCCGCCGATATCGGGGTCGAGGCGCGCATCGCGGCCGGGGTCCTGCTTAACGCCGCCCTGGAGCGTCGCAACGGTCTGGACGAGGCCATGGCCTCGGCCGAGCTGAAGTCCCTGCCCGGCCCGGATCGCGCCTTCGCCCGCGCCGTGGCCATGGCGGCCCTGCGACGTCTGGGCGAGATCGACGCCATCCTGAACCGCCGCCTGCAGAAGTCGCCGCCGGAAGCCGTGCGGACCATCCTGCGCGTATCGCTGGCCCAGACCCTGGTGCTGGAGACCCCCGCTTTCGCCGCCGTCTCGACCGCTGTGAAGCTGGCGGAACGCGATGCGAAGACGCGGCCCTACAAGGCGCTGGTCAACGCGGTGCTGCGCGGGATCGAGCGCGAAGGGCCCGGACTGACGACGGCGGAATCGAACCTGCCCGACTGGATCGCCGCGCGTTGGAAACAGACCTATGGCGAGGCGACGCTGGCCGCCATCGCCTTGGCCGCCCGCGACGAACCGCCGACCGACCTCAGCCTCAAGCCCGATACGGACGCCGCCGCCCTGGCCGAGGCCGTCGAGGGAGCCGTCCTGCCCGGCGGCACGGTCCGTTCGGGCCTGCGCGGCGATGTCGCGACCTGGTCCGGCTATGAGACCGGCGGCTGGTGGGTGCAGGACGCGGCCGCCGCCGTGCCGGCCCGTTTGCTGGCGCTCAAGGCCGGCGAGACCGCGCTGGACATGTGCGCCGCGCCCGGCGGCAAGACCCTGCAGTTGGCCGCCACCGGCGCGACCGTGGTCGCGCTGGACCGGTCCGAGCCGCGCCTGCGTCGCCTGCGCCAGAATCTTGAGCGCACGGCCCTCTCGGCCGAGATCGTCGTCACTCCAGGCGAGGACTGGGAGGACGGCCGCACCTTCGACGCCGTCCTGCTGGACGCGCCGTGCACGGCCACCGGCACCCTGCGTCGCAACCCGGAAGTCCTTCGCGCCACCAAACCCGCCGACGTGGCCAAGCTGGCGGACGTCCAGCACCGGTTGCTCGACGCGGCCGCCGGGCGTGTCGGTCCAGGCGGCCGCCTGGTCTACTGCGTCTGCTCGCTGGAACGGGAAGAGGGCGAGACCCAGGTCATCGCCTTCCTGCGACGCAATCCGTCGTTCAAGACTGCACCTGCCGATCCGGCCACAGTCGGCGCGCCCGACGAAGCCCTGACGCCCGAAGGCTGGCTGCGCATCCTGCCCTCGATGTGGGCCGAGACCGGCGGTGTGGACGGCTTCTTCGCCGCACGGCTGGAGCGGGTCGGCTAGGCCGCCACCTTCGACCGCAGGTCCTCGGCTGACCCCAGAGCCCGATTCAGCGCCGCCGCCAGCGCCGGAATGTCCAGCGGCTTGGTGAGGTAGTCGCGGAACCCAGCGTCCCTGCCGCGCTTGACGTCCTGCGGCATGGCGCTGGCGCTGAGGGCCAGGACCGGAATGCCGCGCGTCAGGGGATCGGCGTCCAGACGCGCCTTCAGCTCGAACCCCGACAGTCCCGGCAGGTTGATGTCCAAGAGGATCACGTCGGGCCTCAGATCCCGCGCCAGCGACAGACCCTCGTGCCCGTTCTCGGCCACATGCAGCTGGATCGGGCCGAGCGCGGCGATGACGTGGCGCATCAGGGCGATGTTGGACGGGTTGTCCTCGACATAGAGCATGGTCGCGGCGGGCAGCGTCCCGGTCGGGATCGATGAGGCCGTGATCGGGGTCGAGACCTGACGGGCCAGAGGCAGGTGCAGGGTGAAGGTCGAGCCCTCCCCCGCGACGCTGGCGCACTCCAGCCGGCCGTTCATGGCCTCGGCCAGACGACGCGATACGGCCAGACCGATGCCGGTTCCGGCGACGTCGGAGGTCTCGCGACCCAGACGGTTGAAAGGTTGGAACAGCTCGGCCATGCGGTCCTCGGGAATGCCGACGCCGGTGTCGTGCACCGACAGAGCGACGCCCTCGGCGGTCTGGCGCACCTCCAGAAGGACGTCGCCGCCCTCGCGATTGTATTTGATGGCGTTGGACAACAGGTTGCTCAGCACCTGGCGCAGCCGGGTCCGGTCGGCGACGACGCCCAGGCCGGCGGTCGGGGCCGGCGCGCGCAGGGTCACCCCGGCGGCCTCGGCGGTGGGACGGAGGTTGTCGCAGACCTGGCGCACGACCAGCTGGGGATCGACACGCTCGACCGACATCGACAACTTTCCGGCCTCGATGCGGGCGAGGTCCAGGACCTCCTCGATCAGGCTAAGCAGTTGCTGGCCGGAGCCCAGGATCTGTTCGACGGCCTGGGACTGACGGCGCGTCAGCGGCTCGGCCTGCTCATTCATCCGCATGAGCTCGGCGAAGCCGATGACGGCGTTCAGAGGCGTGCGCAGCTCGTGCGACATGCCCGCCAGAAAGTCGGACTTGGCTTGGCTGGCGGCGGCGACGGCCTTGGCCTGTTCGTCGGAGGCTTCGAGCGCCAGACGCAACTCCTGCGTGCGCTCGGAGATGCGACTTTCCAGAGAATCGTTCAATTCGGCCAGACGTGTGGACTGTTGTCGAGCCTGCAGGCCCAGCCTCACGCCTGCGAGACAGCCCGCCAGGGCTAGGGCGACGATGAGCAGTACGAATTCCATGGCGCAACCTCCGTTGTCGGAGATTGCACACTCATGGGTTGTATAATGGTAAACCGGACGCGCCGTCCGGCCAGTGGTCTACTCGCCGTCGGCGGGCGCTTCGGCCTTCTTGCGAGAAGCGCGGCGTTTGGGCGCGGCGGCTTCTTCCGTCGCTTCCGGCGCCGGTGCGGGGGCCGGAGCGGCGGGCGCCGCCGACCGGGTCAGGAAACCGGGCAGGGCCTGGGCCGTATCGACCGGACCCTCGGCGCGGGGCGCGCGGGTGCGACGGGCGGGACGCTCGGCGGGTTCCGCGGCGGCCTCGACCGGGGCGGGCGCCTCGGCGGGCGGGGCGTAGCTCACCGGGGCGGTGGAGGCGATGAAGTCGCCCCCCACTCTCATGTTGTCGTCCCGGCCGCTCTCGGCGCGGCCCTCTTTGCGACCCTCAGCCTCTTCCCAGGTGCGCGTGTCGGGCGTGCCGCCCTCGGCCTCGAAGCGGCGGTTGCGTTCGTCGCGGCGACGCTCCCAGCGTTCGCGGCGGGTCTCGCGACGACCGCCTTCCTGACCCTCGCCGTCGGCGCGCGGCTGCCCATCCTGGTTCTGATTGTCGCGGTTCTCGCGAGGGGGGCGCGGGGTCCAATCGCGGTCACGATCGCGGTTCTGATTGCCCTCGCGCTGGCCGTCGTTGTTCTCGCGCGGGGGACGCGGCGTCCACTCACGCTGGCCTTCATTGTCGCGGGCCTCGTTCTGCTGCTGGGCGGCGCGGTCGGCGGCCTGTTGGGCGGCGAGGAAGGCGGCGGCCTGGGCCCCGGTCTCGTCCTCGAAATCGATGTCGTAGCCCTGGTTGGACAGTTCGCGCGCGGCGATCTCGCTGACCGGACGGGCCGGCTGCAGGGCGCGCAGGACGCGGAAATAGTGTTCGGCGTGCTGGAGATAGTTCTCGGCCAGAACCCGGTCGCCCGACGAGGCGGCGTCGCGGGCCAGCTGCTGGTATCGCTCGTAGACGGTCTGGGCGTTGCCGCGGACCTTGATGTTCTCGGGGCCTTGCGAATCCCACGACCGGTTCGGGTTGGCCGCATTCGCATTGCCGCTGCCGCCACCGGGCTTCCGGTTGCGACCGCGCTGACGCTTCATGCCCTTGAAATCTCTCATCGGACGCTACCGTGTGCTTTCGAGAGAACGGCCGGATCGCCTATCGGCGCCGGAGTCGTTCGTTTCGTCGTTCCGTGTCGCGCGGGGCCAATCCCCGCTGTCGATGTGATCGGAAATCTGTCGCCGCCCCGTGGTCCGCCGGACAACTGGCCCGACCGTCACATGCCCCGAGCGCGCGAACTGGGCCGTGGATCGGTCCGAGGCGTGCGGTTTGGGTGGGAGACAGAGGAAGACTTAGCGTGCGTCAGCCGCCTTTCCAAGGGGTTTGTTGGGCCGGTCCTCGATCACGACTGGCGGATCGGCGTCGTGCGCGGGTCCGGGCCGTTGGTGACCACCCGGTGGCGGTCGCCCAGATCCTTGACCACCTTGACGTCCGTCAGTCCGGCCGCCTCGAACAGGGCCTTCACGGCATCGCCCTGATTCCAGCCGATCTCGACGGCGAATATTCCGCCAGGCTTGAGGATGCGAGCGATCTCGGGGGCCAGGTCGCGATAGGCCTGCAGCCCATCCGGCCCACCGTCCAGCGCCAGCAGCGGATCATGCTCGCGCACCTCTGGATCGAGGCCGGCGATGTCGTCGGACGGAATATAGGGCGGGTTGGACACCACCAGATCGAAGCTCGCGTCGCCGAACCCGGCCGCCCACTCGGTGCGCAGGAAGGTCGCGCGATTGTCCAGACCCAGGTTGGCCGCGTTCTCCTTGGCCACGGCCAGAGCCTCGGACGAAATGTCCGTGCCGACCCCGTGCGCGCCCGGCCGGTCGCCGAGCACGGCCAGAAGTATGGCGCCCGACCCGGTGCCCAGATCGATGACGCTGAAGGCCTGGGCGGGTTCGAAGGCCAGCATGGCGATGTCGAGGATGGTCTCGGTGTCCGGGCGGGGGCTGAGCACGTCGGGCGTGACGTTCAGCATGATCTTCCAGAAGCCCTTGCGGCCGAGGATGCGCGACACCGGTTCGCGTTTCAGCCGGCGCTCCAGATAGCCGGCCAGCGTCGCGGACTGCTCCGGCGTCAGAGGCCGGTGCGGGTCGGTCAGGATTTCCAGACGGCTTGCGCCCGTCGCAGCCTCCAGCAGGAGGCGGGCGTCGATGGCCGGGCTGTCGATGCGGGCGGCCTTGAGCTCGCCTTGCGCGGCCTTCCAGGCGGCGACGAGTGTCGTGGGTTGGGTCATTGTTCGGTCGGGGTCGTCTCGGCGGAGGGCGTCATGGAGGGCGGAAAGCCTGCGCGTCGCCTGCGTTCCCGCTCGTGGCGGCGCTGAGTGCCTCAAGCACGACTTTCAGGCAAGGTCAGCTTGGCCGGAACATCGGCCGCAGCCGAGCCGTTCACCCGCCGATGAAGTCGCCCCTGCCGATCCGCCCGACCCGCCGTCGAAACCTGCTGTCCCGTCCTTGGGCCTTCGTCGTCGCGGTCGTCGGCGGCCTGGGTGCGGGGGCGGGCGCGGCGCATCTGCTCTACACCCAGGGTCATAAATACGGGGTCGAACTCAGACCCGAACGCCCGCAGCCGACCCCGCCGAAGCCGCCGACGCCCGAGGACTATGAGGCCAAGGAGCCCGGCCGGGGGCGGATGGCCCAGCGCCCGCACCAGATCCCGCACAAGGGCTGGATCGACATCTTCTGGCGGGTCGGCGGAGCCTATTTCGGAGACCGGGTCGGCTTCGTGTCGGGTGGCGTGACCTTCTTCATCCTGCTGTCTCTGTTTCCCGCCCTGGCGGCCTTCATCACCATTTACGGCCTGTTCGCGGATCCGACCGATGCGGCCGGGCGCATCGCCTTTCTCTATTCGGTCCTGCCGTCGAACGTAGCTCAGTTCATCAATGTGGAGCTGACCCGACTGGCGGCCGGCTCGACGGGCCAGTTGACCTTTACCCTGTTCTGGACCCTCGCCCTGTCGCTATGGACGGCCAACAACGGGATCAAGACCCTCTTCTACGGGCTGAACGTCGCCTATCACGAGGTCGAGAAGCGCAATATCGTCAACTACAATCTACTCTGCTTCGCCTTCACCCTGACGGGGTTGGCGGCGGTGCTGATGAGCGCCGTGCTCGTCGTCGGCGTGCCCGTCGTGTTGGGCGTCTTCGGGCTGGCGGACGACTGGGAGCGACTGGCGCCCCTGCGCTGGCCCCTGCTGTTCCTGGGCTATGTCGGCGCCCTGACGATCATCTATCGCTTCGGCCCCTGCCGCCAGCGCGCCCGCTGGCGGTGGCTGACGCCGGGCGCCCTCTTCGCCGCCTCGCTCAGCGTCTTCGTGTCGTTCATCTTCAGCTGGTACCTGACCACCTTCGTGCGGCTGGACTCCTACGGCCCGCTGGCGACCGCCATGGGCTTCCTGCTGTGGACGTGGATTTCGGTGCAGATCATCCTCATGGGCGCGGAGGTGAACGCCGAGATCGAGCACCAGACCGCCGTCGACACCACCACCGGAAGCCCAGAGGCTATCGGCGAACGCGGGGCGGTCATGGCCGACAGTGTCGGTCCGCGGCGCGGCAACCCCGCCGCCCTGACCTTCACCCTCAAACACGCCGAAGCTCTGGCGGACCGGCTGTCGCGACGCCGCAACCGGGCGCAAAGCTGAGCCGGAGTCGCAAAATCGGGTCGGAGCGCCTATCTCTCTGTCCATGAGTAACAACTTCCGTCCCACGACCCTAGAACGCGCCTACGAGCTTGCCCGCAGCGGACAGTGCCGCACCGTCGGCGACATCAAGTCGAAGCTGCAGCAGGAGGGTCACGAGCGGGTCCAGGATCGCCTGTACGGCGGCTCCCTGACGTCGGCCCTGCGCAAACTCTGTGTCGAACACTACGTCGCCCCGGAAGGCGTGGAAGAGGTCGTGAAATCGGCTGCCGTCGACCTGGAAGACGAGGACGAGGACGGTCCGGTCCCCGCCTGAGGCGCGCGAAATCCGGAGCAAGGTTGTGCCCAGGCGATAAGCGGCGTATATGGAGCCCGTCGATCTCTCTGCGTAACGCCCTCTCTCTTTGCGTCCGCACCGAGTTTCTGGCCGATCCCATTCAGACCCGACAGGCTTCAGGCGCTCTTGTCTGATGCGAACTGCTTATGGAGGTCATGAAATGGCTACCGGCACTGTCAAATGGTACAACTCCACTAAAGGCTACGGCTTCATCGAGCCTTCGGACGGCGGCAAGGACGTCTTCGTCCACGTCTCGGCCGTTGAAGGCGCAGGCATGAACGGCCTGAACGAAGGCCAGAAGGTTTCCTACGAAGTCGAGCGCGACCGTCGCTCGGGCAAGGAATCCGCTGGTCAGCTGAAGGCCGCCGAATAGTCCTTCAGGGATTTTTCGAACGATCGCGGGGTCGGGGCGCAAGCCTCGGCCCCGTTTTCGTTTGAACCGGCCCCGCTCCACGCGTAATCGCGCGGACGATGTTCGGCCTCGCCAATCCCGCCCGTTTCATGAGTTTCACCCGGCCGCTGACGCCGGTGCTGTGGGCCGTGGCGGTCGTGCTGCTGGCCGTCGGGATCTGGCTGAGCTTCGCCGCGCCCGGCGACTATCAGCAGGGCGACACGGTCAGGATCATGTTCGTCCATGTGCCCGCCTCGACCCTGGGCCTCTCGGCCTATGCCGCATTGGGCGTCTCCAGCTTCTTCGCCCTCGTCTTCCGCCACCCGCTGGCCGACGCCGCCGCCCGCGCCGCCGCCCTGCCCGGCGCCGCCTTCACGGCCCTGGCCCTGATCACCGGCTCTCTGTGGGGCCAGCCGATGTGGGGGACCTGGTGGGTCTGGGACGCCCGGCTGACCTCGGTGCTGGTTTTGTTCCTCTTCTATCTCGGCTATATGGCCCTGCGCGCGTCGATCGACGATGAGACAAAGGCCGCCCGCGCCGCCGCCGTCCTGGGTCTGGTCGGTCTGATCAACCTGCCGATCGTGAAGTTCTCGGTAGATTGGTGGAACACCCTGCATCAGCCGGCCTCCCTGCTGCGCGCCGGGGGCTCCAGCCTCGACCCGGTCTTCCTCGCCCCGTTGCTGACCATGATGGCCGCCTATGGCGCCCTGTTCCTGGCCGTCTGGCTGACGTCGATCCGAACGGAGATCACGCGCCGTCGCGTCCAGACCCTGCGCGCCCGTCAGGCGCTGGAGGCGTAGAATGCTCGATCTCGACATGAGCCCCTACGCCGCCTTCGTCTGGCCCGCCTGGGGCGTCAGCGTGCTGGTGCTCGGCGCCGTGGTCGCCCGCGCGCTCTCCGCCTCGCGCAAATGGAAGGCGGAGCTGAAGCGTCTCGAGGACGACGCGTCGTGAAGCGCTGGTTGGCCGTCATCCCGCTGGTGGTGCTCGCGGCCCTCGCCGCCCTCTTCATCGGCTGGTCGCTGAAGCGCGATCCCGAGTTCAAGCCGGACGCTCTCGTCGGCCAGTCTGTGCCCGAGACCGTCCTGCCCATCCTCCAGAACGGTGTCGCCGGTCCCCAGAACGTCGACATCCGCACCGCGGGGGTCGGCAGGCCGATGATCGTCAACGTCTTCGCCAGTTGGTGCGCGCCGTGCCGAATCGAGCATCCGAGGCTGCTGGCGCTGAAAGCGCAGGGCATCGCCGTCGTCGGCGTCGCCTACAAGGACGAGCCCGAGGCGACCCAGGCCTTCCTCGACGAACTGGGCGATCCCTTCGCCATGGTTCTGGTGGATCGCGAAGGTCGGGCCGGTCTCGATCTCGGCGTCTCGGGCGTGCCCGAGAGCTTCGCCGTCGACGCCATGGGCCGGATCGTCGCCAAATCGTCGGGACCTCTGCTTACCGACGCCGACGTCGAGCGCCTGACAACCGCCCTCGACGCCCCGCTGCGGCCGTTGCCGACGGCGACCACGCTGGACGAAGCCAAGGCGCGCCGGGACGCCGCGCAGTAGCCGCCGGGCTCGAGCAGCGAGACGCCGCGCGTCGAGCGGTAGCCACCAAAGAAGCCCGTTAACCCTTTTTCGACAGGAATCGTTAACCCTGTCGGCATGAGCACGATCCGGCCCGACGTCCCGTCCTCCCTGCCCGCCGCCAACCCTGTCGGTCCGTCGGCCCAAGCGAAGGCCGCGCAGGCCGCCTTCTTCCGCGCGGCGCTGAACGGCGTACAGGCGACCGCGCCGCAGCCACAGGCGCCGACGAGCCAGACTGCCCAAGCGACGTCGGCGTCCGAGCCCGAAACCCAGCGCCTGCCCCGCCTCGGCCAGCTTCTCGACATCCGGGTCTGATTTCCCGCGACCGAAGGTGACCCCGGCGCCCCCGGGTGCTAGACGCGCGCGCATCCTCACCTCCCCCAGGATCGCCCCAAGGACTCGCCATGCCCGCCGCTCCCGATTTCCCGCCCGCGCCCGACGCGGTGAAGCCCGTCCGCGCCCTGATCTCCCTGTCGGACAAGACGGGTTTGGAGACGGCGGCGCGCGCGATGCATGAGGCGGGCGTCGAGCTGGTCTCGACCGGCGGCACGCGCGCCGCCATCGCCGGATTCGGACTGCCGGTGAAGGACGTCGCCGACCTGACCGGCTTCCCCGAGATGATGGACGGCCGGGTCAAGACGCTTCACCCCGTGGTCCACGGCGGCCTCCTGAGCGTTCGCGACGCCGCCCCGCACAAGGCGGCCATGGACGAACACGGCATCGGCGCCATCGATATCGTCTGGATCGACCTCTATCCGTTCGAGTCCACCGTGGCCTCGGGCGGTGGTTTCGACGCCGTGATCGAGAACATCGACATCGGCGGCCCGGCCATGATCCGTTCGGGCTCCAAGAACCACGGCTACGTCGCCGTCGCCGTCGACGGCGAATCCATCGGCCTGATCGTCGAGGCCCTGAAGGCCTCCGGTTCGACCTCTCTGGCCCTGCGCAAGCAACTGGCCGCCCGCGCCTTCGCCCGCACGGCGGCCTATGACGCCGCCGTCTCGGGCTGGTTCGCCAGCCAACTCGAAGACGCCGCCCCGGCTCGCAAATCGATTGCCGGAAGCCTCGCGCAGACCCTGCGCTACGGCGAGAACCCGCACCAGACGGGCGCCTTCTACCGCACCGGAGAGGCGCGCCCCGGCGTCGCCTACGCCCAGCAGATCCAGGGCAAGGAGTTGGGCTACAACAACATCGCCGACGCCGATGCCGCCTATGAGCTGGTCGCCGAGTTCGAGGCCCCGGCCTGCGTCATCGTCAAACACGCCAATCCCTGCGGCGTCGCCGTCGGCAAGGACCTGTCCGAAGCCTACGCCCGCGCCCTGGAGTGCGACGCCGTCTCGGCCTTCGGAGGCGTCATCGCCGTCAACCGCCCGCTGAACGGCGCAGACGCCCAGCGTATCACCGAGATCTTCACCGAGGTCGTCATCGCCCCCGGCGCCGACGATGAAGCCAAGGCGGTCTTCGCCTCGAAGAAGAACCTGCGTCTTTTGATCACCGAAGGCCTGCCCGACCCGCACGGCGCGGGCGAGGTCTTCCGTTCGGTCGCCGGCGGCTTCCTGGTCCAGTCGCGCGACCGCTCGCTGATCGCGCCTGCGGACCTCAAGATCGTCACGCGCCGCCAGCCGACGCCGACCGAGATCCAGGACATGCTGTTCGCCTTCACGGTCGCCAAACACGTCAAGTCCAACGCCATCGTCTACGCCAAGGACGGCCAGACGGCCGGCATCGGCGCCGGCCAGATGAACCGCCGCGACTCGGCCCGTATCGCGGCCATCCGCGCCCGCGAGGCCGGCGAGGCCAAGGGCCTGGCCCACTCCCTCGCCGAAGGGTCGGCCTGCGCCTCGGAAGCCTTCTTCCCCTTCGCCGACGGTCTTCTGGAAGCCGTCGCGGCGGGCGCCACCTCGGTGATCCAGCCGGGCGGCTCCATGCGCGACGCCGAAGTCATCGCCGCCGCGGACGAGAAGGGCATCGCCATGGCCTTCACCGGGGTTCGCGTCTTCCGGCACTAGATCGATCGGGATAGGCTGCACCCATGGACACCCTCTCCGACCGTTGGGCGAAGCTCGAACCCTTCACCACCATGGTCGGTCCCGACGACGACCGGCCTCGGCCGACGGCCCTCCTGTTCCACGGCTGCGGCGGCCTGCGCGGCCACCTGCCGATGTACGCCCAGGCGGCCAAGCAGGCCGGCTGGCGCGCCGCGATCGTCGACAGCTACGCCCCACGCGGCTGGTCGCGGCAGTTCGCCATGGCTACCGTCTGCACCGGCCTGATGCTGCGCGGCTGGGAACGGGGCGGCGATGTCGTGGCCGCGATCCAGGGCGTCTCGGCCCGGCCCGACGTGGACCAGACCCGCATCGCCCTGGCCGGCTGGAGCCACGGCGGCTGGGGCATCATGGAGGCCATGAGCTGCGACCCCAATCCGCCGACGGCGCTGGGCGTGAAGGACGCGGAAAGCGCCGACCTGTCGGGCGTCAAGGCGACCTATCTGGCCTACCCCTACGTCGGGATCGCGGCTCTGAACCGGATGCGGCCGTGGCGGCATTGTCCGAAGACGCTGGCGGTGATCTCGCAGAAGGATCACCTGACCACGGTCCGCAATGCCGAGCGCGTCCATGACATGGTCCGCAACTGCGGCGCCGAGGTCGAGACCTGGGTTGCGCCCGGCACCCACAGCTTCGACGAGCCGATGACCGCCCTGCCGATGAAGTACGACGCCGAACTGACCGGCGAGGCGATCCGCCGGTTCAAGGCCCTGCTGGAAGACGTGGCGGTCGCGCCGCGTCCGGTTCACGCCGCCGCCTGATGGAGACGCTGGCGGAGCGATGGGCGAAGCTCAAAGCCTCGCTCATCATCCGCCGCCCCGAGGGCCCCGGCCCCTTCCCGGTCGTCCTGATCTTCCCCGGCTGCGGCGGGGTGCGCGAGCATCTGCACCGCTATGCCGAGGCGGCGGCCGAGGCCGGCTGGATGGCGGTGACGGTCGAGAGCTTCATCGCGCGCGGCTGGTCCGACGCCTTCGTCCGCACCTTCGTCTGCACCGGCCTCCTGCTGCGCGGCGGCACGCGGGCCGGGGACGTCATGGCGGCCGCGACCTTCGCGAAAGACCTGCCCGACGCCGAGCCGAGCCGCATCGTCCTCGCCGGCTGGAGCCACGGCGCCTGGGCCATCATGGACCTGATGACGGAGAAGCTCGAAAAGCGCGGCGCGGCCTTTATCGCGGACCCGCAGAACGCCGACCTGTCGGGCGTCGTCGGGGCCTTCATGCCCTATCCCTATGTCGCCTTCCCGGCCCGCAGCCGCTGGTTCCGCTGGCGCCGCGCCCTGGACGCCCTGGTGATCATCCCGACGCGGGATCATCTGGCCAAACGCAAGGACTACGAGCTTGCGCTCGACCACGCCCGCGCCGCCGGGTCCGACATCGAGGAATGGGTCGTCGACGCCACACATGCCTTCGACGAGCCCGGCCTGACCCATCCCAAAATCCGCTACGACCCTGAGGCGACGGTCGAGGCGATCCAGCGCTTCGTCGGTTTCCTGAAGGCGCGAACCTAATCCAGGGTCGCCAGAACCGTGATCGTCGCCCGCACGGAGTTGGCCATGTCGCAGCTCTGGTGCGCCTCGTGGTGCAGGTGATCGAGTTCGGCCTGATCCGGCTGGCGGCCGCTGAATGTCGTGGTGGGCCGCAGGGTCACCGCGCTCATGTAGCTGCGCCCGGCCTCGTTCCGGCCCAGCGTGCCCGACGCCTGATCCTCGTAGCGATCCACCACCAGCCCCGCCCGCGCCGCGAAGTCGAGGAACCACAGCATGTGGCAGCTCGACAGGGAGGCCACCATCGCCTCCTCGGGATCGACCGCCGCCGGATCGGAGAAGGGGACGCGCACGCTGGACGGCGCCGAGGATCCCCGCACCACCGCCCCGCCGTCGAAGGTCCAGTCGTGGGCGCGGGAATAGTGTTTGTCGGCGAACGGCTGGTCGCCCCGGGTCCAGGCGATGGTGGCGACATGCTCGCTCATCGGCGCGCTCCTATCGGAAGATCGTGTAGGTCATCGGCGCCCGGACCTCGAAGCCCAGCGAACGGTAGAAGGCGATCGTCGCGTCGTGCTCGGCGAAGGCGTGCAGGAACGCCCCCTCGCCGCTCGCGTGGATCTCGCCGACCACTGCGCGGGACAGGCCCGCCGCATAGCCCTTGCCGCGATGGTCCGGGTGGGTGCAGACGCCGCTCAACTCGGTGAAGCCGTCGACCCGCATCCGCCGACCGGCCATGGCGACCAACCGGCCGTCACGCCTGACGCCGATGAACGGCCCCAGCTCCCGCGTCCGCGACCGGAACGGCCCGGGCTTGGTCAGGATCGCCAGGGCCAGCATCTCGGGCGCATCGGCCTCGGTCAGGGTCTCGTAGGCCAGATCCGATCCGCCCGGCGTCAGGGCCGTGCAGGCCATCTGGACCAGAGGCACGCGGTTGACGATCGCCACGCCCGGCAGTTCGGCCTCGCCCAGCGGCCCGTCGGCGTGTTCGACCATGCCCGCGCCCGGATGACGCCGGGCCAGATCGGCCATGGCGGCGAGCGTCTCCGGCGAGCTGTCGGCCCCCGACACGAAGACCCCGACCTCCGGATCGATCCGCACGGCGCGGGCGTCGCTGTCGCCTGTCACGAAGCCCGACAGCCGGGTGGTCAGGGCGTTCCAGACGGCGCGGTCCAGCGGATGGCTCATGGCGAGGCTTTAGCCTGCGCTGGCTTTCGCGTCAGCCCGGAGCACGATGCCGGAGCCGAAAACCGCGGATCAGGCCTGCCAGAAGCCGACGATCTTCTTGACCTCGGCCACCACAGGGTCGGCGACCTCGGCCGCGCGTTCGGCGCCATCCTTGAGCACGCGGTCGATCTCGGATGGATCGGCCATCAGGCGGCGCATCTCGGCGGTCACGGGGGCCAGGGCCTCCACCGCCAGATCGGCCAGCGCGGGCTTGAAGGCGCCAAAGCCCTGACCGGCGAACTGTGCCGTGACCTGATCCTTCGTCTGCTCCGACAGGGCGGCGTAGATGGCGATCAGATTCCGAATCTCGGGCCGGTCGTCCAGGCTCTCTCCGACCTGCGGCATCACGCCCATGTCGGTCTTGGACTTCCGGATCTTGGCCGCGATCGTGTCGGCGTCGTCGGTCAGGTTGATGCGCGACTGATCCGACGGATCGGACTTCGACATCTTGGCCGAGCCGTCCCGGAGCGACATGACGCGCGTGCCTGGCCCCTGGATCACCGGTTCGGGCAGGGGGAAGTAGCCGGGGACGCCGAAGTCGTTGTTGAACTTGCCGGCGATGTCGCGGGTCAGTTCCAGGTGCTGTTTCTGGTCCTCGCCCACCGGCACCTCGGTCGCCTTGTAGAGCAGGATGTCGGCGGCCTGGAGCACGGGGTAGGTGTAGAGACCGACCGAGGCCCGTTCCTTGTGCTTGCCGGACTTCTCCTTGAACTGGGTCATCCGGTCGAGCCAGCCCAGTCGGGCGACGCAGTTGAACACCCAGGCCAGGTCGGCGTGGGCGCGCACGGCCGACTGCGGGAAGATGACGGTCTTCTTCGGATCCAGACCCGAGGCCAGATAGGCGGCGGCGATCTCGCGCGTCTGGGCGGTCAGCAGGGCCGGGTCCTGCCAGACGGTGATGGCGTGCATGTCGGCGACGAAGACGAAGGTCGGAGCCTGATCCTGAAGCGCGGTGAACCGCTTCAGCGCGCCCAGATAGTTGCCCAGGTGCAAGGCGCCGGAGGCCTGGATGCCGCTGAGGATGCGGCGGGGTCCGGCGTAAGCGGGAACGGTCGGGGAGGCGTCGGACATGGCGCGGGAAATGCCCTAGCGGCGGGCGAAGGGCAAGCGGTCCGGCATCAGCGCGAACGCCGGACCAGACCCTTGACCTCGGCCAGGGTGATGGCGCGGGTGGCGAAGGCCAGGGCGACATAGGTCAGGCCCCCGGCCGCGGCGACGACCGTGACGGTGATCTCCTTGGCGCCGTGGGTCGATCCCAGCGCGGCCAGCGCCGTCTCGACCCCGCCCTGCAGCCACGGCCGGGCCCAGGAGGCGGCCGCCACGACGGCGGCCAGACCGGCGCTGGCGAGCGCGATCCGGGTCAGGCGCGACGTCGCCGCCAGACTGGGGCGATAGTGGCCGCGCTTGAACAGGAAGCCGCCGAGCAGGAGCGCATTGGCCCAGGCGCCGATGCTGGTCCCCGCCGCGATCCCCGGAACGCCGAGGCCGAGGTTGTACAGCGCCAGCATCCCCGCCGACCCGACCGCGACGTTGATCAGGGCGAAGATCATGGGGGACTTGGTGTCCCGGCGCGCGAAATAGGCCGGGGCCAGGATGCGGATCAGGACGAAGGCCGGCACGCCCCAGCCGAAGTGGAACAGGGCCGCCGCCGTCTGCTGGGCGTCGAACTGCAGGAAGGCGCCGCGCGTGAACAGGGCGTCGATCAGGAAATAGGGCATGGCCATCAGGGCCGCCGCCGCCGGAAGGGTCAGGGCCATGGACAGGGCTAGGGCCTCGTCCATCGAGGACTGCTGCTGTTCGTGGTTCTGCGACGCCACCGCTGCGGACAGACGGGGCAACAGGGCGATGCCGATCGCCACCCCGACGAGGCCGAGCGGCAGTTGGTACAGCCGATCCGCCGTCGCCAGCCAGGTCCGCCCGCCGGCCTGGAAGCTGGCCAGATTGCCCGAGATGAAGACGTTGATCTGCGTCGCCGAGTTGCCGATGGCGGCGGGCACGGCGGTGATGATGATCGCCTTCACCGCCGGGGTCAGCTTGGGCAGGCCGAGCCCGATATTGGCGCCCGCCTTGCGCACCGCCCACCAGCAAAGGCCCGCCTGGGCGATGCCGGCGACCAGCACGCCCCAGGAGGCGGCGTAGGCGGCCTGGACCTGATCCCCCGCCGCCGGCAGGACGCAGGCCAGCATGATGAGGTTCAGCAGGATCGGATAGGCGCCCGAGACGATGAACCGGCCCCGCGCGTTCAGCGCCCCCGACAGCAGGGCGGCGATGGCCATACAGGGCAGGTAGGGCATGGTGATCTGGGTCAGGACCACGGCCAGCTTGAACCGGGCCGGATCGTCCAGGAAGCCGATGTTGATCACCGTCATGATCCACGGCATCGCCAGCTGGGCCACGAGGGTCAGGGCCACGGTGACCAGGGCGACGGCGGCCAACGCATCGGTTGCGACCTTGTCGGCGGCCTCGGGGCCTTCGGTCTCCAGCGTCTTGGCGTAGGCGGGCACGAAGGCGGCGGCGAAGGCGCCCTCGGCGAAGATGCGGCGGAACAGGTTCGGGAAGCTGAGCGCGGTGTTGTAGGCGTCCGCCGCAGGGCTCGCCGAGGCGCCCATGGCGTAGCTGATGGCCAGGTCGCGCATGAAGCCGACGACCCGGCTGACCAGCGTCAGGCCGCTGAAGATGGCCGAGGACCGCAGCATGCCGCCGCCCTTCTTTTCTCCACGAGGTTGGGCCGTCGTGGCGGAGGCGGGCGGCTGGACCAGGGGCTCGACGGTCGCGGTCGCGCCGGCGATGGGGGCGGCGGGCTCGATCGGTTCGGGCAGATCAGGCTTGGACACGGACGACCCTCAACACGCGCGGCGAAATGTCGCTTAGCCCGCTTCCGAGGCGGGGGAAACGGGCTTCCTGGGGCGCAGTTCGGAGACGTCGCGCGCGCTGGCGCGGGCGGCGGTGATGCGACGGCCTTCCGGCGCGGCCGGGGCGCGGTCGAGAACGGTCTCCAGCGCGGCGTGAACCTCGTCCAGCAGGCCGTCGGACTTCAGTTTCCGGCCCTTGCGGTCGGTGACGTAGAAGCTGTCCACCGCCCGTTCTCCGAAGCCGGCGACGTGCGCCGAGCGGATCGACAGGTCGTGGTCGGACAGGGTGCGCGACAGTTCGGCCAGCAGGCCCGGCCGGTCGGCGCCCGAGACCTCGATGACGGTGGCGTCGGCCGAGGCCGCATTGTCGATCATCACCACCGGCCGGACATCGAACACGGCCCGGCGAGGCGACGGCCGGGGCATGGCCGGCGGGGCGACCGGCGCCTCCCCCTTGGCCGCCGCCTCAAGGGCCACGATCAGGGATTTCAGTCGGCGCGGCTCGGCCTGGCCATAGGGCTGGTCGGCGCCGTCCTGGACCTGAAACACGTCCAGCACCGTGCCGTCGGCGGCGGTGGCCACCCGCGCCCCCGTCACGTCGGCCCCCGCGGCGGCCAGCACGGCGGCGAGGTCGGCGAACAGACCGGGCCGGTCGCGTGTCGCCAGCGCGATCTCCGTCGTCTCCTCGATCTGCCCGGCGGCGCAGGTCCGCGCCTCGACCGCCGCGCCTCCGGCATGGGCGCGCGCGACCAGATCGGCGTGTTCGGCCAGGGGATCCGCGGTCTGAAGGTCCTCCCCCCGGAAAAGGGCCTCCACGGCGGCGTAGAGGCTGCGCATCAACTGGCCTTTCCAGCTGTTCCACACCCCCGGCCCCACGGCGCGAATATCGGCCACGGTCAGGACGAGCAGCATGCGCAACCGCTCGGGATCGCCCACCTGCTCGGCGAAGGCGCGCACCGTCGCCGGATCCGACACGTCCCGCTTCTGGGCATAGTCCGACAGGGCGAGGTGGTTCCGCACCAGCCAGACGACGATCTCGATCCGCCGGGGATCGACGCCCAGCCGTTCGCAGGCCCGCCGGGCGGAGATGGCTCCATCCTCCAGCTGCCCCCGCTCCCCGCCCTTGCCGACGTCGTGCAGGAACATGGCCAGCATCAGCGCCTCGAAATCGGCGATGAGGTGGACCACCTCCGTGGCCAGCGGATGGTCGTCCTTCAGCTTGCCGCGCTGGATGTCGTTGATGATGCCGATGGCCTGCAGCGTATGCTCGTCGACCGTATAGGCGTGGTACATGTTGAACTGGGTCTGGCCGACGATCCGGCCCCACTCCGGCAGGAACCGGCCCAGCAATCCCGCCTCGTTCATGATGGTCAGGACGCGATAGGGCCTTTGTCCGTGGGCCAGGACGTGCAGCAAGGCCGCCGTCGCGCGCGGATCGCGCCTCAGCTTCGGCGTCACCAGGGCCAGCGACCGGGTCACGGCGGAGAAGGCGTGGGGATGGACGTCCAGATCGTGCTGATCCGCCGTCACGAACAGGGTGAGGAGCTTGACCGGGTCCTCGGCGAAGACCTCCGTCCCCGTGACCGACAGACGGCCGCCGTCGAGGATGAAGCCCGGCACGCCGAGGGTCTTCTTCCGGCCGGGGATCAGACGCGACAGGCTCAGCGTCTTCTTCTGCTGGCGGGCCTCCAGGGTCGCGCTCATGGCCCGGGTCAGGGCGCCGACGTCGCGGGCGACGAGGAAGTAGCGGCGCATGAAGCGCTCGACCGCCGGCTCGTCGCCTCGGCCTCGCCACCCCATCCGCCGCGCCACCTCGGGCTGGAGGTCGAAGGTCAGCTTCTCCTCGGCCCGCCCGGCCGCCAGATGCAGATGGGCCCGCACCCGCCACAGGAAGTCGAAGGCCTCCTCGAAGGTGCGGCGTTCGCGGGGCGTCAGCAGGTCGTCCAGCACCTTGGCGCCGAGCGGGCTTTCCGGCGCCAGGGACCGGGCGATCCAGAAAAGGGTGTTGAGGTCGCGAAGCCCCCCCTTGCCGTCCTTGATGTTGGGCTCGACGCGATAGCGGACGGCGCCGGATTTGGAGTGCCGATTGTCGCGCTCCTCCATCTTGGCGGCGATGAAGGGGCGAGGGTCGGCGTTGGTCACCATGCCTCGGAAGCGCCAGAGGAAATCCTCGGTCAGATGGGCGTCCCCCGCCAGGGAGCGCGCCTCCAGAAGCGCCGTGCGGATGGTCATGTCGGTGCGGGCGAGAGACAGCGCCTCCTCCACCGACCGGGCCGACGACCCGACCTTCAGCCCCAGATCCCACAGGACGTAGAGCATGAACTCAGCCACCGTCTCGGTGCGGGCGGTCGTCTTCCACGGACGCAGGAAGACGAGGTCGAGGTCCGAGAACGGCGCCAGCACCCCCCGCCCATAGCCGCCGACGGCGATCAGGCTCAGCTTCTCGGCCTCGGTCGGATTGTGCGACGGATAGAGGGTCTCGGTGGTGAACCGCCACAGAGCGATCAGCAGTTCGTCGGCGGCGGCGGCGTAGAGGCGGGCGACCTCGACGCCCGGCAAACCATTGGCCAGCTTCGTCGCGATCTTTTCGCGGGCGGCGTCGTAGTGGTCCTTCAAAATCGCGGCGACGGCGGGACGCACGCCCGAGGCGCCGACGAGGGCGTCGAGACGGACGTCGAGCGGCGAGGTCACGACTTCGCCAGTCCCTTCAACCGGTACAGCGCCTCCAGCGCCTCACGGGGGCTGAGTGTGTCTGGATCCAGCGCCGCCACCGCCTCGTCGATGGCCGACTTCATCAGCAGGGGCGCAGGCTCCGCCAAGGCGAACAGCGGCAGGTCGTCCAGCCGCCCCTGCGCCGCCTTCTCGGTCTCCAGCCGGTCGAGCACAGACCGGGCGCGCGCCACCACGGCCGGAGGCACGCCCGCCAGTTTCGCCACCTGCACGCCATAGGAGCGGTCGGCCGCCCCGGGCGCCGCCTCGTGCAGGAAGACGAGCTCCCCGTTCCACTCCTTCGCCTTCATGGAGAGGTTGCACACGTGGTCCAGCCGCTCCTCCAGCCGCGCCAGCTCGTGATAGTGGGTCGCGAACAGGGTCCGGGCCTTGTTCACATCGTGCAGGGCCTCGGCGCAGGCCCAGGCGATGGCCAGACCGTCGTAGGTCGCCGTGCCGCGCCCGATCTCGTCCAGCACGACGAAGCTGCGATCCGTCGCCTGGGTCAGGATGGCGGCGGTCTCGACCATCTCCATCATGAAGGTGGACCGTCCGCGCGCCAGATCGTCCCCGGCGCCGACGCGACTGAACAGCCGATCGACGACGCCCAGCCGCATCGACTTCGCCGGCACGAAACATCCGCCTTGCGCCAGGACCACCAGCAGGGCGTTCTGGCGCAGGAAGGTCGACTTGCCGGCCATGTTCGGCCCGGTGACGATGCTGAGGCGCGCGCAGCCGATCCCGTCGCCGTCCAGTCGACAGTTATTTGGCGTGAAGGGGTCGCCCGCCCGTTTCACCGCCGCCTCGACGACGGGGTGGCGACCGGCCTCGACGGCGAAGACTTTCGAATCGTCCACCAGCGGCCGCACCGCCCCGACTTCTTCCGCCCACTCGGCGAGGGCCGCCGTGGCGTCCAGTTCAGCCAGCGCGTCGGCCACGGCCTGCAACGGCATGGCGAGCGCCTGCACGGTCTGCCGCCAGCCCTCGAAGGTCTCGCCCTCCATGGCGAGCGCCCGATGCCCGGCCTGGCTGATCTTGGCGTCCAGCTCCGACAGTTCGACGGTGGTGAACCGCACCTGGGCCGCCAGGGTCTGGCGGTGGATGAACGGGCTCTCCGGTCCCGCCCGGAACAGGGGTTCGGCGTGCTTAGCCGTGGTCTCGAGGAAATAGCCCAGAACCGCGTTGTGCCTGATCTTGAATGGCACGCCGCTCTCCGCCACGGCACGCGCTTCCAGATCGGCCACGACCCGGCGGCTGTCGTCGCGCAGGGCCCGGGACGCATCCAGCTCCGGCCGGAAGCCCGGCCGCACGAAGCCGCCGTCGCGCGCCAGATGCGGCGGCTCCACGATCAGCCCCTCGGCCAGATCCAGCATCAGCCGCGCCACCTCGGGCGACAGGGTCAGACGGTCGAGACATCCCACGATCCGAGCGGGCGGTCCTGTCAGCGGGTCGGGCGAAACCGTGAACAGTCCGGCGATCCCTTCCGCGATCGTCAGACCTGAGCGGATGCCCGCCAGATCGCGCGGTCCGCCGCGTCCCAGAGCCAGCCGCGACACGGCCCGCGCCACATCGGCCGACGCCTTTAGCCCATCGCGTATATCCCGGCGCAGCGAGCGCCGCTCCAGCAGCCACTCGACCGCATCCAGTCCATGATTGATTTCGACCGGATTCCTCAGCGGCCGGGCGATCCGTTCGGCCAGGGCCCGCGCCCCGCCCGAGGTCACCGTCCGGTCGATGCAGGCGAGCAGAGAGCCCTCCCGCTCCCCCCTCTGCGTCCGGTCGATTTCGAGCGACAACCGCGTCGCCGGGTCGATGGCGAGGAAGCCCGCGTCGCCCGACCGCCTCGGCGGCGACAGAGCCGGGATCTTGCCGGCCTGGGTCGTCTCCAGATAGGCGGCGATGAGGCCCAGCGCGGAGACTTCCGCCTCCTCGAACGCGCCGAACCCGTCCAGAGAGGCGACGCCGTAGAGCCTTGCGACCCGCGTCCCCGCCGCCGCCGGCTCCGCGATGGCCGAGGCGAGCGCCTGAACCACGCCTCCCGACCCGTCCAGTGCGCCCTTCAGCTCCGGGTCGGAGAACAGTTTGTCGGTGACCAGAACCTCGCTCGGCCGGAACGCCGCCAGCGTCGCGGCCAGATCGCCGATCTCGCAGGCGACGCAATCCACCGCCCCCGCCGACAGCTCGACCACCGCCACGGCCGCACGGCCCTTGCGGATCGTCACCGCCGCCAGCCGGTTCGCGCCCCGCGCATCCAGCAGCGAATCCTCGGTCAGGGTGCCCGGCGTCACCACGCGCACGATGTCGCGCCGGACGATGGCTTTCGATCCGCGCTTCTTGGCCTCGGCTGGATCCTCCATCTGCTCGCAGATGGCGACCTTGAACCCCTGGCGGATCAGTCGGGCGATATAGCCCTCGGCCGCATGGTGGGGCATGCCGCACATGGCGATGTCCTCGCCCAGATGCTTGCCCCGCTTGGTCAGGGTCAGGCCGATGGCGCCCGCGACCACCTCGGCGTCCTTGAAGAACAGCTCGTAGAAATCGCCCATGCGGAAGAACAGGATCGCATCCGGCTGCGACGCCTTGGCCGCCAGATATTGCGCCATGAACGGCGTGACGCCGTCAGGGACGTCGGTCTTCGGCGGATGGGAGAGGGGGGCGTTCATGGGAGCGCCGCAAGGTGACGGATCGCCCGCTCAGGCTCAAGCGAAGATGTCTAGGCCGCGACCTGCTGGCGGTAGCCCGCGCTCAGCACGGCCGGCTCCTGGAAGGCCAAGGCGTCCCAGTCCAGATTGGGACGCGGCGCGTGGGCGGCGGCCAGGACAGCGCGCAGTTCGGCGGCCGAAGCGACGCTGGCCACGACCGCAGCCGCCGGCGGCAGGCCGAGGCAGAAGGCCAGCGCCGCCTGCATCGGATCGATCCGCGCCTCGGCCAGACGGCGGCGCGTGCGCGACAGGGCGACCCCGTGCTCGGCCAGATAGGCCGGCAGGTTCTCCTGATTGGTGAACAACAGACCCCGCGCGAACACCGACGAGACGTGGACGTCGACGCCCATCCCGGCCAGTTCCGACAGCACGCCTTCCGTCACCGGCCGCTGGTCCAGGATGTTGCAGGGCATCTGAACGACGTCCGGCTGGAACCGGCGCGCCAGCAGCACGGGCCCGTCCTCCATCGTGGCCATGAAGCCGATGCGCTTGTAGAGGCCCTTGTCCTTCAGCGCCGACATCCGGTCCCACAGCGCGCGACCCTCGGCCCCGGCGAGGTCGCTCGCGCCCGAGCACAGGAGGACATCGCCGCGCGGCAGACCCATCCGCTCCAGAGACCGCCGGGCGCGGGCCTCGACCCGGTCCAGACCTTCGGCGAGGGCCACGGTCCGCACCGAAACGCTGAAGGGCGAGGGGAAGGGCCAGGATTGACCCAGGATGCGTTCGCCGTCGCCGGTCGGGCGAGTGGCGATCAGGCCGACGCCGGCGTCTCCGGCCGTCTGCAACAGGGTGCGCATCGCCTCTTCGCGGGCGCCGACCGGCGCGGGAAGCGCGCGCTCAGGCTCGGTCACGACCGCGAGGGCCAGCTTCGCGGCCGGAGAAGGGGAAACGCCTGGGTTCACCCCGGCACTCTGCACCGGCAATGCTTAAGCGATGCTGAGGGAAACCCTGCTGGTTCCTTACCGACGGAACGCGGCTCGGTCAGTCGGCGCCCGGCTGCCGGTCCGGATGGGCGTTGGCGAAGGCGGGATGGGCCAGGGCCTTGTCCTCGATCGCCGTCAGTTCCGGGAAGGGCCTGAGGTCCACATTGAACCGCCGCGCCGAATAGAGCTGCGGGATCAGGTAACAGTCCGCCAGGGTCGGCGCAGCGCCATGCAGCCAGCCCTTGCCCTGCTTCGCCGTCAGCGCCGTCAGGGCCTCGAACCCCGGCGTCATCCAGCCCCCGGCCCAGGCGTCGATCTGATCCTGATCCGCGCCGAAGGTCCCGCGCAGGGCGTTCAGCACACGCAGATTGTTCAGCGGATGGATGTCCGAAGCGATCAGCCCGATCATCCCCCGAACCTGCGCCCGACCGATGGCGTCGGCCGGCATCAGGGCCGGCTCGGGGTAGGTCTCATCCAGCCATTCGAGGATGGCCGTCGATTGGGTGATGACCGTCCCATCGACCTCCAGCGCCGGCACCAAGCCCTGCGGGTTCAGCTTGAGGAAGGCCTCCGACCGCTGCGCCCCGGTGCGCAGGTCGATGTCATGCTGGTCGTAGTCGACGCCCTTCAGGTTCAGGGCGATGCGGGTGCGATAGGCGGCGCTGGAGCGGAAATAGCCGTGCAGGATCATTTGACGGTGAACCTCAGCGTCTCCAGGCCCTCGATGCGTGCCTCCACCGCGTCACCCCTCATCAGCGGCCCGACGCCTTCCGGCGTGCCGGTGAAGATCAGGTCGCCGGGCTGCAGCGCCCACAGGGTCCCGGCCTTCTCCACGATCTCGACCGGGTTCCAGATCATCTCCGCCAGCGTGGACGACTGTTTCGTCTCGCCGTTGACGGTCAGGGCGATGGCCGCCGCCGGGTCCGGCAAGGCGCCCAGGGTCAGGGCGCCGCAGGGGGCGGACTGATCGAATCCCTTGGCCGCATCCCACGGCCGGCCCTTCTCCTTGGCCTTGGCCTGCAAATCACGCCGCGTCAGATCGACGCCGACGGCCCAGCCCGCCACCGCCCCGCCCTCTCCGATCGCGGCGACCAGCTCGACTTCGAAATGCAGGTTTTCGGTCGCAGACGGATAGGCCGGGTTCGCCCCGTCCACGACCACCGCATCGGCGGGCTTGGAGAAGAAAAAGGGCTCCTGCCGCGCCGGGTCGTTGCCCATCTCGCGCGCATGGGCCGCATAATTCTGGCCCACGCACAGGATGCGCCGGACGGGAAACCGGCGCGCATCGCCGACGATCGGCAGGGACGGGGTCGGGGCGGGGGCGAAGAGGTAGGAAGTCATGGGTGAGGTTTAGAGGGCTTAGGGCTTAGTGAGTAGGGCTTAGAAGCGATCCATGCGCTCCAACGTCTAAGCCCTAAGCCCTAACGACCTAAGCCCTACCTTGCTGCATCAGCGAAGGAACCGGCGCCGTAATCTGGCGTTGACCGCACGAGGCCTGTATCAACGGCCAAGCTGAAAAAAAACGGAGCGCGGCATCATGGCGACCTCGAAGGCTCGTGAAGACATCAAGAACGACCTCAAGACCCTCAAGGAGGACCTCAAGGTCGGTGCGCGCGAGGAAACCGCGCGCCTGAAGGCCAAGGCGACCGAGACCGAGGCCCGGCTGCGCGAAAAGGCCGCCGAGGCCGACGCCCGCGTCCGCGAGCGAGCCGACGAACTGCGCGAACAGGCCCGCGGCTACTACGACCAGGCCCGCGTGCGTGGTCGCGAATATTACGACGACGCCTCGGAGCGTTTCGATGAAGCCCAGCGCTACATCACGGAACGCGTTCAGGAGCGCCCTGTCCAGTCGACCGCCATCGCGCTCGGCGTCGGCGTGGTCCTCGGCCTGCTGCTCGCGGGCCGTCGCCGCTGATGATCGGCAAGGGGCTGGTCAAGAAGCTGACGGCGGCCTTCGTGGTCGCCGCCTCATCCTTCGTCGTCGTCGTCGCCCTCGGCGCGACCCTATACTTTTCTCTGGCGCTCGTCCTGCCGCCTTTGGGCGCCGCCGCCATCACGGCCGGCGTCTTCGCCCTGGCGGCCGTGATCGTGGCCGTTGTCTTCCTGAACGCCTCGGGCGGACATCACGACGACGAGGACGACTACGCCGACGAAGACCTGGGCTTGGGGCAGCGCGCCTTCGCCCTGTTCCGGTCGCGTCCGATCCTCGGCACGGTGGCGGCGCTCGCCGGCGGCTGGATCTTCCTGCGCAACCCGGCGCTGGCCACCATGGTCGCGGCAGCCTTCACCGAGAAGCCGCACCGCCGGGGATATCGCCGATAAGCGGAACGGCGACACCCGCAAGGCGTTGATCGGACAGGCGGCGTCGAAGCTGGGCGGCGCCTGTCATCAACCCCTAGCACGGAGGAGCGACATGCTTCGCTGGGCCATCATCTTCCTGGTTGTCGCCCTGGTCGCCGCGGTTCTCGGCTTCGGCGGGATCGCCAACTTCTCGTTCGAAATCGCCAAGTTCGTGGCGGTCATCGCCATCATCCTGTTCGTCATCTCGTTGGTCGCGGGCGGACTGCGGGGTCGTGGAACGCGAATATAGCCGGCCAGTCCGGCTGACGAAGACAACAGCCGCGGCCCTCGGGTCGCGGTTTTTTGTCAGAGGTCTCCCTGCCGACCGACGCGACGTGACCTCCCATTCCGATCCAAAGCCGTTTCCGCCGTCACGGTCGCGTTGCGGGCGCTGGCCGGCGGTCAGAACGGGTGGGGCGGCCGATAGTAGATCTTCACCCGATCGAGGTCGCCATAGAAGCCCAGCACCACCTCGACATCGGCAAGGAGGTTGCCCGGCCCGTCGGGCGCGAGAATGAGCTGGTGCGGTTTCCAGAGGGGATTGTCGATCCGCGGTCGAGTGATCTGAAACGGATGGCTGAAGTCGGCGGCGAGGAACGCCTCGCGCGGCGACATCGTCGTCTGGGGGTAGGAGGCCGGAGCGCCGGACATTAGTTCGAAATACATCGCTTCGCCGCGCCGGAGCTTCTCCTGCGCGTCCTGCAACTTGCCGATCAGGACCGCAGCCTCTTCGGCGGTCAGCCCCTGCAGATGAGGTTCGCGAGCTTCGGTCGGAGGAGCGGTCTGACCCCTCGCCGGCGCGCTCGCTCCGACCAGGCCGATGACCGTCGCCAGACAGATCACCGTCGCCCGCATCAGACCGCCGCCGCCTCTTTCTCACCGGGCGCCGCTGGGTCGGGCGCGGTCTCGGGGTGTCGGGTGTCCTGACGACGCGGCATCTTCCAGGACTGGCTGCATTCGAACTGCGAGCCGGTCCAGGCGATGGCGTTGATGGTGATCTGGTGCTTGTCCCAGACGATCTCGTTGAAACTGGGCGGCGTGCCCCGCTCCCGGTGCGACAGGGTCCCGCAGCCGATGGCGTAGGAGCAGCGGTCCGACAGGTCGATCGGCAGGGCGAAGGGCACATGGACATGGCCCGTGGTGATCAGGTCGACCCCGGCCTCGGCGAAGATTTGGGCCGCAGCGTCGCCGCGCTTCACGTCGCCGGTCATCGGCGTGCCGATCATCTCGATCAGCGGGTGATGGCAGGCGAGGATTCTCAGCGCGCCCACCGGCGCCTGCCTCAAGGCCTCGGCCGCTCGGCGAGTCTGATCCAGGTCGATGACGCCCTTGGACCAGTTGGGCCGGGCCTGCCATCCGCGCGCGGTGACCACGCCCCGCACCATGACCGTATCGGAGATGAACTCCCCGTCGTGGGCCGGATGGCCTGTCGCCGCCTCGAAGGCCCGCCAGGGATGAAACAGCCGCGCCGCCACGTCCCAGTAGGGCACGTCGTGATTGCCGACGATGACGAAGCGTGGTGTCGGCATGGCCTTGATCCAGGCGCCGGCGGCGGCGAACTCGTCCGGATAGCCCTTCTGGGTGATGTCTCCGGTGATCAGGATGAGGTCGGAGGGGCTCTCGTGCGCCCACTCGAGGGCGGCGGCGCACGCACGCCGATGCTCGACCCCGAAATGGATGTCCGAGAACTGGAGGACGCGCCCCATCAAACGCTGTCCTCGGCCGCGGGCGGCTCGGGGACCAGGGCCTGGAAAGCCTTGGCGATGAAGACCACGGTGACGTCGTTGGGCAGGAGGGTCGGCTCCCCGTCCAGCACGGCCGGAATGCGCGACCGGCCCCGGATGCGGATCAGCCGCGCGGCTTGGGTCACCACCGAAGGGTCCTGACGCCAGTCGCTGAACACCGCATTGGCCGCCAAGCGGAAAGCCTCGGCCGCGTCGGCGGGATTCATGGCCGCCGCCTCCAGCCCGACCGGTTCGTCCAGGGCGCGCGAGATCATCGGGCTGATCAGGGCCAGGGCCTCGCTGCGGCGCGCCTTGCCCAGATCCAGTTCGACGCGGATCTTGCCCGAGAAGGCGCGGCGGAGCGCTCGGCGGCCGTAGGTCCAGGCCAGGTTCAGCTTGCCCTCGCGCACCGCCTCGCGCGCCGGGGCCCACAGTGCGGGCGAGCCGAATATGCCGGCGCAGTAGAAGGCCTCGCCCTCCACCTTGCCGCCCGAGACGCAATGTGGGGCGCCGTTCTCGAGGGCGTCGCGCAGGGCGGCCTTCCAGTCGGTCGTGCCGTAGAGAGCCTTGGGCAGCATGTTCATCGTGCCGCCCGGCAGCGGCGCGACCAGAGGACCCTTGGGCCCGGCCTTGGACGCCGCCGCCCTCGCCGTGCCGTCCCCTGCCAGGACGAACAGCACGTCGGGCTCGGACGCCAGGGCGGCGTCGATCTGGGCGTTCATCGTGTCGCCGACCAGCTCGACCACCTCCGCCTCGCAGGGATAGTCGGCCATGATGCGCTCGACCTCGGCGGCCGCACGCGGTCCGACGGATCCCGACAGGGGGTTGACCAGAACGACCACCCGCTTGATCTCGACGTGGCTGGTCAGGGCGCGCGCGCCCTCACCCTGAACCTCGGAGGCCACGGTCTCGGACGTCGAGGGGTCGACGTGGGGCTGGATGGTTTCAGTCATGCCGCCCGAACGCTCCGCTTACCGGGGCGTTCCGGACAAGCTTCGCTATTGCGCCTTTAGAGCGTCCGCTGTGGTCGCGGCGCCGGCTTCGAGGGCGTCGCCCGTCTTCTCGGCAGCGTTCCCGGCCTTGTCGGCGGCGACCTCGGCGGCTTCCGGAGCCTGGCCGATCAGCGTCCTGCCCTGATTGACGCCGGCGGTGATCCAGCCGTCCATGATCGCCCCGCCCTCGGCGAGCGACTGCTCCTTGATCCCGAGGACCGCCGTCAGAACGCCGAACAGGGCCAGCAGGGTGACGATGAAGCCGACGAAGCCGCCGCCTCCGCCGCCCGACCGGCGCTTGGTGCGGGCCCAGACGGGGCTGGCGTGGTCGTCAGCATTCCGGACCGGTTCAGGAAAACGCATATCGAAACTCCCCAGCGACTGGCGTGATGCGAGCCACGCCCCTCGCGCGTCCGCCCTGCAGTCATATGTCATCGTTAGCCCACAGCATAGGCGCGGAACCTGTGCCGTAATCCAGCGTTCTCGCTCCCGGGGCGAACATCAGGAATGAAGGACCATCCTATGAAGAAGGCGATTATCGCGATCGGGGCCGCCGGCCTCATGGCCACGGCCTGCGCCAGCGATCCCTACGGCTACAACAACGGCTCTAACGAAACTGTCCGCCAAGGCGCCATCGGCGCCGGCCTCGGCGCTGTCGCCGGCGCCATCATCGGCAACAACGTCGGCTCGGGCAACGCCGCCACCGGCGCTCTGATCGGCGGCCTCGCCGGCGGCGCCGTCGGCGCCGTCCGCGGCTCGCAAGCCGACCGCAACAACCAGCAACGCTACCGCGATAACCGCGGAAACTACTACTACTGCTACGACAACCGCCAGACCGAGTGCTACTGGGAAAACGGCCAACGTCGCTACTAAGACGCTGAACCGAAAGGTTTTTTCGGGGGCGGCTCGTTTGATAACGGGCCGCCCTTGGTCTGCCGGGTCCGGCCATGACGACTTCGAAGAATTCAGGAGGCGGCGAATGACGATGCGATCGATGATTTGGGCGGCGGGTCTGGCGTCCGTGACGCTGGCAGGCTGTTCCACCATGGGGACGCCGAGCCGGGAGGCGCTGGTGGCGGAACCCTCGACCTGTGCGGCAAAGCGGTTCGACATTTATTTCGCGGAGGACCAGGCGCAGCTGACGGATGCGGCGCGAACCGCGATCGGCCTGACCGCCAGCCAGTTGCAGGGCTGTCAGATCAGGACGGTTCGCGTGCTGGGCCTCTCCTCCGCGACCGGCACCGCCGACGCGAATCAGGCTCTGTCCGAACAGCGCGCCATCGCCGTGGCCGAGGCGCTCGTGGCCGCAGGCTGGCCCACGCCGGCCTTCGAACTGGCCGCTGCGGGCGACCAAGGCGCGACGACCCCGTCGGGCGTGGCCGAACCCCTGCGTCGTCGCACCGAAGTCCTCGTCGACGCCGCCCCGCTCTAGGTTCGAGTGCGCCCGTGCTCGACGACGCCAAGAGCGTCGGCGAGCCGGGTCTTGGCCGAGCCGCGCGGCAGGGGTTTGGGCTGGCTCTCGTGCGGAGCCCAGCCGGCCAGGTTGACGATTTCGAACGTCGCCGGAATGCGGCCGTCCGCCTCGCCATATCGCTCCGAGTAGAGGACCGCGGCTCGCGCGATGATCGGCCGCGTCAGCGGGCGGATCGTCCCCGCCAGCACATTGGTCTCCCCCATGGCCCTGAGGTCGCGGATCAGGGCGAACAGGTCCGGATAGCGCACGGTCAGCCGGTCCACGTCCGCCACCGGCAAAGCAAACCCCGCCCGCTGCAAGAGACCTGCCCCATCGAACCCGTCGGCGAAGGGCGATACCCGCGCCTGCGCCCCGCCGCGCTCGGCCAGCTCGGCCTCCGTCAGCACGCCGCGCAGCTCCTTCAGCGTTCCCGCTCCGAGAAGCGTGCCCAGGAAAAGCCCATCCGGCTTCAGCGCCCGCCGAATCTGGCTCAGCGCGCCGGGCAGATCGTTGGCCCAGTGCAGCGTCATCAGCGACACGATCAGATCCACCGATCCTGCCTCGATTTCCAGCGTTCGCGCGCCCGGCGCGGCCCGTTCCGACCGATCCCTGACCGCGCGCGGAGCGCCGACCCGCCCGGCCGCGTCGCTGGCTGCGAGCGCTTCGGCGAAAGGTCCCGGATGCGCGGACAGGTCGACGGCGGCCGGAAACTCCCGCAAGGTCGCCTCCAGGCTGAGCACGGCGTTCTCGGCGGCGCGGGCGTGCAGGAAGTCGGCGTCGCTAAATCGTCGCTCCGACCGCGCCAGCCGGGCCGCCCGTCGTGCGGCGTCGAAGATCAGGGGAGGGCCGGTTTCGGTCATGGGTTTTCAGGATGGGGGCTGGAGCGAGCGTTGGGAAGACGGACGGTCGCGGATCCGTCGCGGCTTGACGTCGCTTGGGCGAGGTCTGGCCGACCTGATCCTGCCGCCGCTCGCCCACGACAGCCGCGAGGCCACGGCCGCCGCGGGCCTGACGGCGAACGCCTGGAGCCGGGTGATCTTTCTGGAGGACCCCGTCTGCGACGGCTGCGGCGCGGCGTTCGAATACGACGGCGGCGATTTCGCCTCGGACCGGTGCGCGGCCTGTCTGGCCCAGCCGTATGCCTTCGCTCGGTGCCGCGCCGCCTGCGTCTACGACATCGCCTCGCGGGGCCTGATCCTGAAGTTCAAACATGGCGACCAGCAGCAGTTCGCGTCGCTCTTTGCTCGCTGGCTCAGCCGCGCCGCCGCGCCGCTGGTCGAGGACTGCGACGCCGTGGTCCCGGTGCCCCTTCACCCGTCTCGCCTTCTCGCCCGGCGGTTCAACCAGGCCGCTGAGATCGCCAGGCCGCTGGCCCGGACCGCGAAGCGCGACTACCTGCCCGACGCCCTGGTCCGCGCCCGCGCCACGGAAACGCAAGGCGGCCGCAGCCTGAGGGGCAGGAAACTCAATGTGAAATCGGCCTTCGCCGTCTCCGAGTTTGGGGCGCGATCGGTGCGCGGCCGCCGCATCCTGCTGATCGACGACGTCCTGACCACCGGGGCCACGGCCGAGGCCTGCGCCAAGGCTCTGATCGACGCCGGAGCCCGCGCCGTGGATCTGGCCGTCATCGCGAGGGTGCGCACCGCGCGGGAACTGCCTAGATAGGCCAACGGTTCGATCGTCAGGCCTGCGCCGTGCACGGTCGATTTTGAATTGCGGAGATTCTGCCTTGGCCGACGTTGTCCTCTACACCAAACCCGGTTGCCCCTATTGCATGGCGGCCATGGGCCTGCTCGCGCGCAAGGGCGTCGACTTCACCGAGATCGTCGCCTCCAACGACCCAGAGAAGAAGGCCGAGATGATCGAGAAATCGGGCGGCAAGGCCACCTTCCCCCAGATCTTCATCGACGGAAAACACATCGGCGGCTCCGACGACATGCACGCCCTCGACCGGCGCGGCGAGCTCGACGAGCTCCTGGCGGCCTGATGTCCGAAGGCGCCACTCCAGGTTTGCCCGTCGCCCTGATCCAGACCCGCACCCCGACGACGCAGGCCGAGGCGCTGGCCCGCATTGAGCCCCTGATCCGTCAGGCCGCGGCCGAGGGGGCGAAATTCATCCTGACGCCCGAGGGTTCGAACCTTCTGGAACAACGCAAGGACCGACGTGGCCTCGCCATCGTCAGCGAGCGACAGGACGCGGTGGTCGTGGCCGTGCGCCATCTGGCGGCGGAGTTGGGCGTCTGGATCCTGATCGGATCGGCCATCGTCAAGTCGGAGCAGGAGGGCGACGACCGGGCAGCCAACCGTTCCCTGCTGATCGACGCCAACGGCGGCATCGTGGCCCGGTATGACAAGCTGCACGTCTTCGACGTCGACCTGCCGAATGGCGAGACCTATCGCGAAAGCTCGACCATTCGGCCCGGCGACGGCGCGGTCGTGGCCGATACGCCCTGGGGTCGTCTAGGTCTGGCGGTCTGCTACGACATCCGCTTCCCTCACCTGTTCCGCCGGCTGGCCAAGGCTGGGGCGTCGATGGTTTCGGTCCCCGCCGCCTTCACCGTCCCAACGGGCGAGGCCCACTGGGAGACCCTGCTGCGCGCCCGCGCCATCGAGACCGGCGCCTTTGTCTTGGCCCCCGCACAAGGCGGGACGCACGAGGATGGGCGGAAGACCTGGGGTCGTTCGACCGTCGTGGGTCCCTGGGGCGAGGTGATCGCAAAGCTGGATCACGACGAGCCCGGCGTGCTGCACGCCCGGCTCGACTTCGCCGCCGTTGAGAAGGCCCGATCTTCGGTCCCGGCCCTCCGTCACGACCGTGATTTCGCAGGCCCGCTGTGATCCGCTACGCCCTCGCCTGCGACCACAACCACCCGTTCGAGGCCTGGTTCGGCTCGTCTTCGGACTACGACGATCAAGCGGCGCGCGGCCTCGTCGAATGCCCCTTCTGTGCTTCGCGCGCCGTGTCGAAACAGATCATGGCCCCGGCCGTGGCGGGCACGAAGAAGTCCGCTCCCGCGCCCGACCTTGGCAAGATGCAGGCGATGATGATGGAGGCCGCCCGCGAGGTCCGCAGCCACGTCGAGCAGAATTTCGACTATGTCGGCGACGCCTTCGCCCGCGAGGCCCGCGACATCCACGAGGGCCGGTCCGAACACCGCGAGATCTACGGTGAGGCGACACCCGCCGAGGTGAAGAAGCTGAAGGAAGACGGCGTTCCCTGTTCGCCCCTGCCGCCGGCCCCGGTCGATCCGTCGAAGGCAAACTGACGCTTGGGCGAGGGGGAGCGCTACGACGAGTTTCCGCCGCCTCCATCCCTGGCCGCGTGGGTCAAGGTGATCTGGACCTACGCCAACCCCGCCCCCTCCGACACGGTCCAACGCATCGCCCCGGACGGCTGCGCCGAACTGATCCTCGACATCGGCTCGCCCTATGAGGAGCAGGGGCCGGACGGCGGCTGGCGCCTCCAGCCGCCCGCCCTGTTCGCCGGCCAGATGACCCGGCCCATAGCCATTCGTCCGGTCGGCCCGGTCGAACTGGTCGCGGTCCGCTTCCATCCCGACGGAGCCCGCGACTGGCTGGGCGCGGCTGTCAGCACGGCCACCGATGCGCGTCTCGACATGGTCGCCCGGCTGAAGGGCGTCGCCCCGCCCCCCGGCGACCCCAAGGCTCAGGCGAGAGCCATGACGGACCGGCTGGACGCCCTGCGTCTCGAACAGGGCTGGACGATCGACCCGGCGGTGCGCGCCGAGGTCGGGTCCATGATGGACGACCAGCCCACGCCCGACCGCTCTCCCGCCGAGCAGCGCGCCTTGCAGCGCCGCTTCCTCGACCGCGTCGGGATTTCACCCCGGATGCTGCGCTCGGTCATCCGCTTCCGCCGGGTGTTCGACCACGTCCAGCCGGGTGAGGAGGCCTCCGGCTGGCTGGAGGCAGGGTTGGGCGCCGGCTATTTCGATCAGCCGCAGATGGCGCGGGACTTCCGCCGCTTCCTCGGCTGCACCGCGACCGAATGGGCTCGTGAACAGGTCGAACTGGCCCGCGCCATCGCGTCGCAAACCTACAAGCCGGGTCCGCCGCACTCGGCCTAGCTTCGATCCGCCGCCGCCCGGAGCGGCCTGGAGGATGAGACCATGACCCTTGCCGCCCTGATCGCCGCCGGCCTGTTGCAAGCCGCGCCTGCCACCCCCGACCTGTCATGGATGGCCGGCTACTGGCTGGATTGCTCCAATGGGGGCGAGGCGTCGGAGACCTGGACCGACCCGCGCGGAGGAATCCTAGTTGGAGCCGCGACGACGGTTTCGCGGGGGCGAGCCTCGTTCGAGTTCGCCCGGATCGCGCCGGTGGACGGCGTAGTGTCTTATGTCGCCCAGCCCGGCGGGGCGCCGCCGACAGCCTTTGGCCTGATCGAGGCGACGGAAGGTCGCGCGGTGTTCCAGAACCTGGACAACGACTTTCCCCAGCGGGTCATCTATCAGCGGACCGGAGACGTCCTGACGGCCCGGATCGAGGGCCATATGGGCGACCGCGAACAGTCGATGGACTGGCGCTTCGACAAGGCCGAGTTGAATACGAGATGCCCGAACCCCTGAATGCTGGCTGGCGGCCGATGACCGAGGCGGATCTCGATCGGGTGGCCGAAATCGCGGTCATCGGCTTTCCGAACCATTTCGAGGGGCGGCCGATGTTCGCCAACCGGCTGGCGCTGAACCCTCAGGGCTGTTTCGTGCTGGAGAGCGGGGCAGGGCTGGAGGGCTATATCGTCGCCTATCCCTGGCGGGCCGAGGCAGCACCGACGCTGAACACCCTGATCGAGACGATCCCGGCGGGCGCGGGCGTGATGTATCTGCACGACCTCGCCCTGACCCCGGCTGTGCGAGGTCAGGGCTGGTCGAAGCCGGCCGTGCAGGCGGTGGTCGATCTGGCGAAGACCGGCGACTGGGCGACGATCGCGCTGGTCGCCGTCAACGACGCCGTCGACTTCTGGCGCGGACACGGCTTCGAGGTGCGAGAGACGCCGGAGATGGCGGCCAAACTGACCAGCTACGGCTCCGACGCCCGCTACATGACGCGACCGGTCTAGCTGCGGGTCCAACCCTTGTCGGCCATGCAGGCGCGGAAAGCGTGGTCGCTGTCGGTCGTGCGGTGGCAGTCGTCGCGCGCGCCGTCGAACGGCTGGGCGTTGTTGCCGTGCCAGGCCGTGTCGTCCGAGACGTCGGCGCCGTTGACCATGATGCAGCCCGAGGTCAGGACGGCGGCGGACGCGGCGGCGGCGAGGATCAGAAGGCGTTTCATCGGGGAGGTCTCCATTGCGATGGAGCCTGGATGCCAGCTTGGCCGGCCATAATCCCGTTACAAGTCCGACAGCTAGATGAAATCGCCGTAAGCTTGGCGGTCAGTCCCGCGCGGCCAGCATCATGTAGTTGATCTCCGCCTCGGCGCCCTCGCTCCAGCGGCCGGACAGCGGATTGTACTTCAGGCCGAACGGACCGGTGATCGTGAAGGGTTCGCCCTCCAGCATGTCGCGGATCTCCTGGGGCTTCAGGAACTGACGCCAGTCGTGAGTCCCGGCCGGCACCCAGCGCAGCACGTATTCGGCCGCGAACTTGCCTAGGGCCAGCGACTTCAGGGTGCGGTTCAGGGTGGCGACGATCATGATCCCACCCGGAGCCACCAGCCGCGAACAGGCGCGCAGGAAGGCCTCCGGATCGGCCACATGCTCGATGATCTCCAGCACCAGGACAACATCGAAAGGCCCCGCAGCTTCCGCCTCAACCTGTTCGACCGTCGCGGCTCGATAGGCGATGTCCAGTCCCTGCTCGGCCGCATGGGCGCGGGCGGTGCCGATATTCTCCGACGAGGCGTCGACGGCGGTGACCTGAAACCCCATCCGCCGCATCGGCTCGGCGATCAGGCCTCCGCCGCAGCCGATGTCGATCAGGCTCAACCCCTCGAACGCGGCCCGCGCTTTCGTGTGGCGGCCGAAGTGTTCAGCCAGGCTCCGGCGGATGAAGGTCAGCCGCGCCGGATTGAACTTGTGCAGGGGCGCGAAGGGTCCCTTGGCGTCCCACCACTCCGCCGCCTGGGCCGAGAAGCGGGCCACATCGGCGGGGTCGATCGAGGCGCCTTCGGCCACATCGGAAAAACCTTGCTGCGTTTGGGGTTTGCGCATCGGCGACGGGTCGGTAGAAGCGGCCATGGGCGCAAGGGTGAACCTCTTTTGCGGCCCTCTGGCAAGACGGGGATGTTCGCCACGATGACGCGGCCGACCAACACGCGACTGGTGATGAAGTTCGGCGGCACCTCCATGGGCGACCTGGAGCGTATCCGCCGCGCCGCCCGCATCGTCGCCGCAGAGGTCAAGGCCGGCCATTCGGTGGCTGTCGTCGTCTCGGCCATGGCCGGCAAGACCAACGAACTGGTCGCCTGGACCGACGGCGCCGGCGCGGCCGCCCCCGGCCTGCCGCTGTCGGACGATGAGTACGACGTCGTCGTGGCCTCGGGCGAACAGGTGACCTCGGGTCTTCTGGCCCTGACGCTGCGCAACATGGGGTTCAACGCCCGCAGCTGGATGGGCTGGCAGGTGCCGATCCTGACGGACGAGGACCACGCTCGCGCCCGCATCGTCGATGTTCCGGGCGATGTGCTGGGCGCCGCGCTCGACGCCGGCGAGATCGCCATCATTCCCGGCTTCCAGGGGGTGTCCCCGACCAACCGCATCACGACCCTGGGTCGGGGCGGGTCGGACACGTCTGCGGTCGCGGTGGCCGCCGCTCTGGGCTGCGCCTGCGACATCTATACCGACGTGGACGGGGTCTACACGACCGATCCACGCATCGTGGCCAAGGCCCGGCGGCTGGAGAAGGTCTCCTACGAGGAGATGCTGGAAATGGCGTCGCTGGGCGCCAAGGTGCTTCAGACCCGGTCGGTCGAACTGGCCATGGGGATGCAGGTCCCGGTGCGGGTCCTGTCCAGCTTCATCGAGGCCGATGAGAACGGCCATCTGCCCGCCAAGGCCGGCACCCTGATCTGCGACGAGGAGGAAATCGTGGAAAAACGCATCGTGTCCGGCGTGACCATGAGCCGTGACGAGGCCCGTATCACCCTGTTGGGCCTGGCTGACCGGGTCGACGCTCCCGCCGACGTCTTCACCCGCCTGGCTGAGGCCAGCGTCAACGTGGACATGATCGTCCAGTCCCAGGCCCGCACGGAAGGCGCAGTCAACCTGACCTTCACCACCGGCCGCCGCGACGCGACCCGCGCCGCCGACCTCATGAGCGCCGCCAAGGCCGAGATCGGCTTCGAGGAACTGCGCGTCGACGAGGACGTGGCCAAGGTCTCGGTCGTCGGCGTCGGCATGCGCAGTCACGCCGGCGTCGCCCAGACCATGTTCAAGGCCCTGGCGGACAAGGGGATCAAATTCCAGGCCATCTCGACCTCGGAGATCAAGATCAGCGTCCTGATCGACGCCGCCTATGCCGAACTGGCCGTGCGAGCGCTTCACTCGGCCTATGGGCTGGAAGCGGTCTAGGTGACGACCTGGTCGGCGCTTGGCCGGGGCGTGAGCGTCAGGTCATGAGCGGCTTCGAATACATCTTCACCTTCTATGGCCTGCTGCTGGGTCTGGCCGTCGCCAATGCGACCAACAACGTCGCCGAGATGTGGCGTTCGAGCCCGGAGGTGAAGGTCGGTCTGCCCCCGCCGCTCCTGTGCCTCTTCATTCTCTTGTCGGCTGCACAGGGCTGGACGTCCTTCTGGGCCGTCCATGACAGCCTAACCATGGAGCCCGTGACCCTGATGATGTGCATCGGCATGGCGGCGCCTTACATCTTCGTCAGTCACGGCATGACGCCCGCCCGCGAAGGCAGCGCCTCGTTCGAAGACTACTACATCACCCATCGCAAGACGCTTATGGCGGTGCTCGTGATCCCGCCCCTGCTGAGCATGGCTTACAACCTCGCCAGGAGCGGGTTCGAACCGCTCGGCGAGACCGCCTACTGGATCGGGGTTCTGGTCCTGCCGCGCGTCGTAATCCCGGCCGCTCTGGCCTTCATTCGATCACCTGGCCTGCATGCGCTCGGCCTCACGATCCTCTGCGCGCACACGATCTGGCGAATATTCCTGTAAGCATAAGCGACGATAACGATATTCACGGATACCGGGTTCGACCCGCGCCCGCGATGGGCTATGGCGAAGCAGGAGGCGCGTCCCATCTAGGGCGCTGACAGGGAGACGGGATGGCCATAGCGGGCGGATCGATGACCAGGGGACCCCGCGTCCTCCTGCGCCAGATCCGTGAGGCGATGGCCGACGGCGGCCCGGCGCAGGGTCGCCTCGACGTCGTCGTGCGCACCATCGCCCAGTCGATGGTGGCCGAAGTCTGCTCCATCTATCTGCGGCGCGCGTCGGGCGAGCTCGAGCTGTTCGCCACCCAGGGCCTGAACCCCGACGCGGTTCACAACACCCGGCTGAAGCCCGGCGAGGGTCTGGTGGGCGAGGTCGCGCGCCTGGCCCAGCCGATCAGCCTGTCAGACGCACCGTCTCACCCCAGCTTCTCCTACCGGCCGGAAACGGGCGAGGATCCGTATCACGCCTTCCTCGGCGCCCCCCTGCTGCGCGGCGGTCGGGCCATCGGGGTGCTCGTCGTCCAGAACCGGGCCGAGCGTCGCTATGACGAGGACGAGGTCGAGGACATCCAGACCATCGCCATGGTCCTGGCCGAGACTGTCGCCTCGGGCGAGCTGATGGCGCTGGAGGAGCTGCGCGACGTCGAGGTCGCGCCCCACCGCCCCGAACGCATCAAGGGACAGAGGTTCGCGGAAGGGTTGGCTTTCGGTCACGTCGTCCTGCACGAGGCGCCCCTGGCCCCGGAACGGCTGCTGGCCGAGAACCAGCAGGTCGAGGAAATCCGGCTGCGCGAAGGTCTGCGGACGCTGAAGGCCTCCATCGACGCCCTTCTGGACGGCGGTCAGGGCAAGCTGTCGGGCCAGTCCTTCGAGGTCTTGGAAACCTATCGAATGTTCGCTGACGACCGGGGCTGGAACCGGTCGCTGGAGGAGGCCGTGCGAGGCGGCCTGACCGCAGAAGCCGCCGTCGACCGCGTGCGCAACGAGCACCGCGCCCGCTTCGCCCAGGCCCGCGATCCCTACATCAAGGAGCGGCTTCACGACTTCGAGGACCTGGCCAACCGGCTCTTGCGGGTGCTGGGCGGCGAGAACCCCGGTCAGCGGGAGTTGCCCGACGACGCCATCCTGGTGGCCCGCAATCTCGGTCCCGCCGACCTGCTGGAATATCCGCGCCACAAGCTGAAGGGCCTGCTGATCGAGGAGGGCTCGGCCGCCAGCCATGCCGCCATCGTCGCCCGCGCGCTGCAGATCCCCTGCGTCGGCCGCCTTCAAGGTGTACGCGACCGTCTCAGCGAGAACGATCTCGTCATCGTCGACGGCGAGACGGGCGAGGCCCATCTGCGTCCCCGGCCGGACATGCTGGAATCGGTCCAGTCGCGCATGGCCGTGCGTGAACAACGGCAGGCCGAGTTCGCCAAGCTGCGCGACGTCCCGGCCGTCACGGCCGACGGAACGCGCATCACCCTCCTGACCAACGCCGGCCTCGCCGTCGATCTGGAGAACCTGGACGAGACGGGCGCCGAGGGCATCGGCCTGTTCCGCACCGAGTTCCAGTTCATGGTCTCGGAAGAGCTGCCGCGTCTGAACTCCCAGACGGCCCTGTACAAGCTCGTGCTGGACGCGGCCCGGGACCGGCCCGTCACCTTCCGCACCCTCGACATCGGCGGCGACAAGGTCCTGCCGTACATGGAGACAACGGAGCGGGAGGAGAATCCCGCCCTGGGACGGCGCGCCATCCGCCTGGGTCTCGACCGTCCCTCCCTGCTGCGTCTTCAGCTCCGCGCCCTTCTCGCCGCCGGCGCCGGTCGCGAACTCCGGGTCATGTTCCCGATGATCGCCACGGTGGACGAATTCCGCGCCGCGCGGGAGCTGGTCGATGTCGAGTGCGACTGGGCCCGGCGTCGCGGACGCCCCCTGCCGGCCACCCTGCGGGTCGGGGCGATGATCGAATGCCCGAGCCTGCTCTGGCACCTCGATGCGCTTCTGCCCCTGACCGACTTCGTCTCGGTCGGGTCCAACGACCTGTTCCAGTACATGTACGCCGCCGACCGGACCAACCCGCTGGTCTCTGACCGGTTCGATCCCCTGTCGCCGCCTGCGCTCCGGGCGCTGCAGGCCATCCAGAAGGCCTGTCTCGAAACGGGGACGCCCGTCTCGGTCTGCGGCGAGCTGGCCGGCCGTCCTCTGGAGGCCTTCGCCCTGCTCTGTCTCGGCTTCACCCGCCTGTCGGCTCCGGCCGGCGGCGTCGGTCCGGTCAAGCGGATGATCCTGTCGACCGACCTGACGGCTGCGAGGCGCGGGATGAACAACCTGCTCGGATCCTCGGCCGGATCGATCCGGAGCGAAATCGAAAGTCTGGCCCGGAAGTTGAACGTCGGTCTTTGAAGGGTCCCGCATCGGGATCGGTTCACCGTTAACACGACGTTGAAGCGGCGGCGAAAATGGGTTATCCACAAGACGATATGCGTGCGCCTCCGGGGGGAGGCGGGGCCCGTCACACCAACGTGGTAGACGGTCCCTGGTCGAGTACGGCGCGGGAGGCTCCAGCTTTCGCGACGAGTATGGGGTTGGGCGTCATGGCGCTGGATACGGGGAACATCCCCGACGAGTTTCGGGCTCACCCGGATTGGAAGGACCCCGTGCCCTCCATCACAGAGGCAGCGACTCTGGGCGACGGCCTGCGCAAGGCGCGGGAACTGTCGGGCAAGTCCATGGCCGAACTGGCCGCGGATACGCGAGTGCACGAACGCTATCTCCAGGCCCTGGAAGAGAACAACCAGTCGGCCCTGCCGTCGCGCGTCTTCGCCATCGGTTACGTGCGCGCCTACGCCCACGCGCTCGGGCTGGACGAACAGCTGGCCGTCGAGCGCTACAAGCGCGAGACGCCGGACGGCTCGGTGCCGCTTCAGGCTCCGACCGGCGTCGCCTTCGAGGAAGTCCGTCGCTATTCGCCGCGCATCATCGGCGTGGTCGTCATCCTGGCCGTGGCCGTCATCGGCTGGAACGTGTTTCAGCGCGTCAGCCTGATCCGTGCGCCCCAGCCCTCGGACATCGCCGAGGTCCCGGAAAGCTGGAGCCTGGGCGACGTGCCGGGCCAAGAGCACCTGCGTGTCGGCGCCCCGCATCCGGCGCCCGCCGACCAGACCACCCCGGCCCTCTACATCACGCCCGGCCTCGAAGCCCAGCTGACCGGCATCGACCCGGCCGACACCGCCGCGATCGCCGCCGCCACGGCCGCCCCGACCGCCCCGGTTCAGGCCGCCTTCAACCCGCGCGGCGCCATCTACGGCGCATCGGCCACCGCCTCCCAGGTCGTGCTCCAGGCCAGGAAGGCCGGCGCCCTGGTCGTGCGCCTGGGCGATGGACAGGTTCTGTTCGCCCGCCAGCTGGCCGCCGGCGAGGCCTGGCGCGCACCCATCGGCGTGGCCGCCACCATCGACGTGTCGGACCCGACCGCCTTCGACGTCTATCTGAACGGCGAGCACGGCGGCGGCCTGACCGGCGTCCTGACCCCGCTGAACCAGCTGAACACCCGCGCCGCCGGCATGGCGCGTCAGACCGCCGCCCGGATCGAGGCCGAGACCCAGGCCGCCCAGGCCGCCGCCGCCCGCGCCGCCGCCCAGGCCGCCCAGCAGACACAGGCCGCCGTGGTCCAGACGGTCTCGACGGGACAACAGACGCTGGTCCGCTGATAGATATCTCCTCTCCTGGGGGCAGGGAGAGGTCAACCTAACGCGTCATGGCCTTGTCTCCGCACCGGCCCTATATTGAGCCGTCATGAGCGCTGACCACTCCCACATCCGTCCCTGGCGTCATATCGAGCGCCGCAAGTCCCGCCAGATCATGGTGGGAAAAGTGCCGGTCGGTGGCGATGCGCCCATTACCGTCCAGTCGATGACCAACACTCCGACTTCGGACGCCAACGCCACGATCAACCAGATCCGCGAGCTGGAAGAGGCGGGGGCCGACATCGTCCGCGTCTCCTGCCCCGACGAGGACTCCACCGCCGCCTTCAGGACCATCGCGCGCGAGGCCAAGGTCCCGCTCGTCGCCGACATCCATTTCCACTACCGCCGCGGCATCGAGGCCGCCCAAGCCGGCGCCGCGTGCCTGCGCATCAATCCGGGCAATATCGGCAACGCCGACCGGGTCAGGGAAGTCATCCAGGCCGCCAAGGATCATGGCTGCTCCATGCGCATAGGCGTCAACGCCGGCTCGCTGGAAAAGGAGCTGCTGGAAAAATACGGCGAGCCCTGCCCCGACGCCATGGTCGAGAGCGCGCTGAACCATGCCCGCATCCTCCAGGACCACGACTTCCACGAGTTCAAGATCTCGGTAAAGGCGTCTGACCCCTTCCTGACCGTCGCCGCCTATCACCAGCTGGCCGAAGCCATCGACTGTCCGCTGCATGTCGGCGTGACCGAGGCGGGTCCGCTTCGCACCGGCACGATCAAGTCGTCCATCGCCATGGGCAACCTGTTGTGGGCCGGGATCGGCGACACCATCCGCGTCTCGCTGGCCGCTGACCCGGTCGAGGAGATCAAGGTCGGCTTCGATATCCTGAAGTCGCTGGGCCTGCGCCACAGGGGCGTCAACATCATCGCCTGCCCCTCCTGCGCCCGTCAGGGATTCAACGTCATCGAGACGGTGGCCACCCTGGAGGAGAAGCTGGCCCACATCGCCACCCCGATGTCGCTGTCGATCATCGGCTGCGTCGTCAACGGACCAGGCGAAGCGCTCTACACGGACGTCGGCTTCACCGGCGGCGGCAAGGGCGCGGGCATGGTCTACCTGAACGGCAAGATCGCCCGCAAACTCGACAACGCAAAGATGGTCGACGAGATCGTCGAACTGGTCGAAGCCAAGGCGGCCGAGCTCAACGCAGCCCGCGAGGCGGCGCTCGAAGCCGGCGAATAGAGACGTCTTCATGCGTGTGGCCGCCCACGCCCTGAGGGACGCGGAGGCCGCCCGACTTGCCGCAATATCAGAGGCGCCCGGCCTGAAGATAAGGCGGCGCTAGATCACGTCCGCCAGCTGCAGGCCCTGCAAGGCCGCCAGCACCAGCAATAGCCCGCCGACAGCATAGGTCAGCGCCCGTTGTGGCACGACCTTGGTGATATAGCCGGCGAACGGCGCGGCCAGCAGTCCACCCGCCACCAGCCCGCCCACGGCCGCGGCGTGGTTGGTCAGGGCGTCGGCATCCTTCCAATGGCCGGTCACCAGCGCCCAGACGAAGGTCGCCGAAATGGCCACCGTGAGGAAGAACTCGGCCGTGTTGACCGTCCCGATGGCCCGGCGCGGCTCGGCGCCCGCTCCGACCAGCGTCGAGGACACCGTCGGCCCCCAGCCCCCGCCGCCGATGGCGTCGAAGAAGCCGCCGACCACCCCCAGCGGCGCCACGGCCCAGGCCGGGCGGATACGTTTCGGCTGGATGTCCCGCGTCGCCCGCCACAGGATGTAGACCCCCATGACCGCCAGATAACCGACCACGAAGGGCTTGATGACATCGCCGTCGATCCCGGCCAGCACATAGGCGCCCAGCACCCCGCCGATGACCCCGGCGATGGCCAACGGCACAAGCAGCCGCCACTCCACATTCCTGTGCCAGATATGCGAGCTGGCGGAAGCGGCCGTGGTGAAGACCTCCGCTCCGTGCACGCTGGCCGAGGCCGTCGCGGGTGGGACCCCGAAGGCCAACAGCACCGACGACGAGATCACCCCATAGGCCATGCCGAGGGCGCCATCGACCGCCTGGGCGACGAAGCCCACCGTGGCGAACAACAGAAAGGTTTCCATTCAGCCCCCGGAGACACCATCATCGTGCGCACGACCCAGCGCCGCCGTCACACGCATAACCGACCTTGTCCCTATGGGCGCCATATGGCTCAGCTTGCCGCCGTCGGTTTCGCCGACAGCCGCTGCAGGGCCGCCAGCACATCGGCGCCGCGATAGGGCTTGATGACCATGGCCTCGGCGACCTCGGCGTGGCTGGCCGCCGCCGTCACATCACCGGACAGAAACACGACCTTGAGCCCCCAGCGCGATTTCAGACTGCGCGCCAGCGTACCGCCATCGACAGCGCCGGAGAGATTGATGTCCAGCAGGGCGATGTCGATGACATGCAGACCCGCCGCCACCTCGGCGGCCTCGGCGCTGTGGAAGGGGCCGACGACGTCGTGGCCGGCTTCGACCAGCAGACCGGTGAGGTCCAGCGCCATTTCCGGATCGTCTTCCACCACCAGAAGCGTCAGGGACTCGCTCGCCTCAGCGAACGCAGGACTGTCTAAGACCCTCGGCGCCTGGACCGTCAGGACGGCGCGCACCTCTGGCCACAGGTCGGCGGGCGCCTGCGTCGTGTCGAGGTCGAAGATGCCGGCCAGGGCCGCCAGATCGGTCGCTTGCTCCGCCGTCATGGCCTCCGGGGTCGCCACGAGGCTGTCGTAGCGCGACAGGATGGCGTCGAGGTTCTCCTGATCCCTGTGGATTGTCTCGGCGTCCGCGGCGGGGTGGTTGATGGATCCGTCGAACATGAATGCCTCCCAGTACTGAGACCGGGACCTAGTGCGCCAATGAGCCCAACGTAACCGGCCTGACGCCAACGTCATCGCGGCTCACGGACATGACACCGGCGCGTGACCGGCCCGCCCTGGCCCTTCGCATCGACATCGCGAGCCTGTCCGGAGTATGACCGCGCCTCGCTTCTCTCGCCGGATACCGCCTTGCACCTGCCCCAGATCAAGCTCGACCAGGTCCTGGACCGCTTCCATCAAGTGGAGGCCCGCATGGGGGCGGCCACCGACGGTCAGGAGATCGTGCGCCTGTCTAAGGAGCACGCCGAGATGAAGCCGGTCGCCGACGCCGTCCTGGCGCTCGGCAAGGCCCGGGCGGAGATCGAAGACCTGAAGGCCATGGCCGAGGACCCCGAGATGGCCGCCATGGCCGCCGACGAACTGGAGACACTCTCAGCACGCCTGCCCGAGATGGAGCGGGACGTCGCTCTGTTGCTGGCCCCGCGTGACGCCGACGAAAACGCCTCGGCCGTACTGGAAGTCCGCGCCGGCACGGGCGGGGACGAGGCCGCCATCTTCGCCGGCGACCTGTTCCGCATGTATTCCCGCTACGCCTCCTCGCGCGGCTGGCGGGTCGAGCTGGACAGCGCCACGGAGGGCGACGCCGGCGGCTACAAGGAGATCATCGCCACCGTCACCGGCGACGGCGTCTTCGGCCGGCTGAAGTTCGAAAGCGGCGTCCACCGCGTCCAGCGCGTTCCGGCCACGGAGACCCAGGGGCGCATCCACACGTCGGCCGCCACCGTCGCCGTCCTGCCCGAGGTCGAGGACGTCGAGATCGACATCCAGGACAAGGACATCCGCATCGACACCTTCCGCGCCTCCGGCTCGGGCGGCCAACACGTCAACAAGACCGACTCGGCCGTGCGCATCACCCACTTCCCGACCGGGATCGTGGTGACGTCGTCGGAGAAGTCCCAGCACGTCAACCGCGACAAGGCGATGCGGAACCTGCGCGTGCGTCTATATGACCTGCAACGCCAGCAGAAGGACCAGGCGCGGTCGGATGCCCGGAAGTCCCAGGTCGGCTCGGGCGACCGCTCCGAACGCATCCGCACCTACAACTACCCCCAGGGACGGGTCAGCGATCATCGCATCAACCTGACCCTGCACAGCCTGCCCCAGATCATGGAAGGCGACCTGGACCCCTTGCTGAACGCCCTGATCGCCGAGGATCAGGCGGCGAGGCTGGCCGATCTGGAGGCGGAGTTCGCCTAGGCGACGCCCACCTTCTTCAACAGCGGCCTCAAACTCACCGCCCCCGCCCTGAACTCGGCCCAGGGATCCGGCTTCTTCAGCAGGGCCGGATAGGTCGTCAGGTTGAACGCTTTCGGGTCGAGCCCCGACTTCACCTGACCCCAGCTCAGCGGATTGGCGATCCCCGCCCCCGGTCGGGCGCGTGGCGACCAGGGCGCGACGGCCGTCGCCATCCGGCCGTTCCTCAGATAGTCGAGGAAGATCTTTCCCCCGCGAGCTTTCTTGGCCAGCGTGGTCGTGAACCGGTCGGGCGCTTCCAGCCGAACCTGTTCCGACACGGCCTTCGCGAACGCCTTGCACTGATCCCATTCGATCCGACTGCGCGCATCCGCCTTGATCGGCACGACGACATGCAGCCCCTTGCCGCCCGTCGTCTTGCAGAAGGGGTGCAAGCCCATCTTCTCCAGCCGGGCCTTCATGGCCTTGGCCGCCGCGATCACATCGGCGAAATCCAGTCCCTCGTCGGGGTCGAGGTCGAAGGTAATCTGGTCCGGCGTCTCAGGATCGCCGGGAGCGCAGCCCCAAGGGTGCAGTTCCAACCCGCCCGACTGGCCGATCGCGACCAGACCGCCGACGTCGACGACGCCGACATAGGGTTTCCGCTCCTTCACATCGATCAGCTTCAGCCGAGGGTTCGACCCCGGCATAGCGTGGCGCTGGAAGAAGATTTCGCCGCCGATCCCCTCCGGCGCACGGATGATCGACACCGGCCGGTCGGCGACATGGGGCAGTATTCGCTCGGCCGCCGCCTCGTAGAACTGAACCAGCTCTAGCTTGGTGATCGCGGGATGACCGTCGGCGGCGGGCCACAGCACCTTGTCCGGGCTGGAGATCGTCAGGCCCGCGACCACCGCTTTCGCCTTGCCCGTCAGGCCAATGTTCAGCTGGGGCGGGGCGGCGGCTTTGCCCTTCGCGGGCTTGGCGGCCTCCTGCGGCGCCGTATCGACCTCGGCGGCCGCCTTGTCCTCGCGCAGCCCCTTGAACGCCGCCTGACGCAACGACCCGCTGTCCGTGTAGCCGCCGTGCTCGATCTCGGCGACCAGCACCGGCTTCACCCAATGCACGCCCGGTCCGCCCCTCGGCGCTCCCTTGCCGACGAACGGATTTTTCTCCGCCGCCGCCTCCTTCAGTGCCGGCAGAAGCGTCTTGATCAACGGTTGAGCATAGCCGGTCCCGACCCGGCCCAGATGACGCAGCCCGTTGTTCCCGTCCTGCACGCCCACGATCAGCGAGCGGAAGCGCGGCCCCTCCGAGGTCCAGCCGCCGATCACCACCTCGTCCCGACCCCGGCATTTGGACTTGACCCAGGTCGTCGACCGCCCGGCCGAATAGGGGGCGTCCAGCTTCTTGGAGATCACGCCCTCGAGGTCCATTCGGCAGGCGCTCTCCAGCACCGCCTGACCGGTCGAGGCGAAATGCTCGACGAAGCGGACACGCGACCTCGCCGCCTTGGGGATCCGGTCCAGATAAGCCTTCAGCCGCGCCTTCCGGTGCGACAGCGGCAGCGTTCTCAGATCCTCCGCCCCCTCGAACAGCAGGTCGAAGGCAAAATAGATCAGTTCACCCGTCGCTCCGTCCGAGATCGCCGCCTGCAACGCCGAGAAGTCCGGCATGTGGTCCTCGGCCAGGGCGCAAAGCTCGCCGTCGAGCACCGCGTCCGGCCATTGCGCAGCCTCGGCCGCGTGTTCGGAAAACTTTTTCGTCCAGTCGAGCCCCGAGCGGGTGCGCCACAGCGCCTTGCCTCCGCCGATGCCGACCTGCATCCGGTAGCCATCGAACTTGATCTCGTGCGCCCAGCCAGCGCCCGACGGCGGGTGATCGACCACCTTGCACAGCTGGATCGGGGCGAAGGCGGGCGGCCGCTTCGAGGGACTGGCCAGGGCCTTCGACGCCTTCGGCTTCGGCGGCGCCTTCTGACTGGTCTTCTTCGATGAGGTCCACTGCGTCTTGCCGTCCGCGATCTCCGCCAACGACCGGCCAGTAGTGATCGAGGCGTCGATTTCCATCAGGGCGTCGCCCTCGCCGGCCACGGCGAACTCGTCCTTCTCCTTGATGAGCAGCCAGTTGTTCCGTTTCGACGGCTTGCCCCGATCGGTCCTCAGCCGGATCAGCGCCCATTTCCCGGTCAGCCGCTCGCCGTGCAGGACCATCTTGATCTGGCCCTTGCGGAACGCCTCGTCGAGGTCCGGCTCCTGCGGCTCCCAGGTCCCCTCGTCCCACATCTGCACCGTGCCGGCGCCGTAGTTGCCGGCCGGGATCGTCCCTTCGAAGCCGCCGTAGTCCAGCGGATGGTCCTCGACCTCGACCGCCAGACGCTTGACCGAGACATCGCGCGACGGCGCCTTGGTCACCGCCCAGGATTTCAGGACGCCGTCGATCTCTATGCGGAAATCATAGTGTAGCCGCGTCGCCGCATGGCGCTGGATAAGGTACCGGCGCGCCTTGGAATTGGCCGCACCCTTCTTGCCTTTCGGCTCGGGCGTCTCGTCGAACCGACGCTTGGCCTGATAGGTCTTAAGCTCGCCCTTGGCCGCCATGAGATCCTCCGGCCCTCAAGCGGGGCCGGAGTCTCAAACGGCTTCGTCTTCCGGCGGTTGCCAGTCGGGGTGGTCGACGTCCTCACCGCGCGCCTTGGCGTCCTTGCGGGCCTGTTTGAGCGCCGCCTTCTTAGCGGCCTTCTGGGCTTCGGCCTTTTCCCTTTCCTGGCGTTCGAAGGCGTAGTTGGGCTTTCTGGCCATGGAGACTCCTTAGGGCGCTATTGCTCGCGACGCGGTCGCTCGCTGCTTGAGCGCGATCGCGCTCGTCTCACCCAATGTGAGGTGGACCGGCCCGTCAGTCCACCGCGATGATTTCCACAGCCTGTCCAGCCACCACCGCCTCGTCGCCGACGCGCTTGCCGATCAGGGCGCGGGTCAGGGGCGAAACGTGGCTGACCGAGCCGCTCGCGGGGTCCGCTTCGTCCTCCCCGACGATGCGCCAGGTCTGGGTCCGGCCGTCGTCGCGTTCGATGGTGACCGAGCCGCCGAAGCGCACGCGGCCGTTCGCCTCCGTTTCGACCAGCTGGGCGTTGGCCCGCCGCGCGGACCAGTAACGCAGGTCCCGCGTCGCTCGCGCCATCGCCGTCCGGTCCGCCTCAATGGAGCCCTGCGCCTGCGCCCCCGCATAGGCGGCCCGCGCCTCGGCCAGGGCGGCCTCGATCGCGGCGAGGCCCGAGGCCGTCACCAGATTGGGATGCGCAGAGATGGGGCGGTCCGGCAGATCGGCGGCCGTGGCCTCCAGATCCTCCTCGCGCGTGAAGGCGACGCTCATGATGAGCTAGCGTATGCGGGGTTCGGACGTTCCTCCGCAAGCGTTCGCGCGTTAGAGAGCCCCGATGACCTCTCCCGCCGACACCGCCGTCCACATCATCGGGGCCGGACCCTCCGGCCTGATGGCCGCCGAGACCTTGGCGAAGGCCGGCGCGCCCGTCGTCGTCCACGACCGAATGCCGTCGGTGGGACGGAAGCTTCTGATGGCCGGACGGGGCGGGCTGAACCTGACCCACACCGAGGATCAGGCCGCCTTTCTCGCCCGCTACGCCGAGGCGGAAGAGCCGATCTCCGACTGGCTCGACGCCTTCTCGCCAGACGACCTGACCGAATGGGCGCACGGCCTCGGCCAGCCCACCTTCGTCGGCTCCAGCGGCCGGGTCTTCCCGAAGGCCATGAAGGCCTCCCCTCTGCTCCGCGCCTGGCTGGCCCGTCTGAACGATCTGGGCGTCGAGGTCCGCACCCGTTCGCGCTGGACCGGCTGGCGGGATGGCGGCCTCGTCTTCGACACGCCCGAGGGCGAATGCATCGAAGAGCCGGCCGCGACCGTCCTCGCCCTGGGCGGCGCGAGCTGGCCCCGGCTCGGCTCGGACGGCGCCTGGGTCCCGGCGCTGGAGCAGGAAGGCGTCGCCGTCGCTCCCCTCGTTCCCGCCAACGCCGGCTTCGACGTCGCCTGGTCCGACATCCTGGTCGAGCGGTTCGCCGGTCAGGTGCTGAAGCCCGTCACGCTAACGTTTGGCGACCAGACGGTGCGCGGCGAAGTCGTCGTCACCCGATACGGCGTCGAGGGAGGAGCCATCTATGCCTTGTCGTCCGCTCTGCGATCCGCCATCGCCGCCGAGGGGTCCGCCACCCTGGTCGTCGATCTGCGCCCCGACCTGGCCGAAGCGGCCTTGGCCGAACGCCTCGCCCGGCCGCGCGGCAAGGACTCCATGACCAACCATCTGCGAAAGGCCGGCGGCCTCTCCCCCGTCGCCGTCGCCATCCTGCGTGAGATCGGCGAAATCCCGCCGGGCGCGCCCAGGCTCGCCAAGCGCATCAAGGCGGTGCGCCTGAAGCTGACCGGCATCCAGGGTCTCGAACGCGCCATCTCCACGGCCGGCGGCGTCCGCTTCGACGCCCTCGATCCATCGTTGATGCTGACCGCACGCCCGGGCGTCTTCGTCGCCGGGGAGATGATCGACTGGGAGGCCCCCACCGGCGGCTATCTGCTTCAGGCCAGCCTTGCCTCCGGTGTCGTCGCCGCGAACGGCGTCCTGCGGTGGCGGGCGTCGCAATCGGCCGCTATCTAGCCCCGCATGACCACCGCCCCCGAGATTTCCGGCCTCTGCCCGCCGCGCTTCGGCGCGGTGAAGGACGCCTTCGCCGCCAACTTCACCGACGCCCCCGACGGGCTGAACGAACAGGGCGCGCGGTTCTCGGTCGTCATCGCCGGAGAGACGGTGCTGGACCTGTGGGCGGGCGTGGCCGAGCCGCGCGACCAGACGCCCTTCACCGATGACACGCTGGTCCCCGTCTTCTCCTCGGGCAAGGCGATCATGGCCCTGTTGATGGCTTCGGCCGTCCAGCGCGGCAAACTGGCTTACGAAGAGAAGGTCGCCCACCTCTGGCCCGCCTATGGCGCCGCCGGAAAGGCGGACGTCACCGTCGCCCAGCTGCTGTCGCACCAGGACGGCCTGCCCGGCTTCTCCGAGCCCGTCGATCCGGCCATCTGGTTCGACCAGCGCGCCGTGCTGGACAGACTGGCCGCCCAGGCGCCGATGTGGCCGCCCGGAACCGCCTCGGGCTACCACCCGGTCACCGTCGGCTTTCTCGCCAACGAGGTCCATCGCCTCGCCGACGGCCGCACCATGGGACAGGCCCTCCGCCACGACTTCGCCGACCCCTTCGGCCTCGATCTCTGGATCGGCCTGCCCGAAAGCGAGCACGGCCGGGTCGCCGCCCTGCGCAAACCGTCGAAAGCCCCAGATCTCGGCCCCATCGACGCCATCAAGACCGCCGCCTTCCTCGACAAGGGCTCGGCTCCCGGCGGGCGCGGCTCGGCCGAGTGGCGCTCCGTCGAAATCCCGTCCGCCAACCTGCACGGCACGGCCTTGTCCCTGGCCCGCGCGATGGCCGTCTTCGCCGACGAAGGAAAGCTGGACGGCCGGACCGTCCTGTCCCCCGCCGTGCTGGCGGAGGCGACCAAGGCCCGCATTTCCGGTCCCGACAAGGTCCTGCCCTACGACATCACCTGGGCGGCGGGTCTGATGCGAAACGCGGGGCTGAACATCTTCGGGCCGAACCCGGATGCGCTCGGCCACTGCGGCTGGGGCGGCAGCTGCGTCATGGCCGATCCGGACGTGAAGCTCTCGGCCGCCTACGCCATGACGCGCCAGTCGCCGTATCTGATCGGCGACCCCCGCGCGCAACGATTGATTGACGCCCTCTACACCGTCTTCTGAGGTCTGCCCGGCGCGGTCAAAACACCCACGACCCCGGCGAGGATGGCGCAGACCGCACAGGCGGCCATAACCGCCTGAAAAGCCCGGTGGAAGGCCGTCACCGCCCCCTCGGAAAAGTCGCCCTGACCCGCCATGACGGCGCCCAACTGCTCGCGCGCATCCGGCGCCTCGACGCCCGCGACGAACACCGCCGACAGCAGGACGCCCAGCAGGGCGATGGCCAGTAGGCCCGCGATCCGCGCCACCGCGTTGTTGACGCCGGAGGCCACGCCCGTGTGGCCTTCCTTCACCGCCCCCATGACTGCCGCCGTCAGAGGCCCGACGGCCAGCGTCATGCCGATGGCGATCACCGTCATCCCCGCCAGAGGCCCGGCGACGTAGCCGGCGTCCGGCGGCATCAGGGCCAGCAGCCCCAGCCCGACCCCCGCCAGCATCGGCCCGACGCCCAGCGACAGCTTCGCCCCGAACCGGTCGGCCAGCTTCCCCGCCGCGCCCGAGAACAGCCCCATCACTGCCGCGAAGGGCAGCATGGCCGACCCCGCCCCCGTCGCCGACCAGCCGTGCACCCGGATCAACTCGAACGGCAGGAAGAACATCGCCCCGCCCAACGCGAAATAGAGCAGCAGGGTCAGAAGATTCATCCCCGAGAAGACCCGCGACCCGAACAGGCCCAGCGGCATCATCGGGTGCGCTTCCTTCGCCTCCGCCCACAGGAAGCCGATCAGCAGCACCGCGCCTCCCACCAGTCCGGTGATCACCGTGGGATCGGCCCAGCCCAGATCGGGCGCCGCCGTCAGCGCCCAAGTCAGGGCCGTCAGTCCGGCCACGGCCAATACGGCGCCCAGCCAGTCCAGCCCCTTGGCGCTTTCATCGCGGCTCTCCGGCACGGCCCTCAGGGTCACGACCACCGTCAGCGCCGCCAGCGGCGCATTGATCCAGAAGATGGCCCGCCAGTCCGCGTGGTCCGCCAGCCAGCCCCCGATCAGAGGCCCGACCATGCCGAACAGGGCTCCCGCCCCCGCCCAGGCGCCAAAAGCCGCCCCGCGATCCTTCTCCGGAAAGGTGGCCCCGATCAGGGCCAGGGCTCCCGGCGTCAGCAGGGCCGCGCCGATGCCTTGCACCGCACGACCGGCGATCAACAGGTGAGCGGTGGGCGCGAGGCCGCAGGCGACGGATGACAGGGCGAACAGCACCACCCCGACCAGGAACACACGCCGCCGTCCGAACCGGTCCCCGGCGGCCCCGCCGATCAGGACGAGCGCTCCCAGCGTCAGCAGATAGGCGTTCGATATCCATTGAGCCGCCGCCGGGCCTGCGCCGAGATCGCGCTGGATGGCCGGAAGGGCCACGCCCAGCGCCGATCCGTCGATGAAGGTCAGCGACGACCCCAACACCGTGGCGACCAGGATCCAGCGTTTGCGGCTCTTCGACAGCTCGGCCATGCCCGGGAGGCTAGACTGGTTCAGCGACCTCCGCCATCGCCCGCCGCGCGGCCCGAGCCCGGACCAGGGCCGCCGCCGCGAATACGCCCGCGCCCAGCCAGATGAAGGCGAAGGACACGCCCCTCAGCACCGTGAACGCCTCGCCGGTTGCAACCCCGATGATAAACTGGATGGTGGGCGCCAAGAACTGGACGAAGCCCATGGTCGACAAGGGCATACGCCGCGCGGCCCAGGCGAACAGGGCCAACGGGAAGACCGTCATAGGCCCGTTCAGCAGGGCCCAGCCGAAGCCCTCCCAGCTGGCAAACCCGTGGCCCAGCCCGTGCGTCTGCAGCCAGATTACGAAGAACAGGCCGAACGGCAGCAGCAGCAGGCATTCGATGAACAGCCCGGCCTGGGCGTCCACGGGGATGCGCTTCTTGATGACGCCATAGGCGCCGAAACTCAGAGCGAGGGCGATGGAGATCCACGGCGGTCGTCCCAGCGCCAGCGCCTGGAACAAGACACCGACCGCCGCCAGACCGATGGCGACCCATCCCCATCTGTCGATCCGCTCGCGGAACAGCCACAGCCCCACGATCATGTTGAGCAGCGGGTTGATGTAGTAGCCGAGGCTGGCCTCGAGCGTGGCGTGGTGGGTCGTGGCCCAAACGTAGATGCCCCAGTTGACCGCGATCAGCACTGTCGCCAGCGCCAGCCAGGCGAGAATCTTCGGCTGCGCGAAGACGGCCCGCACCTGTTTCGGCTGGCCCGCGACCAGAACCAACGCCCCCGCGATCAGCACTGACCACAGCGCGCGGTGGGACAGGATCTCGGGCGCGGAGAACCCGATCGCCGCCTGGCCCATGAAGAGCAGGGGCATGAAGCCCCACAGGACATAGCAGCCAACGGCCGACAGGAAGGCGGCGCGGGCGGGGGTGGGAGGCGTGGTCATCTCATGTCCTTCCCTCCCCCGGCGGGAGAGGGCTTGAGCGCCTGAGAGCCCGGCAGGCTGATCAGGCTCGCCTAAAAGGGTGAGGGGCTGGTGCGAACCGGTGAGGGTTGCCCCTCACCCTTTCGGCTGGCGGATCGCTCCGCTCTCCGAACCTCAAGCCCTCTCCCGAGGGGAGAGGGAAGTGATCAGACGGTCAGGCTGCGATAGCCGCTCTTCGGTTTGATCGTACCCGTTTCGTCCAACAGCTGGGCGATCTGGACGGCGTTCAGGGCCGCGCCCTTGCGCAGGTTGTCCGACACCACCCAGAACACCAGGCCGTTCTCGACCGTGTGGTCCTTCCTGATGCGCGACACATAGACGGCGTGCTCTCCGGCCGCGTCGACCGGGGTGATGTAGCCGTCGTGCTCCTGCTTATCGATCACCAGCACGCCCGGCGCCTCGCGCAGGATGGCGCGCGCCTCGTCCGGGCTGATCGGACGATCGAACTCGACCGTCACGGCCTCGGAGTGGCCCACGAAGACCGGCACGCGGACGCAGGTGACCGTCAGCTTGATCGACGGGTCCAGCATCTTGTGCGTTTCGGCCCACATCTTGGCCTCTTCGTCGGTATAGCCGTCCTCGTTGAAGGACCCGATGAAGGGGATGACGTTGAAGGCGATCTGCTTGGGGAACTTCTTCGGCGTGGCGTCGCCCAGGCCGTAGATGGCCTTGGTCTGGTTCCACAGTTCGTCCATGCCTTCCTTGCCGGCGCCCGAGACCGATTGATAGGTCGAGACGACGACGCGCTTGGCCTTGGCCGCGTCGTGCAGCGGCTTCAGCGCCACGACCAGCTGGGCCGTCGAGCAGTTGGGGTTGGCGATGATGTTCTTCTTGCGCGCGTCCTTGACCGCGTCCGGGTTCACCTCGGGCACGATCAGGGGCACGTCCGGGTCCTTGCGGAAGGCGGAGGAGTTGTCGATCACGACGGGGCCGGCCTTGCCGATCTTCTCGGACCATTCGCGCGAAACATCGCCGCCGGCCGACATCAGGACGATGTCCACCTTGGACCAGTCGAAGCTGTCGATGACCTCGCACTTCACGACGCCGTCTTTCCAGGCGACCTCGACGCCCTTGGATTTTCGCGAAGCCACCGCGTGCAGTTCGTCGACGGGGAACTCCAGTTCCTCGAGGATAGTCAGCATTTCGCGCCCGACATTGCCGGTGGCGCCCACGATAGCGACGGAATAGCCCATTCTTGTCAGTCCTTCGGACGCGCTAGCGCTCGGCTCGCCCGAGGCTGACTTCTAGTCAGCCGGTGGACGAAAGATGCCTCGCTGTTTGAGCGCGGTATGGGGGAGGCCGAAGGGGAACTTCGGCAGCTTCGCAATTAGGGGTTCGCGCCTGTGAAGCAACTGCTTTTCACCCGCCCACAGGCCCGTTAAGCCCCAGGTCCATGCCGTCACACATCGCCCGCGCTTATGCCGACCGCCTGAAGTCGGGCCAGTTGACCGCCGATCCCGCCCAGAAAGACGCCGTCGACGCCCTGGCGCGGCTGGAGAAGGACCTCGGCAAGCGCGGCCTGTTCGGCTCCGTCGGGGAGGTGAAGGGCCTCTACCTCTGGGGCCCGCCGGGGCGGGGCAAGTCGCTTCTGATGGACCTGTTCTTCGCCCACGCGCCGGAACCGCGAAAAACCCGCGCCCATTTCCACGCCTTCATGGCCCGGGTCCACGACCTGATCCGCCAGTGGCGCGAGGGCGACAGGAAGACCCGCCAGTCCGTGTTCGGCACGCACAAGGGCGACGACCCGATCGATCCGGTCGCGGCCCTGATCGCGTCGGAGGCTCGCCTGCTTTGCTTCGACGAGCTTCAGGTCACCGACATCGCCGACGCCATGATCCTGGGGCGGCTGTTCGACGCCCTGTTCGAGCGCAAGGTGGTGGTCTGCATCACCTCCAACCGCGCCCCGGACGCCCTCTACAAGGACGGCATCAACCGTCAGCTCTTCCTGCCCTTCATCGCCCGCCTGAAGGAGCGGTGTCAGGTGCTGGAGCTGAGGGGCGCGCGCGACTGGCGTGTGGACCGGATCAAGGCGTCGCGGGTCTGGTTCGGTCCCAACGGCCGCGCCGACTCCGACCGTCTGTGGGACGACCTCCGGGGCGAGATGCCCGAATGCCCGGCCCATCTCGCGGTGCTCGGCCGCGACGTGGTGATCGAACGGACCGCCGGGGGCCTCGCCCGCGCCACCTTCGCCGAGCTCTGCGAACAGCCGCTGGGGCCCCAGGACTATCTCGCCATCGCCGAGCGGTTCCACACCCTGTTTCTGGACGACATCCCGCTGCTGGGACCGCACAACCGCCACTCCGCACGCCGGCTCGTGACCCTGATCGACGCCCTCTACGAGGCCAAGACCCGGCTGGTCGCCCTGGCCGCCGGCGCGCCCGAGGCCCTCTATCCGACCGGCGACGGCGCCTTCGAGTTCGAACGCACGGTCTCGCGCCTGAACGAGATGTCGTCGCAGGACTGGCTGGACCACGCCGAGCACGCTGAATAGCTCGGAGGACTGAGGCCTTCGGTTCGCCGCAAAGCCCTCTAGGGTGGCGAAGTCACACGGAACACGCCCATGAAATCTCTCGTCCTCGCCGCCGGCCTCCTGACTCTCGCCGCGCCCGCTTTCGCCCAGACCGCACCCGCGATCGCCCCGGCGGCACAGGCGGCCTCCGCCCGCTGGAGCGGACTGACGGTGGCCGAGATCACCGGCCGATTCACCGCCGCCGGCCTGACCGTAGCGGCGCCGCAGACCAACAACGACCGGGTCTATCTGCGCGTGGACGACGGCCCGCTGCGCTGGGTCGTGACCCTGTTCTCCTGCACGAACGGCGCCTGCCCGGATTTGCAATTCACGGCCGCCTTCTCCGGGGTCAATGCGACTCCGGAGATCGTGGCCCGCTGGAACGGCGACCGTCGCTTCGTGAAGGCCTTCTACGCCGCGCCGGAAGAGGAAGGCGGCGAGGGTCAGGCCGTGGCCCAGTACGACATCCTGCTGAACCAGGGCGCCGGTCCCGAGCAGCTCGACGACCCCATCCAGGTCTGGCGCAGCCTCGTCACCGACCTCGGCCGCACGGTCACCACGCCGGCGGGCGCGGCGGCTTCGGCGACGCCACCGGCCCGATAAGATAAAGGCCCCGGATCACTCCGGGGCCCATTCAGTCTTGCGCGCGAGCAGCGCACGACCGCGTCGCGCGCGTTAGCGCCCTTAGGCGAGCGAAGGATCCGCCGCCTTGCAGGCCTCGATCAGGCCCTGAACCGAGGCGACCGAGGTGGCCAGCATGGCCTTCTCGTCGTCGTTGGTGGTGAACTCGATGATCTTCTCCACGCCGCCGGCGCCGATCAGGGCGGGCACGCCGACATAAAGGTCCGACAGACCGTATTCGCCCGACAGCCAAACGGCGCACGGCAGGACGCGCTTCTGGTCCAGCAGATAGGACTTGGCCATGGCGATGGCGCTCTCGGCCGGGGCGTAGAAGGCCGAGCCAGTCTTGAGCAGGGCGACGATCTCGCCGCCGCCGCCGCGCGTGCGCTTGACGATGGCGTCCAGCTCGTCCTGCGTCATGAAGCCGGCCGCGACCGCGTCCGGCAGCGGCAGGCCGCCGACGGTCGAGTGGCGCACCATCGGCACCATGTCGTCGCCGTGACCGCCTAGGGTCCAGGCGTGGATGTCCTGCACCGACACGCCGGTCTTCTCGGCGAGGAAGTAGGCGAAGCGGGCGCTATCGAGCACGCCGGCCATGCCGACGACCTTCTCCTTGGGCAGGCCCGAGAATTTCTGCAGGGCCCAGACCATGGCGTCGAGCGGGTTGGTGATGCAGATGACGAAGGCGTTCGGAGCATGGGCCTTGATGCCTTCGCCGACGGCCTTCATGACCTTCAGGTTGATGCCAATCAGGTCGTCGCGGCTCATGCCGGGCTTGCGCGGCACGCCGGCGGTGACGATGCAGACGTCGGCGCCTGCGATGTCGGCATAGTCGTTGGCGCCCTTCAGGGCGACGTCGGCGCCGAACACGGCGGTGGCCTCGGCGATGTCCAGCGCCTTGCCCTGCGGCGTGCCTTCGGCGATGTCGAACAGGATCACGTCGCCCAGGGCTTCGCGCGCGGCCACGTGGGCCAGGGTGCCGCCGATCATACCGGCGCCGATAAGGGCGATCTTCGCGCGAGCCATGGGAGTCTCCGTGAGGGCTATATTGCAGTGCGATGAGAGAAATCGTCGGCGGGCGGTCTAGACCCGGCGCGGCGGGGCTGCAAGGCTTCCGGTCTGGCAACAAAACGGAGTTTCCCCGATGCGTCCCGTCCTCGCCGCCCTCCTGCTTTCCACCGCCCTTGCAAGCCCTGCCCTGGCCCAGGCCCAGACGCCGCCCGCCACCATCGGCCAGCAATATGTCCCCGCCCCCTGGTGGATGCGCGATCCCGTGATCGCCTCCATCGGCTATGTCCGGGTCGAACTTCAGGCCAACCGCGCCGGCTTTTCCGCCACCTTCCAGACCGTGGACCGCTCGGTCGCAGAGGCCTCGCGAAAGGCCGCCGACCAGGTGCGCGCCCTCAGCCAGACCCTCGCCGCCTACGGAGTCGAGACCGTCCGCGTCGAGACCAGCCTGACGACCCAGCCTCTGTACGACCAGTACCGAGACGAGAACGGCATCCTGCGCGACAACACCCGCGCCGACCGTATCGAACGCTATCAGGCTCAGGCCACCGTCAGCCTGACCGTCCGCGACGTGCGTCAGCTGGAGCGGATCTACGCCACCGTCGTCGCCTCCCAGCCCAACTCCATCGGCCAGGTCTATTTCAGCCTCGAGCCCGACAACGAGGCCAAGTCCAACCTCGCCCGCGAGGCCGTGCGCGACGCCGCCAACCGCGCTCGCTCTGCTGTCGAGGCCGCCGGCGGCACCCTCGGCGCGGTCCGCGTGATCGACCCGACCGGCCGCGCCTGCCAGACCGACGTGCTCGCCGGCTGGCCCTCCTACGGCTCGGGCGCTTCTCAGGCGACGACGGTCGATGAGGTCGTCGTGACCGGCAGCCGCATGCGCCGTGGGGAAATGGCCATGGCCCCGCCGCCTCCGCCGCCGCCGCCCGCGCCCGGCCAGGCCCCCTCGGAGGCCCAGATCGAGGCGGCGCGTCTGGCGCTCCAGCCGCCGCTTCAGGTCCTGACCGATCAGGCCTGCGTGGTCTACGGCCTCAACTAGTGTCGGAATTCACCGTCGATCCGGCCTTCGAGGCCGGATCTCATCGCGCCGCAGACGGCCGTTTGTGTCAGGTTCGTCTTCAAGACGACGTCCGTTTCCCCTGGCTGATCCTGATTCCCCGGGTCACGGGCGCGGTCGAGCTGGCCGATCTCGCCCCGGTCGAACAGGCGCGGCTGATGCAGGAGATCGTCGCGGCGGGGGATCTTGTGCGCTGGCTGGGGCGTGAAAGCGAGCGCGATGTCGAAAAGCTCAATGTCGCAGCCTTGGGCAACGTCACGGCCCAGTTGCATGTGCATGTGGTCGGTCGCCGCCGCGACGACGGCCTGTGGCCGGACCCGATCTGGGGCCGACCGGGCGCGAAGCCCTACGCGCCGCACATGCTCGAACGCATGCTGAAGATCATCGCCGAAGACATGCCCGGCCCTAGCGGACCAGTATAACCGCCCGTTGGCGACCACCCTGATCCAACGTCCCGGTCCAGCCTTCGCCCGACGGCGTCAGGGCGACCCGTCCGCTGTCCATCTCCAATACCAGCGCTCCGGACGACCGATCCGCCGTCAGAGGCCCGACCTCGGCGGCCGAGTCCCCGGTGCGATAGGCGCCTTCCAGCGGCCGGCTGGTCCCCTGGTCCATCAGCGACACGGTCATCAAGGTCCGGCCCTCGCCGTCCTTGAGCCGCCAGCGCCCGTCCAGCGGCCCCATGCGGGCGTCCATGTTGCGCTCGGCGTTGTCGACGCCTGCGTCATAGGCGTTGTCCGCCCGCGACGGTGCGTGCTCGTAGCTGCGGCTGTAATTCTCGACCGCGACCGGCGCGCGGATGACCCGCAGCGTCCGGTCCCCACCCCCGTCGCCCTCTTCGACGACGCGGCCGAAATTCGACGGCGGTTCGAACGGCCGGACGACCGGCGCCTGATAAAGCTGCGCCGAATAGGGCGCGGGCGCCGACTGCCCCATGGCGGGCGATGCGGAAACGGCGAGCGAAATCAGTGCGACAACGACCATACCGCGAGAGTGTCGTCTCGAGGCGGACATGGCTAGCGCTTACCGACAACACGCGAAATCGTGATCGGTTCCGCACCTTGCGTGAACGGCTGGGCGAAGACCGGTTTTTGCACTGCACCCTCGCGTTGACACCCCCCTCCCACGGTCCTTAAAGCCAACCTCAATCGCGCTTGAAGCCTGATCCCGCTTGGCTTTTTTGAGAACCATTCGCATGTCGAACTCTCCCGGCGACGCGGCCGATGACCAGACCGGTCGTTTCGTCGCCCAGCCCAACGGTCGCCCCCGTCCCCTGTCCCCGCACCTGCAGACCTGGCGCTGGCACATCACCATGACGGCCTCGATCTTGTTCCGCGTCACCATCGGTGCGGCCAGCGTCGGCGCGATCTTCGTGGTCGCCTGGATGGCCGCCGCCGCCTTCGGGCCGGACGCCTACTCGGACTTCCTCGATCTCGCAGCCTCGCCTCTGGGCCTGCTGGTCGGCTTCGGCCTGACGGTCGTCCTGATGTCCTTCCTGCTGAACGGCGCCCGGCACCTCTACAACGACACCGGCAATGGCCTGACCGTGAAGTCCGCCAACACGCTGTCAGCCATCGCGGTCTATGGCCCGATTCCCCTGGCCATCCTGTTCTGGGTCGCCCTGTTCGCTACCGGGAGAGTTTCGCTGTGAGCGGCAAGGTCCAGTTCAAGAACAGGGTCAAGGTCTCCGAGCGCCACGGCGCCGGGGAATGGACGCTGGAAAAGATCCTGCTCGCCCTGTTCATCCCGCTCGGGATCTGGCTGGCTTCGACCGCCTTCACCCTGGCCGGCGCCGAGTACGACACGGTCCTGGCCTGGTTCGCCAGCCGGCTGAATGCGGCCCTCCTGGTGGCCACGGCCCTCGTCTTCTTCGGCTACGTCGCCCTGGCTTGGAAGGTGATCATCGAGGACTACATTCACCGACCGGGAAACAAGGCCCTGCTGATCAGCCTGGCGAACCTGATCTTCCTCGCGCTGGCCGCCGCCAGCGTCTTCTTCATCGTACGGCTGGCGCTGGGTTCCGCGCCGCTTCCGGCCGGCTTCGGGATCTGAGATGGCTGACTACACACTCATCGATCACGAATACGACGTCGTCGTCGTCGGCGCCGGCGGCTCGGGCCTCCGCGCCGCTCTCGGCGCCGCCCAGCAGGGACTGAAAGTCGCCTGCGTCACCAAGGTCTTCCCGACCCGCTCGCACACGGTCGCGGCGCAAGGCGGCATCTCCGCTTCGCTTGGCAACATGGGCGAGGATTCGTGGAAATGGCATATGTACGACACCGTCAAGGGGTCGGACTGGCTGGGGGACCAGGACGCCATCGAATACCTGGTCCGCGAGGCCCCCAAGGCTGTCTACGAACTGGAACACTGGGGCGTGCCCTTCTCTCGTACCGATGAAGGCAAGATCTATCAGCGCGCCTTCGGCGGCATGACCCGCAACTACGGCGAGGGCCCGGTCCAGCGCACCTGCGCCGCCGCTGACCGCACTGGCCACGCCATCCTGCATACCCTCTACGGCCAGTCGGTCCGTCGCGAGGTCGAGTTTTTCATCGAGTACTTCGCGCTCGACCTGATCATGCAGGACGGCGCCTGCACCGGCGTCACCGCCTGGAAGCTGGACGACGGCACCCTGCACCAGTTCCGCGCCAAGCTCGTCATCCTGGCCACCGGCGGCTACGGCCGCGCCTACTTCAGCGCCACCTCGGCCCACACCTGCACGGGTGACGGCAACGCCATGGTGCTGCGCGCCGGCCTGCCGCTGCAGGACATGGAGTTCGTGCAGTTCCACCCGACCGGCATCTACGGCTCGGGCTGTCTGATCACCGAGGGCGCGCGCGGCGAGGGCGGCTATCTGACCAACTCCGAAGGCGAGCGGTTCATGGAACGCTACGCTCCCTCGGCCAAGGATCTGGCGAGCCGCGACGTCGTCTCCCGCTCCATGACCATGGAGATCCGCGAGGGTCGTGGCGTCGGGCCGAAGAAGGACCACATCTTCCTCCACCTCGACCACCTCGACCCGAAGATCCTGCATGAGCGCCTGCCCGGCATCTCGGAATCAGCCAAGATCTTCGCCGGCGTCGACGTGACCAAGGAGCCGATCCCGGTCATCCCGACCGTCCACTACAACATGGGCGGCATCCCCACGAACTATCACGGCGAGGTCCTGACCAAGGTCGGCGACAACGCTGACACCGTGGTCCCCGGCCTGATGGCCGTCGGCGAGGCGGCCTGCGTCTCGGTCCACGGCGCCAACCGCCTGGGGTCGAACTCCCTGACCGACCTCGTCGTCTTCGGCCGCGCCGCGGGCCTCCGCGCCGGCGAGATTGTCGACAGGGCCGCGCCGGTCCCGGCCGCTCCGGCCTCGGTCACGGCCGCCCACCTCGCACGCTTCGACAAGTTCCGCTACGCCAACGGCTCGAACCCGACAGCCAAGCTGCGCAACGAGATGCAGCACGCCATGCAGTCCGACGCGGCGGTCTTCCGCACCGGTTCCTCGCTGAACGAAGGCGTCCAGAAGCTGCGCGACATCCACGCCCGCTCGGCCGACATCAAGACCACCGATCGCGGCCTGATCTGGAACACCGACCTGGTCGAGGCTCTGGAATACGACAACCTGATCGAAAACGCCCTGGTCACCATCGAGGGCGCAGCGAACCGTCAGGAAAGCCGGGGCGCCCACGCCCGCGAGGACTTCCCCGATCGTCATGACGAGGAGTGGATGAAGCACACCCTGACCTGGCTGAAGCCGGGCGAGGGCGTGACCATCGACTACCGTCCGGTCCACACCTACACGATGTCCGACGACATCGAGTACATCAAACCCAAGGCTCGGGTGTACTAAACATGGTCCAGCTCACCCTCCCCCGCGGCTCCGCCCCGACCAAGGGCAAGGTCCACAAGGCTCCGGCCGGCGCCAAGAACGTCAAGACCTACAAGGTCTATCGCTACGACCCCAACGTCGACGCCAACCCGTCGTGGGACGAGTACGAGGTCTCGGCCGACGAGCACGGCCCGATGCTCCTGGACGCCCTGATCTACATCAAGAACGAGATCGACCCGACCCTGTCCTTCCGTCGCTCGTGCCGCGAGGGCATCTGCGGCTCCTGCTCGATGAACATCGACGGCCGCAACACCCTGGCCTGCACCAAGGGCTGGGAGGAATGCTCGTCCTCGACCATCGCCATCGGCCCCCTGCCGCACCAGCCGGTGGTCAAGGACCTGGTGACGGACCTCACCCTGTTCTACGCCCAGTACGACTCGATCAAGCCCTACCTCCAGTCCGACGATCCGGACCCGACCACCGAGCGGCTGCAGTCGCCGGAGGACCGCGCCAAGCTGGACGGCCTGTACGAGTGCATCCTGTGCGCCTGCTGCTCGACCTCCTGCCCCTCCTACTGGTGGAACCAGGAAGAATATCTCGGCCCAGCGGCGTTGCTTCAATCCTATCGCTGGATCTCGGACAGCCGCGACGACAAGACCCAGGAGCGGCTCGACGATCTCGAGGACCCGTTCAAACTCTATCGCTGCCACACGATCATGAACTGCGCCCAAGTCTGCCCCAAGGGTCTGAACCCGGCCAAGGCCATCGCCGAGACCAAGAAGCTGATGATCGCCCCCGGCCGCAAGAAGCAGGCGGCCTAAGACGCACGCCGTGGCCGAGGTCCTCGTCTTCTCCTACGGCACGCTTCAGGATCCGGCTGTCCAGCAGGCCAATTTCGGGCGTCTCCTGACCGGGACTCCCGACGGCCTGACCGGCTTCGTCATCGGCCAGGTCGAGATCACCGACCCCGAGGTCATCGTCGAAAGCGGCCTGACCCACCACCTGATCCTGCATCCCTCGGACGGGCCGACCGCGACCATTCCGGGCACGGTCTTCCGCCTCTCCGACGAGGAACTGGCCGCCGCCGACGTCTATGAGGCGGAGGACTACAAGCGGGTTCTGGTCCCCCTGATCTCGGGCCTGGAAGCCTGGGTCTACATAGCGGCCTGAAACCCTCGCGCCCGCCCATCTTGCCCGCGTCGAAACAAGCCCCTAATCCCGGTCCATGCCCAAGATCACCTACATCGAGCACGACGGCCGCGAGCATGCGGTGGAGGTCAAGACCGGCCTTTCCGTCATGGAGGGGGCGATCCGTAACAATGTGCCGGGCATCGACGCCGACTGCGGCGGCGCCTGCGCCTGCGCCACTTGCCATGTCTATGTCGACGAGGCCTGGCGCGACGCAACCGGCAAGCCCAGCGCCATGGAGGAATCCATGCTCGACTTCGCCGAGCAGGTGGAGCCGAACTCCCGCCTGTCGTGTCAGATCCGCGTCTCCGACGCTCTGGACGGCCTGATCGTCCGCCTGCCGGCCAACCAGCACTGACCATGATTGAGCCACGGCTGATCGAGGCCGTGGACGATCTGATCCGCCGCCACGAACGGCTGGGCCACGTTCCCCTGATCGCCATCGCGGGCGCACAGGGCTCCGGCAAGAGCACGCTCGCGGCCGAAGCGGCCTGCCGGCTCTCCTGCGCGACCCTGTCCCTCGACGACGTCTATCTGACGAAGGCCGAGCGCGTTGACCTCGCCGCCCGCGTCCACCCCCTCTTCGCCGTGCGCGGCCCGCCCGGGACCCATGACCTCGCCCTGCTGGACCGGACCCTGACCCGGCTCCGCGCCACCAGACCCGAAGCGCGCACGTCGCTGCCCGCCTTCGACAAGCTCGTCGACGATCGCCGCCCCGAGCCGCAATGGCCCGTTTTCACCGGCCGCCCCCGCGCCGTCCTGCTTGAAGGATGGTGTCTGGGCGTGACTCCGCAGGATCCCGACGCTCTCGCCACGCCGATCAACGCCCTGGAGCTTGAGGAAGACCCCGACGGCCTCTGGCGGCGTACGATCAATGATGGACTTTCGGGCCCCTACGGAGCCCTGTTTGCCCGCTTCGACGCCCTCATCTTCCTCAAGGCTCCGAGCTTCGACGTCGTTCTCGACTGGCGCACAGAGCAGGAAGCGGGCCTGACCGGCGCCCCCGTCTCCGCCGCACGGCGCGCCGAACTGGCCCGCTTCGTTCAGCATTTCGAACGGATTTCCCGGCATATGCTGGCGGGCGGCGTCGCGGCGGACGTCGTGGTTGAACTGGACGAGGGACGCGGCGTGGTGCGCATCCTCGGATCGGACGGCCCCTGAAGTCTTCGCCGTGCGTTGAGTATCGTGGCCTTGACCCAACCCATCGACCGTCGCCTTCAGCCCCGCTCGACCGCCAACACGCGCGCCGTCCTGGTCGCGCCCGGCATCGAGATGGCCTGCGTGATCCTCGACACCTCGTCCGGCGGGCTTAGGGTCCGCACCGACCGCCAGCTGGCCCTGCCGCCGACGGTCACCGTCGTCGACATCGCCGCGGGTCTGGCCTTCGAAGCCGAGGTCGCCTGGCGCAAGGGCGCCGAAGCCGGCCTCAAGCTCAAGGGCCAGAGCGCCCTGCGCGGCCTCGTCCCCTCCCGCCTCCTCCCCGCCCGCGAGGCCTGGGTCAGGGCCGGAGGGCGTTAGCCCACGCTCAGACAGCGAGGCGCCGCGCGGCCAGTGGTGGCGCTGGGAAAGCCCCTACTCGATCGCCGGCATCGTCCCGGCGTTGATCGCGATCCGCCCGATCAACCCCTTGACGATCAGGTCCAGCGGCTGGCCCTCGCGATAGTCGGCGGCGGCGACGAAATTCACCCGGTCCTCGGAGATCAGCGAATAGATCTTCTTCTGATCCTTCTCGGAGTTGCGCGGATCGTAGACGGCGATCGAGAAGCCGCCTTTCGTATGCATCATCTTCATGGTCGGCACGTCGGTGTCGCCATCGCCCAGGAAGATCATCCGCTCGAACGGGATGCGGCGGTCCTCGTCGGCGGTGAACCGGTTGATCCGCTCGTGATCCCAGTGGTTCAGCACACCCTTGTTGATGCGGAATAGGTACTGGGTCTTGGTCGTGTAGTTGACGCCCACCGCCGGCCAGATCGCCACCCCGTGTTCGTCATAGGCGAATTTCGACGCGAAGACGTGGTGGAAGGCGTCGCGGATCGGACAGCCGTCGATCATCTCCTCCAGCCCCGCCGAGATGATGTAGTGCTCGATCTCCAACCCGTACTTGGCGCCGATGGCGTCGATCCGCTCGAACCAGCCCTTTCCGGTCAGGTCCGACTTCAGCCCGTCGAACAGCTTCACGTCCTGCCCGTGCTCGGCCAGCAGCGCCTTGGTGATCGGTTGGTCGCTGTGCCGCGCCCGCTGCAGCATCAGCTGCATGTACATCAGGATGTTATCGCCGTCGGACGATTTGGTCAGCTTGTCCGCCTCGCCCCAGAAGTCGCCGATGTCCATGCCGACGGAGGGGATGAAGGTCACCTCCTGCATGTTCCCCCGCGCCAGGGTTCCGTCGAAGTCGTAGATCAGGGCGGTCTTGAGGAGTGTGTCGGCCATGCTGGCCTCCTGGGAGTAGGACTTAGGTCTTAGAGCTTAGGGCTTAGGGAGTCCGGGGACGACGCTCAAGCCATCGCCCTTCTTCTAAGCCCTAAGCGCTACTCATTAAGCCCTAGCCTAAGGCCAGCTCGGGCGCCGCCGCGCCGCTGTCCGCCTCCAACGGCAGATGCAGGATGAAGGCCGCGCCCTTGCCGGGCTCGCTTTCGACCTCGGCCCACCCGCCGTGCAGTTCGACCAGGGCCTTGACCAGCGCCAGGCCCACGCCCGGCCCGCCGCGCTCGCGCTTCACGAACCGGTCGAAGACGTGCGCCTGCAGGTGATAGGGGATGCCGCGTCCCGTATCCTCGACCCGGATACGCAGTTCCGACCCGTTCGCCTCGGCCCGCAGCGACACCGACCCGCCCTCGGAGACAGACCGCCCGGCATTGTCCAGCAGATGGTCGACCGCCTGGGCCAGACGCCGCGCATCGGCCCGGATCGCCGGCAGGTTCGCGGCCGCCACAGCCTTCAGGGTCGCGCCCCGCCCTTCGATCCTCGGCCGGTGCTTTTCGACGGCCGAAGCGAACAGGTCGCGGATGCGCACGTCGCCCAGCGACAGCTCCATCTCGCCCGCATCGATCTGAGCCATGTCCAGCACATCGTCGATCGAACCCGTCAGCTGGGCCGCCGCCACCCGAATCGCCCCCGCATGCTGGCGGCTGCGCTCGGGCAGGTCGCCCATCGTCTCCAGCAGTTCGGAATAGCCGACGATGGTCGTCAGCGGCGTCCGGAGCTCATAGCTGACCGAGCCCACGAACTCCCGCTTCAGCGCCTGGCTCTCCTTCAGGGCCGCCTCGCGCTGGGCCAGGGCCTGCTCCAGCTCGCGCCGCGCCGTCACGTCCGAGAAGGCCACCAGCGTCGCCCCGTCCGGCAGGGGTCGCGTCTGCCAGGCCGCGATCCGGCCGTCGGCGGTCCGTCCTTCGCCCGAGATCGGCACGCGGCTTTCGGGGTCGGGATCGGCCACCCGCGCCTTCAGCCCTAGCCACAGGGCCGCGTCGGGCAGGGCCGCCTTGCACAGCTCGGCGATGGCGTCGAAATCCCCCGCCTCTTCCAGCCGCTCGGCCGACAGGCTCCAGAAGTGCTCGAACGCCTCGTTGTGCAGCCGCAGCCGCCCGTCCGACCCGAACACGGCCACCGCGTCGTTCAGCTTATCCAGCGTCGCCGTCTGCACCTGAAGCTGGGCGTTGAACCGGCTCCGCAGGCTCAGCTCGCCCGTGATGTCCGAGAATAGCAGCAGGATCCCGCCCAGCGGATGCGGCTGGCGCACGACCCGCAGCGTCCGCCCGTCGGGCAGGGACCAGCTGTCGTCGGCCGCCGCCTCCGTCGCCTCGTAGAACTCCAGCTCGCGCGCCTTCCAGCCCGCATAGTCGATCACCTCAGGCAGCATGCGACGCTGGCGCAGCCGGTCCAGCAGCTCGGCATGCGTCGGCCGTTCGTCCAGCCAGGCCGGATCGAGGTTGAATAGGGTCTGGAAGGCCGTGTTGTGGAAGGCCAGTCTGCGCGACGGCCCGAAGATCGCCACCGCATCGGCCAGATGGTTCAGCGTCTCGTCATGAGCCTCGACGTGACGGCGCAGGGTGTCGCGCGTCTCCTCGGCCTCGGTCATGTCGATGGCGAAAACGAGTACCGGCCCGCCGGCCCCGCCCAGAGGCTCGGCCATGATCTTCCACGCCCGGCGACGGCCGTCCCCCGCGGTCCAGCGGAAGCCTTCCTGACGCGTCCCGACCCGTCCAGCCTCGGCCGCCAGCTGGTCGGCGCCCCGGTCGAAACTGGCGTGCGCCTCCTTGGCGGCCTCCAGCGAGCCGCAGTTGACCTCGGCCAGCCAGGCCCGATTGGCCCAGACCAGACGGCCGTCGTGATCCACCACCCAGGTCGGCGACGGCGAGGCGTCGGCGATCACCCCGGCCCCGAAGGCGTGCTCGCCCTCGCCCGCGCCCCCACCCCCGGCGTGCGAGACCGACCGCGTCATCGGCGACAGCCTCAGCCAGGCCGTGCCGTTGACCGGCGCCCCTTCCAGCTTCCAGGCCTCGCCGTCGCGCGCCTCGAACGGCGTCCCCTCGTTCATCAGGGCGTTGATCGCCTCGGAGTGACGTGCGTGCAGGGCCTCGGCCAGGGCCGATCCCGGCGGTCCCTGGACATCGCGGGCGAAGGCGACCCGCGCCGCCTCCAGAGCCTCGTCCCGCCCCAGAAGGATCGGCGGCTCGCCGGGCGTCAGGCCGATGCGCACGTCGTCGAAGGCGGCCAGCGCCCCGTCGTGTTGGGCCCGGCTCAGCGCCGTCGAGACCCGCTCCTGATCAACCATGGATTCGCGCAGAGCCACAGCCTGGCGCAGACGCCACGCCCAGACGCTGATCGACAGGGCCAGCCCCGCCGCTCCCGCCGCCGCCGCAAAGGCGATATCGGCCTCCGCCATACCCGTTCACCCGCTGGATCGAATCGCGACCATAGCGGAAGTCGGGGCGTGCGCGAACGGACGGTTAACGGTCGGAGGCAACAGACATCAGGCAATAGGCGCCAGCCGGATCGCCACGCGTAGATGTGACTCCGCCGTCGCTGGTCTGGACGCCTCTGAAACCCTATTGCCTGTTGCCTGATGCCTATTGCCTGGACAAACCAACTCGCCCCTTCCCTCGACGACTTCGCCCGTCTGGCGCGTCAGGCCTTCGACGCCCTGCCGGAGCCGTTCAGGTCGGCGGCCGGCGACGTAGTCATCCGCGTCGACGACTTCGCCGACGCCGAGACCCTGGCCTCGGTCGATCTGGAGGACCCGTTCGACCTGACCGGCCTCTACCACGGCTTCCATGTCGGAGCGCGCGACGGCTTCGGCCCTGCCGCAGAGCCCAGCCGCGTCTTCCTCTATCGCCGTCCCATCCTCGACGAATGGTGCGAGCGCGGCGACGTGGGCCTCTACGAGATCATCTCCCACGTCCTGATCCACGAGATCGGCCACCACTTGGGCCTGGACGACGACGACATCGACGAGATCGAGGCGGAGGACTAAGCCGCCTTCTTCTTCGCCGCAGGCTTTTTGGCAGCGGCCTTCTTGGACGGCGCCGCCTTTTTCGCGGCCGGCTTCTTCGCCGACCCGGCCGAGCCCTTCAGACTGTTCCTCAACGCCGCCATCAGGTCGATGACATTGGTGTCGTCGGGCTCGGGCGCCTCGACCACGCCTTCGCCCTTCTGTTTCGCCTTGATCATGGCCTTCAGGGCCTCGTCGTAGCGGTCCTTGAATTTGGATGGATCGAAGTCCGCGTCCTTCTGGCCGATGATCCGCGCGGCGATGTCCACCATGTCCTTGTCGGCCTTGGCCGCCGGGATGCCGTCGAAATAGTCGTCGGCGTCGCGCACCTCGTCATGCGACCGCAACGTATAGGCGACCAGCCCCCGACCCCGGACCTCCAGGGCGATGCGCCGTTCGCGGTTCCGCAGCACCAGCGACCCGATGGCGATCTTGTTCTGTTTCGCCATCGCCTCGCGGATGACGGCGAAGGCCTCGGCCCCCACCCCCTTGTCCGGCACGACATAGAGGGGATCGGCCCAGTACAGCCGATCGATGTCGTCGGCGTCGACGAACTGGTCGATGTCGATGGTCCGCGTCGATTCCAGCTTCACCTTGTCGAAGTCGGCGTTGTCGAACAGGACATACTCGTCCTTGGACACCTCATAGCCCTTGACCAGATCCGACCGCTCGACCGGCCCCGTGTCCGGATCGGTCGCCACCATGCGAATGCGGTTGTTGGTCTTGGGATTGATCAGGTGGAAGGAGACGTCGTTCGTCTTCGTCGTCGCCGTGTAGAGCGCCACCGGACAGGTGACGAGCGAGAGCTTGAGATGGCCTTGCCAGGTCGGACGCGCGGGCATGGGATGACTCCTCGAGACGGAGTCCAACACCCGGCGCGCCCGTTTGGTTCAGCTTCGCTCAACCGGGCGCGCTGAGCCGCCCCTTGAGGTCGTCGATCCGCTTGGAGGCCTCGGACTTCGACAGCCCCTCTTCGAAGGCCTCCGGCTGCTGCACCTCCTCCGACAGGGTCTTCAGATAGGAGGCCTGCGCCCCGGTCATCGGATCATCGCCCGAGACCCAGTCGTCGGGGTCTTTCTGCGTGTTGGTCGGCGGATTGGGGTCAAGTTTGGGATTGATGTCGGACATGGCGAACTCCTTGAACTTCGTTCCCGTAATGTTCCGAGACACCCCCCGGTTCCCGCCGGTCGTCGGCGAGGTCGCACAGCAAAAAGGGGACGGCGATCCTCGCCGCCCCCTCTCATCCGCTGCGACACCGGGTCTTACTGGGCGGCCGAGCGCACCTCCACCGGCAGGCCCAGGGCCTCTAGCTGCGGGCGGACCACCGAGGCGTCGCCGACCACGACCCAGACGAACTGGTCGGGCTTGATCACCTGCCGGGCGGCCTCGTCCATCTGGGCGGCCGTCAGCGCGCGGGTACGGCTGGCCAGCGTCGCCTGATAGTCGTCGGGACGGCCGTACAGGGCGTTGGAGCGCAGGGCGCCCAGGATCTGGCCCGAGGTCTCGAACCCGCCGGCCAGCGACCGGGTGTTGCCGTTGATCGTCCGCTCCAGCTCGTTAGGCTGCACGCCCTCCGTCTCCAGGAAGCGATCGTACTGGGCGATCAGCGCCGCGATCGATTCACCTGTCCGGTTGGCCTGCACCGGCGCGTTGACGATGTAGGGGACGCGGTGCTGCAGGGCGTTGATCCCTCCGCGAACGCCGTAGGACCAGCCCTTGGTCTCGCGCAGGTCCGAGTTGATCCGCGACAGGAAGTCCGAACCCAGCGTCACGTTCGCCGCGTTCAGCGCCAGCAGATCGTCGGTGCCGGACACCGGCAGGACCGCGCCGCCGTAGATCAGCGACTGCGGCGACTGCGGACGGTCGATCAGGACGATGCGGTTCGTCGGCGTCGGCACGGCGGCGTCGGCGAAGTCCTTCGTCCCCTTGGCCATCGAGGGCGCGCGCCAGTCGCCGAAGGCGGCTTCCAGCTGCGGCGTCACCTGCGACAGCGGCAGGTCGGACACGACGAAGATGGTCGCATTGTCCGGGCGGATCCAGGCGTCGTGGGTGGCCACCAGGTCGGCGCGGGTCAGGGCGCCGATCGTCGCCTCGTCGCCGGTCCCCGTGAACGAACGGCCATAGGGGCTGTTCTCGCCATAGATCAGCGGCGGCAGGGCGCGGGCGGCGATGGAGCCCGGGTTGGTCTTCTCGCTGGCCAGACCCGACAGGCGGGCGGCGCGGATGCGTTCGATCTCCGACGGCGCGAAGGCCGGGTTGCGCACCACATCGGCCAGCAGGGTCAGGCCGGGCGTCAGGTTGGCCGTCACGGTCGACAGGTCGGCCGAGGTCCGGTCCATCGAGGCGCCCACGTTGATCGACGCGCCGAGCCGCTCTTCTTCCTCGGCCAGCTGGTTGGCGTCGCGGGTCGTGGTGCCCTCGTCCAGCAGGTCCAGCATCATGGCCTGGGCGCCCAGGCGGTTGGCGGGATCGGCGGCGAAGCCGGCGTCGAAGTCGATGCCCACGCGGGTCACCGGCACGGTGTCGACCTGGGCATAGACCACCTCAATGCCGTTCGACAGGGTCGCGCGCTCGACGGCGGGGAACTCCAGGTCCGGCACCTGGCCGATGGCCGGCATCGGATCGCGGGCCACGCGCTGGATCTCTGCGGCGGGCGCCGGGGCGGCGCCCGAAGGGCTGGCGGCGGCCTCTTCGTAGGCTTCGCGTTCGCCCGGAGCGATCGTCATGTTGAAGACCGGCCGGGTCAGCCAGCGCTGCATGGCGGCGGTCACCTCGGCCGGCGTGACCGTGGCGTACTGCTGCAGCTCCTTCTTGTAGTGGTCCGGATCGCCGGCATAGAGCTGACCCTCGGCAAGCACATTCGCCTTGCCGTTGACCTGTTCCAGGCTCTGGATGCGCTGGGAGACGTAGCGGGTGGCGACGCGGGCCACCTCTTCCTCGGTCGGGCCATTGGCGATGAAGTCGGCGACGATGGCGTCCAGACGGGCGCCCACCTCGGCGGCGTCCTCGCCCGGCTTCACGTCGACCGAGATGTCGAAGATGCCGATGCGGTGGAAGTCCGACAGCGACGACGACACCGACACGGCCGACTGCTCGTCCCGCACCAGCAGATTGTCGAGGCGCGAGGAGGCCAGGCCGCCCAGCACCGAGGCGCCGACCGAGAGGGGCACGGCGTCGTCGCTCAGCAGACCGGGCACGGCCCAGCTGCGCGTCAGGCGGGTGTTGGCCACCCGGTCATGCATGGTGGCCACGATCGGGGCGGCCAGGGTCGGGACGTCGGCCTCCGCCGGCGTGTTCACCGGGCCGCGCGGGATGGCGCCGAAATACTTTTCCATCAGCGGACGGGCGGTCGCCTCGTCGATGTCGCCCGACAGGACCACGATGGCGTTGTTCGGGCCGTAGTTCTCGCGGAACCAGTTGCGGACGGTCTCCAGGCTCGCCGCGTCCAGATCGGCCATCGAGCCGATGGTCGAGTGCCGGTACGGATGCCCTTCGGGGAAGAGGGCTTCCAGCTGGGCGTACTCGAACAGGCCATAGGGCTGGTTGTCGCCCTGGCGCTTCTCGTTCTGGACCACGCCGCGCTGCAGATCGAGGACGTCCTGACCGACCTCGCCGAGCAGATAGCCCATGCGGTCGCTCTCCAGGAACAGCGCCTGTTCCAGCGCCGGCGTCGGGACGGTCTCGAAATAATTGGTGCGGTCGAACCAGGTCGTGCCGTTCAGGTTCGAGGGCCCGAGGTTGCGCATCCGGCCCAGGTAGGAGCCCGGCGCGTTCTCCGATCCGCCGAACATCAGGTGTTCGAACAGGTGGGCGAAGCCGGTCGAACCGGCCGGTTCGTCCTTGGAACCGACGTTGTACCAGACCGACACGGCCACGACGGGCGCCTTGCGATCCTCGTGCACGATGACCGTCAGGCCGTTGTCCAGCGTGAACCGTTTCCACGGGATGTTCACCTGGGACACCAGTTCCGACACCGGCGCGGCGGCCAGTTCCGCGGCCTGCGGGGTCACGGCGGAAGCGGGGGCGGCGCCCGAAGCAACGGAGGTCTGCGCCAGAACGGCGGCGGGTGTCATGGCGACCAGAAGAGCGGCGAGGGAGACGGAGTGAAGACGCATGTAAGAAACAGTCCTTTTCCTGAAGCGCCGGACATTAACGACCACAGACGGGTCTGCAATCGCCGCGTCCGAAACATGGACAAAGAGTCACAATGGCCTGTGACCTAGTGAATCCAGTCGTGCGCCGGGTCGAACGGGGTGTCGTCCAGGATGGCGATAGGCGTCTCGGCGGCCGTTCCCTCGTTGGGAACGAACGGATCCGACCGGACCGCCGGGATCAGGTCGTGGAACCCGTCGGACCAGTCGGGACCGTTCCCCTGCGCCAGGTCGAGCGACCGATCGTCCAGCATCAGGGCCAACGGTCCGCCGTGATGCAGGAAGCCGTCGTCCGACAGGCCGTCGACCAGCCCCGGCAGTATCTGAACGTCGTCCAGCCCCTTGACGTATCCGTTCTCGGTCGGCGCACCCGACACATAGGGCTGGGTCTGCACACCGCCCCACCACAGGGGCGCGGTCAGGGCGATGTGTTCGGCGCTCTCGGAGAAGATCAGCAGCAGCTGCCCCCGGCTCATGCCGCTGTCCAGCGCATTGACCCAACCCTGAATGCCGAGCGGATCGCCCAGCCGGTCCAGCGACTGCAGATACATCTTCTCGACGAACTGCCGGTTGGTCAGGGTCCCGAAGCTCTGCTGGAACTCGGCCGACCCGGCGAAGGCCGAGGCGATGTCGAGCAGGCTCATCCCCCCGTCCAGCCGCTCGACCCAGGTCCGCAGGCCGCCGACATCCGGAAGCCGGTTGAACGAGGCGTCGTACAGACGCGCGATCTGCAGGGCCTCGTCGTCCGCCACCCATAGTCCCTGGTTGAGCGTCCCTGCCGTCAGGCCGCGATGCTCCTGGCTCTCGGAGAAGATCACCAGCATCTCGCCCCGGCTGGTCCCGGCGTTCAGGCGCGCGGTCCAGTCGGCGATCCCCTGCGGGTCGCCCTCGCGATCGAGGCAGAAGCGGTACATCTGTTCGATGAACTGCTGATTGGTCAGCCCGCCGTAACGCTGCTGGAACTCCGGCGACGCGAGGAAGGACTGGGCCAGGGACAGCAGGGTCTCGCCCCGCTCCAGCCGGTCCAGCAGGCCGTCGAACCCGCCCGGATCGGCGACCCGATCCAGGGCGGCGTCGTACAGTCGCATCAGCTGCGCCGCCTGGGAGTTGGCGTCGAACGTCAGGGTCCCGTCGACGAACCGGGCCCCCTCGATGGACATCAGGGTGTCGATCCCGGTCTCGATGCCGCCGCTGACCTGGGTCGACGAGACCTGGTACTGGCGCCGCACGCCCGAATAGGTGGCGAGATCGATCCCGTCGCCGCCATTCAGGATGTCGGACCCGTCCCGTCCGGTCAGGACGTCGTCGCCCGCTCCGCCGGCGATCGCGTCCGATCCGGCCGTCCCGACCAGGACGTCCGGCCCCGCGGTTCCCGTCACGGTGTTCAGGGTCGTGACGACGCGGCCGTCTGAGCCGACATCCAGGATGCGGTCCGAGAAGCGCAGGGTCTCCACCCCCCTGAGGACATCGCGCCCCTCGGTCCCCGTGACCACGATCGCCCCGTTCTCATAGGTGAAGGTCACGGCCGTGGAGGCGACCCCGAACACTGCGATGTCCCGGCCCGCGCCCCCGTCGAGGATGTCGTCTCCGGCCCCGCCGGTCAGCACGTCGTCGCCTGCGCCGCCCCACAGGAAGTCGACGCCGGCGTCTCCGGCGAGCGCATCGGCCCCGCCCGTCCCGACCCGGACGCCCGACACAGAAATCGTCAGGTCGGTGAACTGAAGCGTCTCGATACTGGTCAGGTAGTCGCGGCTCTGCGCCCCGACGACAACTAGGAGGCCGCTCTCGATCATGAAGCTGGCGGCCGACGAGGCGTAGGAGAAGACCGCGAGATCCATGCCCCCGCCGCCATACAGGAAGTTCGTGCCCGCGCCGCCGTTCAGGGTATCGTTGTTCTGGCTGCCGATCAGACGGTCGTTGCCGGCCCCGGTCGTGACGGCGAGTCCGGAGACTGTCTCCACCTCGATATCACGGACATAGCCCGTCAGATCGACCGTGGTCTGGCCGACGACCAGCCGCTCGATGTTGACCGCGCTGAAGAGGGTGGAAGGCGGTCTCGGGCCGCTCGGCGTGGACGCGATGCGCTCGCCCTGGAGGGTATCGCTCGCAGCGCCGACGACGATCCGAGAGAAGGAAACCTCCTGCGGTCCGCCACTGTTGACGTAACCGCGGAAGTCCAGCGTGTCCCGACCGGCGCCGCCGTCGACCGAACTGAACGGGGAACTGGACGTCCATGTGAACAGGTCGTCGCCTGCGCCGCCGAGCAGCTGCACTCCGTTCGGCGTGACCGCGAGCCGGCTGTCGGAGAACTGGAGGAACTCGACGTTCCTCAGGACGTCTCGCCCGTCGGGTCCAGTCACGGTGACGACCCCGTTGTCGACCGAGAACTGGTAAGCCGAGCGGACGCCGGTGAAGACGGCGGTATCGCTGCCAGCGCCGCCGTCAATCGTGTCGTCGCCCGACCCGCCGATCAGGAAGTCGTCGCCGTCGCCGCCCGACAGGCTGTCGTTCCCGGCGCCCCCGTCCAGGCGGTTCGCGCCCGCGTCGCCGGTGATGAAGTCCGCGAAGCCGGAGCCGACCACGTTCTCGATTCCCGTCAGACGGTCCTTCAGCTCCAGGAAGCCCTGCGGCGCGACCGACGCCGTCCCCGCCGCCAACGACACGGTGATGCCGACCGGCAGGCCCGCATAGCTGACCGTGTCGTTGCCCTCGCCGCCGTCGACGGTGTCGAGCCCGGTCCCGGTCTCGATCAGGTCGTCGCCCGCCCCGCCGCGCAGGATGTTGTCAGCCGCGCTCCCGACGATCCAGTCGTCCCCGCCCCGGCCGTCGATCTCGACCGCCCCGCGCAGGATATTGGCCTCGCCGTTCCCGAACAGGCTCCCCTGCTCCATCTGGACATCCTGGATGCCGCTGATGGCCGTCCGGGCGGTGTAGAAGAGCGTTCCGGTCGAGTCCCTGGTCGTGTTGGAGGTCGTGAACATACCGAGCTCGAGGTCGACCGAGAAGGAGGTGATGCCCCCCCTGAACGGGGTCTGCAGGGCGATGAACAGGGCGTTGTGACCGGCGCCGCCAACGACGGAGCCGGTTCCGTTGGCCCCAAGCGAGTAGCCGATGCGGAACACGTCGTCGCCGTCTCCGCCATCCATCTGCGTGAGGGCGCTCCCTCTCATGTCGTCGTTGCCGGCGCCGCCGAACTGTCGGATTCCGCCGGTCAGAATGTCGTCGCCGTCGCCGCCGTGCAGCTCCAGTCCGCCGGTCAGGGTGTCGTTTCCGGCGCCGCCGTTGAGGATGCTCCGCGCCCCGCCCTGGACGATGTCATCACCCCCGCCCAGCTCCAGGGTCAGGTCGAGCGTGTAGTCCCTGAAGTCCAGGATGTCGCGACGGTCGCCCGTGAGGATCCGCTCGATCCCGACCACGTCGAACACCTGGGTACCCAGGGTCATCCGGAAGGCCTCCGGTGTCGTCCGGCTGGTCACGAAGGCGATCGGCGTCACGGCCCTGAGGTCGATCGTGTCGAACCCGGCGCCCCCATCGAACAGGCCCAGGGCGAAGGGCTGGTTGCTCAGCTGGATCGCGCTGAAGACGAACAGGTCGTCGCCGCCCTCGCCGAACAGCCGGTCGGCGCCGAGCCGGCCGTCGATGATGTCGTTTCCGTCGCCGCCCAGGATGGTGTCGTCGCCGTCGGTCCCGGTCAGGGTGTCATTGCCGGCGGTGCCGATGAAGGTCAGGCCGGGGGCCGAGAAGCGGCCGTCGGGGCCGATGGATGAAAGGCCGTCCGCGAAGCGCAATCGCTCGACGTTGCGCAGCACGTCGCGGCCCTCGGGGCCCGTGACGACGACCGCACCGTCCTCATAGGTGAGGGTCACCTGATCCCAGCGACTGGCGAAGACGACGGTATCCAGGCCCGCCCCGCCGTCGATGATGTTGTTCGCATTGCTGTTCGTCACGGTGTCGTCCTGCCCCGTGCCGGTGACGTTCTCGATCGACAGGAACGCGCGGCGGGTCTCCAGCACGCCGTCGCGCACGGTGGTGATCGTCTCATCGCGCAGCGAGACGGTCACGCCCGTGGTCAGGGCTGCGAACGAGACCGTGTCGACGCCCGCGCCGCCGTCGTAATAGGCCGTCGCCGACCCGGACATGACGTCGTCCCCGTCGCCGCCGAGCAGACGCGTCGCATAAGCGCCGCCGATCAGGGTGTCGTTGCCGCCCCGCCCGTCCAGGACTGCGCTGGTCAGCAGCGGGCCATCGGGAGAGAAGCCCGCCGTCAGCCGCAGGACGTTCGCCTCGTCCGATCCCACGACCGACGCCGTGCTCGCGGCCGCCACATCCAGGGTGACATTCTCGATGCTGGTGAGCGAGTAGCTGGTCGCGACGAAGGCGATCGTGCTGCCGCTGTAAAAGGATTGTGTCGCCCCGAAGCCGCTGTTTCCGGGCATCAGGCCGATGCTCACGTTGCCGCCGCCGGCCGCGAAGACCGTATCCACGCCCGCGCCGCCGTTGATCGTGCCTGCGGGGCGACCCGGATTGCCCTGGGTGTAGACATAGGTCGACGGCACGATGTGAAACACGTCGTCCCCGTCGCCGCCGTCGACGGTCGAGGACTCCTCGAAGGTCAGGTCGTCGTTGCCGACGCCGCCGCTCAGCAAGGACGCGCGGCCTCCGACCAGGGTGTCGGCGCCATCCTCCCCATAGAGAAAGTCCCCCGATCCGCCGGTTAGCACGTCGTTTCCGCCCGCGCCGTAGAACCGGTCGATGCCGCTGCCGCCGCGCATCTGATCGTTCCCGGCCCCTCCCCGGACGGTGAACCCCGTGGTCTGGTTGGTGAGGACGACGCCATACCCTCTATCTCCCATCAAAATCTGTTCGATACCGCTCAGCTGATAATACTGGCTGGTGATCTGCAGGCGGTGGTCGTCGCGGATGACCCAGACTTCGCTGATCCCTCTGAGATCGAGGGTGTCGAACCCTTCGCCGCCGTCGATCCGCCCCAGCGGGAGGGTCAGGCTATAGGGTCGCTGCGTGGTGAAGACGAAGGTGTCGTCGCCGCCTTCGCCATACATCTGGTCGGCGCCAAGCAGGCTGTTGATGACATCGTTTCCATCCCCGCCGCGGATGATGTCGTCCTCATCGGTGCCTGTCAGGGTGTCGTCGCCGCTGCTGCCGGTGATGGTGGGCATGAGGGTCAACTCCAGCGAACGGGGCTCGATCTGAAATCAGTATTACAAGCGCCGCGCGAGACAAAGCTTGGCCGGGGCCTTGCGCGGGGGAACCGCCGGACGGCCTTTTTGGGACAGTCCGGCCACGCCCTTACGGCGCCCGCCGCGCTCGCAGGTTTCCCGCTGCCCGCACCATCTGCACGAAGGCCGCGCGCTCGCCATACGGGTCTTCGCCCCGCGCCCCCTGAGCCAGGCGCAGGACAGCGTCATTGTCGAACGTCGTCGTCACCCAGGGATCGCCTCTCAACCTTTGACCGAAGCCCGCCACCGCCATGGCCCAGCGGGTCGCTTCCGGCGTCGGGCCTGAGGTCACCTGGCTGATCGGCCGCTGGATCAGACGCGAGACGGCTCCTCCCGGCGCCTTGTAGCGGACCTGCACGAAACCGATCTCGCCCGTCTGATGGCCTTCCGGACGCGGCGACGGACGGTTCGCCTCATAGCGGCGCTCGGGGATCTGGCTCGGCCCGCCGACCGGGGTGATTTCGTAAAGCGCGGTCACCGAGGCGCCGGACCCCACCTCGCCCGCATCGATGGCGTCGTTCGAGAAGTCTTCCTCGTTCAGCAGCCGCGTTTCATAGCCGATCAGCCGGTATTCCGAGACCCTCGCCGGGTTGAACTCGACCTGGATCTTGACGTCGTCGGCGATGGGGAAGGCGCCTCGGTCGAAGGCGGGTCCGAACAGGCGGCGCGCCTCGTTCAGGTCGTCGACATAGGCGGCGACGCCGTTGCCCGCCTGGGCGATCGTCTGCATCCGCTCGTCCTGGTAGTTCCCCCGCCCGAACCCATAGACCGACAGATAGATGCCCGTGCCGCGCTTCTCGGCGACATAGTCCTCCAGCGACTTGTTATCGGTCACCCCGACGTTGAAATCGCCGTCGGTGAACATCAGGATCCGGTTGACCTTGTCGCGCCCGAAGGCGGCCTCGGCCTGTTCGTAGGCGTTGACCAGGCCCGCAGCCCCCGCCGTCCCGCCGCCCGAACTCAGCGAGGCCACGGCGCAGCGCAGCTTTAGTTTCTCGGTCCCCGGCGTCGGCCCCACCGCCGTCCCGACCGACCCCGCGTAGTAGGTCACCGCCACCCGATCCTCGGGCCGCAGCCGGTCGATGATCAGGTTCATCGTCTGCTGCGCCAGCCCCAATTTGTCGGGCGTTATCATCGAGCCCGACACATCGACCATGAAGGTCAGGTTCAGCGGCCGCCGCTCTCCGGCCGGCAGCTCATAGCCCTGCAGCCCGATGTGCACGATCTGGCGACCCTGCGACCAGGGCGACGGCGTCACCACCGTCGACACCGCGAAAGGCTCGGCCGCACTCGTGGGCCGGGCGTAGCCATAGTCGAAATAGTTGATCATCTCCTCGACGCGCACCGCATCCTTCGGCGGCGCCTCTCCGTCCGAGATGAAGCGGCGCACGTTCGAATAGGCCGCCGTGTCCACGTCGATGGAGAAGGTCGAGACCGGCTCGTCCGCCACCCGCCGCACCGGATTGGGCGTGGCGTCCGGATAGCGTTCGGTGTTCCCCGGCCGAGGCTGGGCGGCGATCATTCCCATCGGCGCGGGCGGAGCTGGCGGCGGCGGGGGTGGAGGCGGCGCGCCATACTCCACCCGGTCCTCCTTCCGCGTCGGTTCGATCGGCAGGGTGATCGGCGGCGGCGCCGCATAGGTCTGGAGCGGCATCGCGCTGACCACCAGCTCATCGACCTGGGTGTCGTCCCTCAGCGGAACGCCCGCCGCCGCGCAGGCCGCCGGGGTGACCGCCCCGTCGCCCGCTTCGTAGGCCGGCCGCGTCTGGGCGAGGCCCGCCCCGCTGGTCGGGGCCGCCAGGGTCAGGCCGAGCACGGCCGCCACCCCCTGTTTCAGCATGGTCGCCGGCATCGTTCCCTCCTGGGTCTTATCGTTGAGCCCATGAGACCGACTGGCGTTCGGCGGAACTGTGGCGTGTATCGGCGCGAAATAGGGCGCGCATCGAGTGTGGCTTTCGCGCCCCTCAGAGCGCCCGCGCCCTTGGCCCCTGCCCGCCCCCGTCGATCAGCAGATCCGTCACCGCCCAGACCAGCGCGTCCGCCCGGTCCGGGCTGGCGCCCCCCGCCTCCCCCAGCCCCAGCAGCTCCTCATCCAGCATCGTCAGCTCTCCCACATGCCCCACCCGCCCCTGTTCGTAGAGGGCCGCCACCGGCTCGGCCCGCGCGCGTTTTCCCACACGGGCCTGCACCCGCCGCACGGGACAGGCCACGCCCGCCCCCTTCAGCACCGCCTCGACCATGTCCCCGCCCTGGTTGCCCTCGGCCACGACGCGGATCGGACAGCCCAGCGCCTCGCCCCAGTCCTTCGTCGCCCTCGCCACCCGCGCCGCCCAGCCGGCCGGCGTCAGCCCCCGCACCGAGCGGTCGTCCAGCACCCAGGCCGTCCCCGCCGCCCGCGCCACGACCACGATCCCGCAGGCGTCCCCGCCCTCGCCCGACAGGGTCCCGACCGGCGGATCCACCGCCACCACGGCCCTTTCATAGCCGCCGCGCGGGCTCAAGTCGCCCGAAGGGCGATAGCCCAACGAAACAATGTTCCCCCCCAAACCCCACGACCGCCCCAGGGCCCGCGCCCGCGCCATCTCTGCATGGGTGAACAGCGCCCCCTCGGCCTCCAGCAGTGCGCCGTCCAGCTCCTGCGCCGCCCGCCGCGTCCCGCCGTAGAGATCCTGCATCGCCTCCAGGAACCCGTCCGCCAGATTGTCAGCATTCGCGTCGGTGGGAGCGTGCGAGCGGACGGTTCCGTCTTCCGCCAAGACCCGCCTGAGCGCAGGTATTGGCTTGGGGGTGGTCGTCAGAAGCAGCCGCGGGCTATCGCTCGCCTCGCGGAGGCTCGCGACTTGAGCCCGCACTCTCGCGGGCCAGGACAGCCGCACCCCTAACCTCAACATCGCCAGCACCTCCTCCGGCCGTTCCCACGCGCAGAACTCATCCCCCCAGGCGGCGTGGAACTGCGGCCCTCTGAGCCGTTCGGGCTCGGCCGCCGACAGCATCACCCCCACGGCCCCGCCCGGAAACACCACCCGCCGGAGCGAGCTCTCCATCCGGGGCGGCGTCCGGTACGGCAGGTTCATCAGCCCCGAGGGCCCCTCGACCATGACGGCGCGCACATCGTGCATCGTCGCCCCCACCAGGGCGATCCGCCCCCCGGCCCCCAGCCTTGCGGCGACCTCCGAGACCCACTCCGCCCCCGCCCGCGTCTTCCCCGCCCCGCGCCCGCCCAGAAACACCCAGGTCCGCCACGCGCCGTCGGGCGCCCCCTGACCCTCGTGCAGCACGCTTTTCCACGCCAAGGCCGCCTGATCGTCAGGGTGCATTGCCTCGACACTCTCCCTCCCCCCACGGGGGTGCTGGTCCGCTCGTATACGAGCGGCCTGCGAGGCCGAGCGCAGCGAGGTCGGGTGGGGGCGGCAAGGCGACCCGGACACCCCTTTCTCCTCCCCCTCTATGGGGGAGGTGGCGCGGCGCCCCTTCGCGCCGTGACGGAGGGGGCCCTTCCCCCGCACCTTCACCCCTCCACCCCCAGCCGTTCCAGGATCACCGCCAGCGCCGCCTCATGCTGGGGCGACCGCCCGCTCGGCGAGACCGCCTCCACATCCCCCAGCGCCCGATCCAGCCTCAGCATCAGCGCCGCGAGCCGCCCATAGGCATAGGCCCGCGCCGTCTCCCCATCCCTCAGCATCCCGACGGTGGTCCGCACCGCCGCCCGCGTCGCCGCCGACAGGTCCGCATCGGGCCCCAGCGCCCGCACGGGCGCATCCGCCTTCACGCCAGAGATCGCCCGCGCCTTCCTGTCCGCCGCCTTCGGCGTCATCGGCGGCTTGTCCGCCTTGAGGTCCCGCCTCAGCCAGCCCTCCTTGGCCGCCCGCGCATAGATCTTCCGCTCGCTGCCGCCATAGTCGGCGGCGATGCTCTTCGCCGTCGCCCCGGCCCGATACAGGGCCTCCATCTCGGCCCACTCATCGGGGTTGTGGCGGGTGTACGGACGTCGGTTCAGCGGTGTCTGGGTCATGCCTCGCAGTATGGGGGCACGGAATCAGGGGGCGCGGATAATGGCTTTAAATAAAGCCGGGCCTTGATTTCAAAGGGGTTCTGGGCCGATCCGTTGATGGGTGTCGGCCACTTCTGTTCTCACAGGGCCAGAGCGCCGCCAATCCAAACACGTCAGCCGCTAGCTGTTGAAGCCGAATAGACTGAGTTGAGCCGCTGGCACCTCGCTGGCCCTCCGCGCGATCTGGAAACCTCGAAGACCTCCGAGGTCAACGACCACTCGGGTTATGTGGTGACCGATATTGATGCGCCGCCACGTCGTGGCGTTGCCCGGACCCGACAGGCCCAGACTTAGATCATGCATCATCTCGTCCGCTCGGCAGAAGTCACGGCCAGCGAAGTCTTTGCTTTCAACAATCTGTCGTGCGATTCGAGCCATGGCGGCTGCCATACTTTCGTCTTTGCCACCTCTATCGACACGCCAATCGCCCATCGTGGCATAACGATAATGCGGAATGATTTTGGCCCGCTTGCCACCGAACTTGAACTTAGCGCTATCGGCAGCAAAATCGCCGTATGACAGCCCTCGACGAACAACCTCGTCGATCGCCGTAGCCCTTTTCCACGTTTCCCATTCCAAGCGGGTTATGCGGGCCTGTCCGCCCGCCGCCGCCGGATTAGCCTCTGGGTAGTTGGTCGCCTGAAACACCACCGCATTCCACAAGCCGATTTCTGAAATCTGCCGGAACGAGCCAATGACGGTTTCGTGGACCCCAAAAAGCGTCAAATCTGCTTGGGAAAAATCCAGTATTAGAACGCACTCGTGGGGCTTCAGCACCAGCTTAAGCAGCGCTCGGTGCAGACGGGTGGTCAAATCAGGATCAAGCAGGTCAGTCAGCGTCACCCTTATAGCGATACCGTCTTGAGTTACCGCTAAGGTCCGTTGGACTGCGGGGCCGAGCGCACCTTCGATATCACCCAAACCAAACACAGGCGTGGGAAGAGCGGCGCTGTCGACAGCCACACGAAACAATCTCGGGAGCCACTCGCCAGCTTCAGCTTCACCGAGCGCATCGACGAGGAAGCCAGCGTCGAGGAGGCACGGGCGCATTGGCCAATACTGCCCAACTCGACGTCCGGTTTCATAAACCATCTCGTCATTGGTGAGGGGGCGACCTTTTTCGGGATCCCGCTCCTTCGGCGGCGGGGCCACGATATGTGGAGCAACATGCTGCGCCACATCGTTGGCGAGGTCTCTTAAAGCCAAATACTCGCCCTGCTTCAAGCGAAGCTTTGGAAAGTAGGATTGGTGGCCCAGAAAGTGCATCGACCTTAGTCCTGAACTAGCTGCTTTCGAACACAACCCAACCCAACGCGGTCGTGAAAAATTTTGTAGTTGTTACGTTCTTTTCTAACTCTACCGAATACGATGGCCGGGCTGATTCTTAGATTCTCGGCGAATCGTTCAATCGCAATATGATCTTTGGATATTCGAGCGGGAGAGCGAATCCAAACTTCGTCGGGGATAAGTGTGGATGATGCAAACTGATCTGCCTCATCTTCAACTTGATCCTCACCTGGTTCGTCGAGATCGTCGTAGAATCCCGTCTCAATTCCCATCCTTTGATGCAAATACACGTGCGCAAGCTCGTGCATCAAAGTGAACCAGAAATTGTCGATTCTGTCATGCCGGAGAGAAAGAGCCACGATCGGCTTTCCGTCGATCTGAAGAGCCGCACCATCTACTCGTAAGCCGGTAAAATGGGCTTCGTACACAAAGGCGATGCCGTGATCTGACAGCATTCTAGGGACGCGGGTAATCCCGTCATCCAGGCGGCTCAACGCGACAAGGCTGGGTAGCCAAGAGATATCCATCGGGTCGAACTGGCCCGAAATCTCGAGCGCATCGAACTTCTCGATTACCCTAGCTCGCCAAACCGAGAGTGCTAGGTCGTCGTCCAAAGAGAGCGGCTTCAGCCCTGTCCTCAGGAGTGTCGGACTACCTAGACGACCCACGCTGTCCCGCACGTAGTCCAGAAGCAGGGCTTCTGCGGACTCATCCGACGCGGGAGCCCTAATCCAACCCTGAGCCAATGCGTGCTTGACGACGCGCCGCAGGCTAGCGGCGTCATAATCCGGAAGATCGCCAACGCTCATTCGAAACGATGCAGCGGCATCAGTTCGAATCGCCGCGCGAATCTCTACCCCAAGCGCCCCAGCAATCTTCCGATAGTTGGATAGGCTGATCGAACGATAGCGATCCGCCTCGTACCTCTGAACTTGCTGCTCCCTAAGCCCCAAACGCTCAGCGAGCGCAGCTTGGGACATTCCTCGGGCAATGCGTGCGATGACAAGAGTCATACCTGGCTCACCGCGCCATTCTTCTACTAGTGAGCTGTAGTCGCCAGCCTTCGCATTCTCGTAGCTCGCTAAAGCCGCGACCAAATCATCAGCCATCCCAGAAACTGCCTTCTGGTGTCGTTCGACTACGGCAGGCGACACGCCGAGACGAGCGGCTTCAATCGTTGCGGACGAAGACAGCGCCTGTCTAACCCGATCAAGAGTGCCTCTCGCCCTTCGAGCATCTCGCTCGTTCAAGATAACAGCGCTAACCATCCCCGTCTTGTAACACAACAAATATGTTGGGTCGAGTCTCATCGGCGATGGGGCCGAAGTTGAACCGCGAGATTAGAAAAAAGGCGGGCCCGTTTCCGGACCCGCCTTCTCTGTCTCTGGACGTCCCGAGGCGCGCTGTGCGCGCCTCGAAAGGGTTAGAAGTCCATATCACCCATGCCGCCCATGCCGCCGCCCGGCATGCCGCCGGCGCCGGCCGAGGCCTTCTTTGGCGCGTCGGCCACGGCCGCTTCGGTCGTGATCAGGATCGAGGCCACCGAGGCGGCGTCGGTCAGGGCGGTGCGGACCACCTTGGCCGGGTCGATCACGCCCATGGCGACCAGGTCGCCGTACTCTTCCGTCTGGGCGTTGAAGCCGTAGGTGGCGGAGCTGTTTTCCAGAACCTTGCCCACGACGATCGAGCCTTCGACGCCGGCGTTTTCCACGATCTGGCGGATCGGGGCCTGGATGGCGCGACGGATAATGGCGATGCCGGCGGTCTGGTCGGCGTTGTCGCCTTGCAGGCCTTCCAGCGCCTTGGTCGCCTTCAGCAGGGCGATGCCGCCGCCGGGGACGATGCCTTCTTCAACCGCTGCACGCGTGGCGTTCAGGGCGTCGTCGACGCGGTCCTTCTTTTCCTTCACCTCGACTTCGGTCGAGCCGCCGACGCGGATGACCGCGACGCCGCCGGCCAGCTTGGCCAGACGTTCCTGCAGCTTTTCCTTGTCGTAGTCCGAGGAGGTGTCCTCGATCTGCTTCTTGATCTGGCCGATGCGGGCCTCGATCTCGTCCTTGCCGCCGACGCCGTCCACGATGGTGGTGTCGTCCTTGGTGATCGTGACCTTCTTGGCCTTGCCGAGCATGTCCAGGGTGACGTTCTCGAGCTTGATGCCCAGGTCTTCGGAGATGACCTGGCCGCCCGTCAGGACGGCGATGTCCTCCAGCATGGCCTTGCGGCGGTCGCCGAAGCCCGGGGCCTTGACGGCGGCGACGCGCAGGCCGCCGCGCAGCTTGTTGACCACGAGCGTGGCCAGGGCCTCGCCCTCGATGTCCTCGGCGATGATGACCAGCGGGCGACCCGACTGCACGACGGCTTCCAGGATCGGCAGCATGGCCTGGAGGCTGGACAGCTTCTTCTCGAACAGCAGGATCAGAGGCTCTTCAAGCTGAACCTCCATCTTGTCGGCGTTGGTGATGAAGTAGGGCGACAGGTAGCCGCGGTCGAACTGCATGCCTTCGACGACGTCCAATTCCGTCTCCGCGGTCTTGGCCTCCTCGACGGTAATGACCCCCTCATTCCCAACCTTTTCCATGGCTTGGGCGATCATTTGGCCGACTTCGCTGTCGCCGTTGGCCGAGATGGTGCCGACCTGGGCGATCTCGGAGTTGTTTGAGACCTTCTTGGCCGAGGCCTTGATGTCGGCGAGGACGGCGGTGACGGCCTTGTCGATGCCGCGCTTCAGGTCCATCGGGTTCATGCCGGCGGCGACGGCCTTGAGGCCTTCCTGCACGATCGACTGGGCCAGGACCGTCGCGGTGGTGGTGCCGTCACCCGCCTTGTCGTTCGTCTTCGAAGCGACTTCGCGGATCATCTGGGCGCCCATGTTCTCGAAGGCGTCTTCCAGCTCGATTTCCTTGGCGACCGAGACGCCGTCCTTGGTCGAGCGCGGGGCGCCGAACGACTTCTGGATGACGACGTTGCGGCCTTTCGGGCCGAGCGTCACCTTGACGGCGTTGGCGAGAACGTTGACGCCGCGCAGCATCTTGTCGCGCGCATCGGTGTTGAACTGTACGATCTTGGCGGCCATGTAGGGCTGCTCCTATCTAGATATTTCGTGGGTTAGAGTATTCGGCGCGGGTGCTTAAGAAAGCACGCCCAGCACGTCCGACTCTTTCATGATGATCAGGTCCTCGCCTTCCAGCTTGACCTCGGTGCCGGACCATTTGCCGAACAGGATGCGGTCGCCGGCCTTCAGCTCCAGGGCGTTGATCTTGCCGCTTTCGTCACGGACGCCGGGGCCCACGGCGACGACTTCGCCTTCCTGGGGCTTTTCCTTGGCGGTGTCGGGGATGATGATCCCGCCCTTGGTCTTGGATTCTTCTTCCACGCGCTTGACCAGCACGCGATCGCCGAGAGGACGAAACGCCATCTGTGTGTTCTCCGGTTGAGACTTCGAAAGTTCGTCGTCGGCAACCCGTGGGCGGCTAGTTTTAGCAGCCGGACCCCGCGAGTGCTAACGCGCTGCGGAAGTAGGGCCGACCTTGTCCATCGTCAAGCGCGGCCGGCTCGATGAATGGCGGATGAACGAGATTTTCGCTCAACCGTTCAGCTTCACAAGCGCAGCAATAGATTTGGTCGGTCGCCGTTCGCCGTTTCCGGCGCACGATCGGCTGAACGCCTTGGAGGGTGAACCAATGAAGATGTCTCGCATGATCGCCGTGGGCGCCGTCGCCCTGACCCTGAGCGCCCTGGCCATGCCCGCCGCCGCCCAGCATCGCTACGACCGTCACCGCGGCGATGACGACGGCGACGCTGTCGCGGGTCTTGTGATCGGCGCCGTAGTCGGCGGGATCGCGGGCGCGGTCATTGGCGATGGAGACGATCGCTATGTGGCCGGTGGCGCGCTCGCAGGGGCCGCCCTGGGGGCGGCGGCCGCCAGCGACGACGACTACCGCGGCTATCGGTCCTACGGCAGCTACGGCTATTCCTACGCCCCGTCCTATTCCTACAGCGGCTACGGCGGCGGCTACCGTTCCGACTGCGACTACTGGCGCGACGGTCGCTGCTGGCGCAATCGCGGCCACTGGGAGCGGGAGCACGGCATCAACAGCCGTGATCCGCGCTGGGAGCAGCGCCGCGACTACCGTGATTATCGGCGCGACGAGCGCCGCGACCGTCGTGACGATCGTCGCGACCGCCGGGACGACGACCGCCACTGGCGCAACTACTGATCGAGACGGGCGCTCCGGCGCCCGTTTCCTGAGTTCAGAACGGAGCCTTCGAGCCTCGTTACATCAGGCGGGTCAGCAATGAGGCGGTCGATGGATCAAGGCCCTCCGAAGGCCCGCCGGCCGCGACGTCCTTTAGGATCGCCTTGGCCAGCACCTTGCCCAGCTCCACGCCCCACTGGTCGAAGGAGTTGATGTCCCAGATCACGCCCTCGACGAAGGTCTTGTGCTCGTAGAGGGCCAGAAGCGCGCCCAGCGTTTCGGGCGTCAGACGCTCCATGACAATGGAGGTCGAAGGCCGGTTGCCGGGGAAGGTCTTATGCGTCGCCAGCCGGTCAGCCTCGCTCGCGTCGGCGCCGGACGCGATCAGTTCGGCCCGGGCCTCCTTCGTCGTCTTGCCCATCATCAGGGCCTGGCCTTGGGCCAGGGCGTTGGACCACAGCGGGCTTTCTGGGGCGTCGGCATGCGTCTTCGCCACGATCACGAATTCGGCCGGAACGACCTGCGGCCCCTGATGGATCTGCTGGAAGAAGGCGTGCTGGCCATTGGTGCCGGGCTCACCGAAGACCACGGGACAGGTCTGGCGCGTCACGGGCGAGCCGTCGCGATGCACCCTCTTGCCGTTCGACTCCATCTCCAGCTGCTGCAGGAAGGAGGGCAGGCGACGCAGGGCATGCGCATAGGGCGCGACGGTGCGGGCCGGGCGGTTCAGGGCATCGACGTTCCATACCTGGGCCAGGGCCATCAGGACGGGGGCGTTCTTCTCCAACGGGGCGGCGACGAAATGGTCGTCCATAGCGGCGGCGCCCGCCAGCAGGCCGTCGAACACGTCTGGTCCGAGCGCGATGACGCACGACAGGCTGACCGCCGACCACAGGGAATAGCGGCCGCCGACCCAGTCTCTGAACGCAAAGGTGCGCGCGCAGCCGAAGGCCTTGGCCTTGTCGGGTGCGGCGGTGACGCCGATGAAATGCTTGTCGCGACCGGCCTCAGGCAGGCCCGCCGCCAGCCAGGCCTTGGCCGCCTCGGCATTGGCCAGGGTCTCCTGGGTGGTGAAGGTCTTGGACACGACGACGACCAGGGTGGTTTCGGGATCCAGCCCGGTAAGGGCCTCGGCCATGTCGCGCGGATCGATGTTGGCGACGAAGCGCAGGTCGATAGCGGGGTCGAGCGGGCGCAGCGCGTCCCAGACGACGCGGGGACCGAGGTCCGACCCGCCGATACCGACGTGGACGATGGCCTTGAACGGCTTCCCGGTCGCGCCGGTCTCTGCGCCCGATCGGACGGCGGCGGCGTAGGCCGCCATGTCGGCGCGCACGGCGGCGACCTCTGCGGAAACAGGCTCCCCCAGCGCGCGGAAAGCGGCGCCTGCCAACGCACGCAGGGCCGGATGCAGCACCGCCCGTCCCTCGGTGGAGTTGATCGCCTCCCCGCCGAACAGGCGGGCGCGGGCCGCCTCGACCCCTGCGGAACGGGCTAAGTCCAGACAGGTCTCGAAACCCGCCTTCGTCCAGCTCTGTTTCGATAGGTCGAGATACAGGCCCGCCGCCTCGACCGACATCCTCGCAACCCGATCGGGGTCGCCCGCGAACTGATCCACGATGCGGGCGTCGGCGTCCCGCGCGGCGGCGGCGTCGAAAGCGGTCCAGTCGGTCATCATATATATCCCGTTAAGCAAGGTCTCGTTTACGGGTCGGGCGTAGACCGGATCAATCGTCGATTCGCGAAAGGTCGTCTTCCATGTCCTGTGGCATCGTCCTCGCCGCCGCCCTGCTGCTGTCGGACCCGAACGTGGCGCTTGCCGCCGCCGAACCGGCCGCCGTGGCCGGCGCCCCGATCTCCATCGCCGCCGAGCCCCTGTTCGCCGACATCGTCAGCCGCGCCGGCGCCCTCAAGACCGTCGTCGACAGCTGGAACGGCGCCCTGCCGCCCGACTTCGCCGCCTTCCGCACCCGCGCCGAGGAACTGGCCGCCCTGGACATGCAGGGTCACCTGATCCTCAAGGAGCGCGGCACCGACGGCGACCTGAAATGCATCCTGCGGGGCATCTCCGAGGACATTTCGACCAAGCTGACCGCCGTCGAAGCCGCTGACAACGACGCCTCGCGCGCCACCGCCCTGTCGGAACTGTCCTATCTGCTGAACGACAACGTCGAGGTCATCACGACCCCGCCGCACCCCGACGCCCAGTCCGGCGTGGCTGCGGACTGACAGAACGCTCTCCTGCCTACGCGAAGCATGGGAAGGTGGATGCGAGCCCTTCGCGAGCAGACGGAGGGGGCGACCGCGTTTCGCCGGTTTGACGCCGGCCCCTTCCTTCGATGAACTCAGGGTCGGGCGGCCTCCAGGGCTTCGATCACGACCCCTTCGGTCAGTAGCTGGGGCAGGATGCGCGGCTCGGGCGAGCCCGGCGCGTAGACCAGATAGAGCGGAACGCCGGACCGACGGCGCCGCTCCAGCTCGCCGGTGATCGCGTCATCCCGTCGCGTCCAGTCTCCGATCAGATAGACAGCATTGGTCGCCGCCAGGCTCTCGGCCACCCGTGCGGAGCCCAGCGAGGTGCGCTCATTGATCTTGCAGGTGACGCACCAGTCGGCCGTGAAGTTGACCAGCACCGGCCGCCCCTCCGCCTGCGCGGCGCGGACGGCCTGCTCCGACCAGGGCTGGGAAGCGAGCGCACCCGCCGGGGCGGATCCCGCATTGGACTCCGACCGGGCCAGACTGACCGCCGCCCCGCTCACGCCGATGGCCGAGACGATGGCGAGGGCCGCCGCGACCGCGCTGACGACGGCGGTCCCGCCCTCGGCCCGACGCGCCTGATTGATCCCCACCAGCCAGAGGCCGAGCGTCAGAAGCAGCGCGGCGACGAACAGGACGCCCAAGGCATCCTCTCCCGCCTGTCGCGCGAAGACCCAGATCAGCCAGAGGCCCGCCCCGTACATGGGGAAGGCGAGGACGCCCTTCAGCCGTTCCATCCACGCGCCCGGGCGCGGCAGCAGGCCGAGCAGACGCGGCGACAGGCTGACGACGACATAGGGCAGGGCCAGACCCAGGCCCAGCATCAGGAACACCACCAGCGCCATCGGCCAGGGCATCACCAGCGCCGCTCCCAGGGCGAAGGCCATGAAGGGCGCCGTGCAGGGCGCGGCCACCACCACCGCCAGCACCCCGGTGGAGAAGGCGCCCACCCCGCCGGGCAAACGCGACAGCTGGCTGGACCCTGCGGCCTGCAAACCGGCGCCGATGTGGAAGACGTTCGACAGGTTCAGCCCCACGGCCAGCATCAGCAGGGCCAGGGCCGCCACCACGCCCGGCGACTGCAGCTGGAAGCCCCAGCCGATGGCCTGCCCGCCAGCACGCAGAGCCAGCAGCGCTCCGGCCAGAACGAAGAAGGTCGCCAGCACACCGCCGAGGAAGGCCAGACCGTCGCGCCGCGCCTCCTTCGGATCGTGCGCCGACCCGGCCAGAGACGCCGCCTTCATGGCCAGGATCGGGAAGACGCAGGGCATCAGGTTCAGGATCAGCCCGCCCAACAGGGCGAACAGGGCCGCCTGGAGGAAGCCGATCAGGGACACGCCCTCCCCGGAAGCCTCGCCCTCGGAAAGATCCAGCGCCGCGCCGCCTCCGGCTCCCGACAGAGCCGGACCCGGCGTCGCCTCGATTTCCCAGGCCCCCTCATCGGTGGCGAGGACGCCCGCGATCGGCCCTGTCAGGCCCGAGGCCGTGATCCGTCCGCCGGGGGCGAGATCCAGAGTCACTCCCTCCGGTCCCCGCTCGCCGGGCTGGGGCGCCGCATGTGCGACGGTTCCGCTGTCGAAAGGGAAGAACCAGGCCCGGCCCGGCTCCAGCCCCGCGAGTGGCCCGCCCGTCGCGGTCAGGCGAAGGACGCCGCCCTCCAGCGCCACCCGCGCCTCGATCCCGGCCGGACGCGGCGCGGTCTCGACCACCGACTGGATCGCCGCGCCGTGTGTCGCGTCCAGCGGGGCGGCCCCGTCGCGGATGGGCAGGTTGAGCCGCAGCGTCAGCTCGTCGGGCACGCACATCTCGTCGCTGCAGACGAGGAAGAGGGCCGTAACCACCAGCGGGATCGTTGTCCCGGGCCGGGCGTCGCGGGGGATCTGGATCGGAACCGGCAAGTAGACCTGACCCTGATAGCCATAGTTCATCAGCGTCTGCAGCCGCTGCCGCTCCGGCAGGGGCCAGACGATGTCTCCGGCCGAGACCTCGCTGGGCAAGGTCCATTCCAGGGCCGTCGCCCCGCCGGAATCGCCAGGATTGCGCCAGTAGGTGTGCCAACCGGGCTGGATCTCCTGGCGGATAGCCACGATGGCGGTCGAACCAGGGGCGGCCCACTGGCTCATGGAGACCAGTTCGGCCTCGATCCGTTCGGTGCGCTGGGGACCGGCTGCAACGGCCGTAGGAGCGAGGCTGACGCCCGGAGCCTGAGCCGCAACCGGCGTCGTGGCGAACAGCAGGACGGAGAGAAGGGCGAGGAGGCGCGACATGGACGGAGACTTAGCGGGCGACAGCCCTCGCCGCCACGTTCCAGTGGGTCGCGGTCAGGCCGTAGCTGCGCTGACGGCGGTCGAGACCTTGTCGAAGGTGCCCGTAGCCTTGCCGGCGAACAGGGTGACTGCGCCGACGATGACTAGGAAGATCATGGCCACGATCAGCCCGTATTCGATGGCGGTGGCGCCGCTGTCGTTCTTCAGGAACCGTCGGATCAGGGTCGTCATCGGCGGCCCTCCTGCGAGGCGAAATCTAGAGAAGGTCGCGCAACCAGGCGACCAGCGGAGCGTCTGCGGGCGGCATGGGATAGTCCGAAAGCTTGTTCGGCTTCACCCAAGCCAGGGCGGCGTGTTCGCGCTTGACGACCACGCCGGACCAGCGCCGGCACAGGTACAATGGCATCAAGAGGTGAAACGATTCGTAAGCGTGGCTCGCGAAGACGAAGGGGGCCAGACAGGCCTCGTTGACGTCTATGCCCAGCTCCTCGTTCAGTTCGCGGATCAGGGCCTGTTCGGGCCGTTCGCCGGGTTCGACCTTGCCGCCCGGAAACTCCCACAGGCCGGCCAGGGCCTTCCCTTCCGGTCGCTGGGCGATGAGCACGCGGCCGTCCACGTCGATCAGGGCGACCGCGACAACCAGGACTGTGGGCAGGGCGGCTTCGGACATGGCCCGCCTTAGCGTTCTGGGGCCATGGTCTGCAATCATTGGTCATCCAGTGTGTCCGCCGCGTCCTTGCGGATTGGGGCGACAATCGGGCAAGCACGGTGCGCCCTCGTATCTTTGAGACCGTCACCGCCCCCCATGGCCCCGTCCCTGTCAGACACCCTGTCGAGCCCCGAGGTTCAGGCTTTCGCCAGCGGATTCCCGGTGCTGGTGGTACACCTCGTCGTGACCTTCGGCCTCCTGGCCGTGGGGTCTGTGATCTATGCCCTGCTGACGCCGTGGAAGGAGATCGCCCTGATCCGAGAGGGCAACGCCGCCGCCAGCGTGGCCTTCGGCGGTGTCCTGATCGGCCTGGCCATTCCGCTGGCGGTGTCGATGTCGGTCTCGACCTCTGTGGCGGACATCGCGCTCTGGGGTCTGGCGACCCTGGTGCTCCAGCTTCTGGCCTTCCGCATCGTCGATCTGGTTCTGACGGGCCTGCCGCAGCGGATCCAGGAAGGCGAGATCTCGGCGGCCGTGCTGCTGGTCTCGGCCAAGCTGGCCACGGCCCTGATCCTTGCCGCCGCCCTGACGGGCTGAGCCCGGCCCTATGCATCTTCCCCGTCCGCCGGACTGGCTGATCTATTCCAGCGTGGTCTTCGCCCTGGTGCTGGGCTCCCTCGCCCGCCGCGAGAACGCCGACGCCCCGCCCGCCCCGCCGCCGCCGGACGAGATGGAGGGCGCGCTCCTCGGTCCGATCACGCCCTTCGATCCCTCCGTGACGGTGACGGCGCCCGACAGCCCCTTCCAGCCCTCGGCCGGCACCGCCTTTTCCATCGCCGGTCGCGGTCGCTGGCTGACGGCGCGCCATGTCGTGGAGGGCTGCCGCAAGCCGGCTCTGGTGGTCGGCGGCGGTCGAGCCGTGGCGGCCGACGTCCGCCTGTCGCCGCGCGCCGACATCGCTCTTCTGATCACGGCCGGCGGACCGCCCGCCCTGCCGGTCGCGACGAACACTCCCCTGAATGTCGGCATGCGCGGCTTCCACCCCGGTTTCCCGCAAGGCGATCCGGGCGAGGTCACGTCCCGGCTTCTGGGTCGCGAAACGCTGAAGGTGCGGGGACGCGGCGCGCGCGACGAGCCCGTTCTGGCCTGGGCCGAGGTCGGCCGCACCTCCGGCCTGGAAGGCACGCTGGCGGGGCTTTCCGGCGCTCCGGTTCTGGATCGCCGCGGCCGGGTCGTGGCCCTGACCATCGCCGAGGCTCCGCGCCGGGGTCGGCTGTACACTACCGCGCCCGATACGCTTGGGCCCGCCATTCGGGGTGAACAGCGGCCGGACGAGCAGCTGCTGAGCGAGCCGATCACGGTCGACAACTACGGCCGGGTCGCCGACGACCTTCGTCGCGACCTCCGCGTCGCTCAGGTCGTGTGCCTGTCGACGTGAACAGTCTGCCTGTCGATCCGCACCTCTATCTGGTCTTTCTGGGCGTGATGGCCGTGATGGCCGTCACGCCGGGACCGGCGAACCTGTTCTCGATCGCCACGGGCATGGAGCGGGGCAAGCGGGCGGTTCTGGTCGCTGTGGCCGGGATGAATGTCGCGACCCTGGTCTGGTTCGCCGCCGCCGCCCTGGGCCTCGGCGCCATGGTCGCCGCCTTCCCGCAGGTGTTCAAAGTGATCGCGGTGGCCGGCGCCGTGTATGTCGCCTGGCTGGGCATCTCGTCGATCCGGAGCGCCTTCTCCCCCGCGCCTGTCGAGGTCTCGACGGAGGGCCGGACCCAGCTGCGGCGACCCGCCTTCGTCGACGGCTTTCTGGTCCAGATCGCCAACCCCAAGGCGGTGCTGTTCTTCACCGCCGTTCTGCCGCCCTTCCTCGATGTGGATCGGTCCATGCCGCCCCAACTGGCCCTTTTCGCCCTGGCCGTCATCGGCATGGACGTCATCACCATGAGCGCCTACGGTCTGGCTGGCGCCGCCCTGGCGCGGCGGATGAGCGAGCCTCGATTCCGGCGCGGCTTCGGCGTCTTCGTCGGCTCCCTGCTTCTGATTGCCGCAGTCCTGATTGTGTCGCGTTTATAGAGACTTGCGGAGCGGTGGAACGTCGCTGTTCATGCGCCGTTCAGGGGAGATGACGGATTTTCCGCCGAGTATCCGGAGCCTCCCTATGAAACTCTCCATGAAATCCCTGGTGGTGGTCGCAGCCTCGGCCCTGACCCTGGCGGCCTGCGCCACCTCCACCGCCTACGCGCCCGCCGGCTTCAACGGCCAGCGCGGCGGCTATGCCGAACAGCGGCTCGAGAACGACCGCTACCGCGTCAGCTTCTCGGGCAACTCGGTCACCTCGCGAGAACAGGTCGAGATGGGCCTCCTGCTCCGCGCCGCCGAACTGACGACCGAGAACGGCTACGACTGGTTCTCCACGGTCAACCGCGCGACCGACCGGGACACCCGCTTCCAAACCATCGGTGATCCGTTCTTCAACCGCTACAGCCCGTTCTGGGGCCCGTCGTGGCGCTACTACGGCCCGCGCGGCTGGAGCCGGTGGAACGACCCGTTCTGGGGCCGCGACGACTTCGACGTGCGCCAGATCGACCGCTACGAGGCGACCACCGAGATCGTCATGGGTCGCGGGGCCAAGCCCGCCGGCGACGCCAACGCCTTCGACGCGCGTGAAGTCATCGCCAACATCGGCGGCAGCGTGACCCGCCCGATGTAAGGATCAGGTCGACGCGACGCCTCAGGCGACCGCGTCGGCCTCCGCCTTCACCGGCGCCAGGTCGTGGATGGGCGAGACATAGTCCGCCATCGCGTCGAACTCGTTCAGGAAGACCGCCCGCAGGTCGTCGGTCTCCATGATGGGCTCGTGCTTTGCGTGGTCGATCTCGACATAGCGCCCCCGGCCCAGCCGTTTCGCGGCCCAGCGGTTGGTCTGTTTCCAAACCCGCTCGTCATCGCCCGACTGCACGATGGTGCAGGGAATGTTCACCGACTTGAGCGCCTTGGGCTTCAACGCTCGCTCGCCCGCGTCCAGTGCGAAGGCCAGCCAGCCCCAGGTCGGGCCGCCGACCGCCAGGTGGGGGCAGGCGTAGAGCTGCTGACGCCACAGCTCGTAGCGGGTTTCGTCGGACGTCAGGGCGTCCTTCTCGAAGGTGTGGTCGAAGGGATCGTCGGGGTCGTCCAGCACGAAGTCCCCGGCCTTGCCGTGGCGCACATTCCAGCGCACCGCCAGCTTGACCGACCACATGGACCGCTTGCCGGTCTTGATGCGCAGCATGGGGCTGGTCAGGATCGCGCCCGCGAACCGCTTCTCTCCGGCCTCGAGGGCCAAGAGATTCAGCACGGCTCCCATGGAGTGGCCGACCATGATCCACGGCTTGGGCGCGCGGGTCTCGAACGCGTCCAGCAGACGGGCGTAGTCGTCCTGAAACTCCTCCACCGCCCGGGCGTGGCCCTTGAGCCGGTCCGGCAGCAGGCGGGCCGACAGCCCCTGTCCGCGCCAGTCGTGGGCGAGGACGCACCAGCCGCGCGCGAGGAAGTTTCCGATGACCTCGAAATATTTCTCGATCGGCTCGGTCCGGCCGGGGCTCAGGACCACGGTGCCGCGCGGCTTGGGAGCCACCAGGGCCGAGGGCGTCCAGAAGGCGGCGCGCAGGCGCAGGCCCCCGGCCCCTCGGAACCATTCGCCGACGCCTCCCGGAGGCGCGGCGGCGCCGGGAACCCCCATCAGGGGCGCATTGGCGGCGAAGGCGGCGGCGCGGTTCATTCGGGCTTTCTGAACTTCAGGGTCATGCGATCGCTCTCACCGATCGCGCGATATTTGGCGGTGTCGAACGTGGGATCGGGCGCCTCGCCTTGCGGGGCGGTTAACAGGCGCGGCGGCAGGGTCTCGACCCCGAACGGATGATCCTTGGTGTCCTCGGGATTGGCGTTGATCTCGGAGGCCGCGACGAAGACGAAGCCCGCCTCGGCCGCCAGTTGTTTGACGAAGGCCTCCTGGACATACCCGTTCGCCGCCGCCGGATCCTGATCCTCGTCGGGCGCCAGCCGGTGCTGTTCGACGCCCAGGATCCCGCCTGGCTTCAGCGCTGCATAGGCGTCTGCGAAAGCCTTCTCGGCGATGCCCGCGGCCATCCAGGCGTGGATGTTGCGCATGAACAGCGCCATGTCGACCGTGCCCGCCGGCGCGACGGGCCCCGTGGTGGGACCGAAGGCGCTGAACTTCACATCGCCGTACAGCCGCCGGTCCTCGCCGAAGCGGCGTTCGAAATTCGCCACCAGCGCGGCCTGGGCGGGGTTCGCCCCCTCGCCGGTCACGAAACCCGCGCCATAGTACTCGCCGCCGCCCTTGTTCAGATAGGGGGCCAGAATTTCAGTGTACCAGCCGCTGCCCGGCCAGAACTCCACCACATGCATCGCAGGTTGAAGGCCAAAGAACCTGAGGGTCTCCAGCGGGTGGCGGTAGATGTCTCGAGGTCGGTCCGCGGCGCGCCAGGGTCCCTGGATGGCCCATTCCAGCGAGCCTTCGGGCGGGCCGGCGGGGCCTTCGGGCGCGGCGGGCTTTTCTTTCTTGTTCCCACAGGCGGCGAGACCGCAGACCACCACGGAGCTGACGCCGACCAACATGGCCCGACGCGATGGTCCCGTCCGCCCGATCCGCGCCTGATCCCGCATCATTTCTCCCCAGCCGGCCGTGGTCCGGGGAGCGACGCCGCCCCGGGACGCTCTGGGATAGAGAGCTTCGCCAATGCCGTCAAAGCCTTGAAGCCTCAGCCTGGCTTGCGGAACCGCAGCGTCATGCGATCGCTCTCGCCGATGGCGTCATACTCCGCGCGTTCGGCGTCGGTCAGGGGCGTGGGGCGGTCGGTGGCGACGCCGTCACGCGGGGCCGAGGTCCGCACCGGCGGCAGGGTCCAGACGCCGAACGGATGGTCGTGGTCGTCCTTCGGATTGGCGTTCAGCTCGCTGCGGGCCTCAAGCACGAAGCCGGCGGCCTGGGCGGCGCGGATCACATAGCTCTCCGACACATAGCCGGTTGGGGCGGTGAGGTCGGGGTTCAGGCCCTCGTTGGCGCGGTGCTGTTCCACCGCCAGGATGCCGCCGGGTTTCAGGGCCTTGAAGAAGGCCTCCAGATAGAGGCCGGTGCGCTGCGGGTTGGAGCGGTGCCAGTTATGGAAGGCGCGAGCCACCACGATCATATCGGCCGTGCCGTCGGCCACGCCCATGCCTTCGAGCGGGCGGTTGACGGCGACATAGGTCCCGCCCGTCGCCGCCGCATAGGGTTGCAGGATGGCGCTCCACCAGCCGCCGCGGCCCGGCTCGATCTCAACGATCGTCGAGCCCGGCATCAGGCCCCAGAATGTCAGGGTCTCGAACGGGTGGCGATAAACGTCGCGGGCGATATCGGCGGCCGGACGCGTATCAGAGCCGATCGCGGCCTGGAGAGCTTCATCCTCCTGCAGCACGGGCGGCGGCATGGCCTCGCGGCGGGCGACGCGCTGGGCCTGGGTTTCGCCGAGGGTCGGCGCGGTCTGGGCGGCGGCGACGCCGGCGGTCAGCAGGCCGAGAGCGGTGGCGAGGACAAGTCTTGACGCGCGCATGGGCAACTCCGGAAATCAAGGTGGCGGCACCTTAGGCGCCGGTTGCGCGCGAGCAAGTGACGATCCCGCAACGAAGGGGGTCTTGACGCCGCACATCGGCTTCCCACCTTGCATTCCGAGAGCGCCGATCCCGGGCTCTTGCAGACCAGGCGGGGCCCAGAAGGGACCGTTCGGGCTGATCCCCACCGCCGACCCGGGCTAAAACGCGGGGCGGCTCAATCTTGCTGATGATCAGGAGATCGACATGCGTACCATCGACTTCACCCCTCTCTATCGTTCCGCCGTGGGCTTCGACCGCCTGGCCCGGCAGCTGGAAAGCGCCGCGCGCACCAGCCAGGAAAACGGCTGGCCGCCCTACAACATCGAAACCACCGGTGAGAACGAGTACCGGATCGAGATCGCCGTCGCCGGCTTCAAGCCCGATGAGCTGACCATCGAGGCCAAGGAGAACCAGCTGACCGTCACGGGCAGGAAGACCGCCAATGACGACGCCGCCAAGACCTATCTGCATCGTGGTCTGGCCGAACGCGACTTCGAGCGTCGCTTCCAACTGGCCGATTATGTCGTGGTCACCACGGCCTCGCTCGACAACGGCCTGCTGGCCATCAGCCTGAAGCGCGAACTGCCCGAGGCGCTGAAGCCCCGGCGCATCGAGATCGCGACGGGCGCGTCGACCTCGGCCTTGATCGAAGGCGAAGCCGCCTAGGCGACATCAATTCGGCAGAACGGGAAAGGGCGGTCCATTGGGCCGCCCTTTTTCGCGTCAGGCGGCGACCGCCGGGATGGCCATTCCGGTGACCCGGTCGAGGCAGGCGTCAGCGAGGTTCACCTCATCCATCATCGCCCCGGTGACGTCGGCGCCCAGAAGGTCCGTTCCGGCCATGTTGGCCTTCGACAGGACCGTGCGGTGCAGGACGGCGTAGCGCATCCGGGCCCCGCCGAGGCTGGCCGGAACATTGCGGGACGGGCCGAGCGGCAGGGGGCTGATGTCGGCCGCGGTCAGGTCGACCTTGGTCATCAAGGCCTCGCCGAAGCGGGCGCCGCGCAGATCGGCCTTGCCGAGAAGGGCGCCGCGCAGGTCAGCCTTCTCGAAATTCGCGCCCTGGAGCTGGGCGCCGCGCAGGTCCAGCCCGGCCAAGCAGGCGCCCTTGGCGCTCATCGCCGACAGCTTCAGGCCCTTCAGGCGATCGCCGAGCGGACGCAGGTCCTCGCCGTCGAGGATCGCCGGGCCGCCGAGGACCCCGCCGCTCTCGACCCAGGCGTTGGCGTCCAGGGCCAGTTCGTACAGTTGCTCGGCGCGGGCGATGGCGGCGGCCGTGGGTTCGCGAACGGCGCCGGTGGTGTCGGTCTTGTCCAGGCGGGCCCGGTCCATGGCCACGCCGGTCAGGATGGCGCCGCACAGGCGCGCGCCGGCCAGGTTGGCCCCGCCGACGTCGGCGCCTTCGAGCAGGGCGCCCGACAGGTCGGCGTCCTTGAGGTTCGCCCCGGTCAACCGGGCGCCGCGCATCGAACAGTCGGTGAAATCGGCCTTGCAGGCGCTGACACCGTCGAAGCGCGAGCCGTCGAGAGTCGCGCCGGAGAAGCGCGCGCCGTCGGCCTGACCCAGCCGGGTCTCGTGGCGGGCGGAGGCCAGGCCCTTGGTCTCATGCGGGACGGCGATGACGCCCTCGCGGAAGTCGGCCTGGGTCAGGTCGGCTTCCGAGAGGTCGGCGCCCTGCAGGCAGGTCCCGCGAATATCGGCGCGCTTCAGGCAGGCGCGGGTCAGGTCGGCGCCGCGCAGGTCGCAGCCGAACAGGACGGCGCGCTCCAGGCGGGCGCCGGCCATGTTGCAGTTCTCCAGGATGGAGCCGGAGAAGTCGGCGTCGTCGAGAATGCGATGCGCCATCGAGACGCCGGTCAGGTCGATGAACTTCAGCGACAGCTTGCGGCCTCCGGGCTTGCCGGAAACGAACCGCTCGTGGGCGGCCGCGAACATCTCGAAATCGCCTTGGCCCAGGCGGCGTCGTACCATCGTCATATCGGTTCCCCCTCCCGCTGGAGTCCTCGGACCCCCGCGAGAACCGCGTCAGTGAAATCGGCGAGGCGCGTCTGGGCGCCGTGTAGACTGGCCCGGGTCAGGTCCGCGCCGACGAGGACGCTGCGCCTCAGATCGGCCCCGGAAAGATCGGCCGAGCGCAGGACCGCGCCGGTCAGGTCGGCGGGCAGGAGCCGCTCGGGCCCCAGCATGAGCGGACCCAGCTGGGCTTCGCGCAGATCGGCGCCGTTCAGGCGCGCGCCCACCAGGCGGGCGCCGCGCAGGTCGGCGCGGCGCAGGTTGACCGACCTGAGATCGGCGCCCTCGAGGTGCGCGCCCTGCAGCTGCACCCCCTCCATGTTCAGGCCATAGAAGACCGCGCCCCGCGCCGACAGGGCCGTCAGGTTCAGGCCGGTGATCGAGCCGAGGCCGCGCAGGTCGACGTGATCGAACACCGACGGCTGGCCCTCGGCCCCGCCGCTTTCGCACCAGCGGGCGTGCTCGTGCAGCATGTCGGCCGCCGGGACCTGCGCCAGGGGCTCCCCGACCGATCCCATATCCGTCAGGGCGCCGTCGAGGTTGGCCCCATCGGTCCGCCAGGAGGTCGCATTGACCCCGACCAGGATGGCGTCGCGCAGATCGGCTCCGGTCAGGTCGGCTCCCGACATATCGGCTCCGGCCAGATCCGCGCCCTTGAAACAGGCCTGTTTCAGGTTGGCCCGGACCAACTTGCAGTCCTTCATGATGGCGTCGGAGAAGTCCGCCGACTGGGCCGCGATGCCCGACAGGCGCGACCGCTGAAGATTGGCGCCGACAAGGCTGGCGCCCTGGGCCTGGGTGATCTCGCGGCCCTTGGGCTCCATGACGCGGAAACCCACCTTGCGATCGGCCGAGGCGATCGTGCCTTCGCGCAGGTCGGCCTCGAACAGATCGGCCCCCGAGAGGTCGGCGCCGCGCAGGCAGGCGCCGCGCAGGTCGGCGCGCCGCAGGGAGGTCTCGATCAGGATGGCGTCCTGCATGTCCGCGCCGAAGAAGGATGCGTTGTCGAGCTTGCAGCCCGACAGGTCGCAACCGATCAGGGAGGCGGCCGCAAAGTCGGCGTCGGCGAGGTTGCGGCCCTTCAGGCTGAGGCCCGACAGGTCCATCCAGGCGAAGACGGCCCGGGCGCCGCCGGGGCGCGCCTGCCACAGGCGGTCGTGACGCGCGCAGATCGCGTCGAGCTCCTGCTGGCTGATGCGACGTCGAAGGACGCCTTCCTGGACCGCTGACATGATCTGATCATGGAACGGCGTCGCTTAAGGAAGGTTTTCGGAAACCGTCTTTTCTGGGACGGAGCACCGGGGCGGGCGGCGGATCCCCGGGTCGTCCGTTTGGTCATGACCGGAAATAGGGTGACGAAACGTGACCAAAGGTGACGGAACGGACAAATCCGAGGCCCCGAGCACACGGCAGCGACCGCTCCCGCCGGGAAGACGCGGGCGTCGAAGCGGTCGGCGGGCGGGCCCGGCCGAAACAGGACTGTCAAAGACCCAGCCGATCACATGGGTTCGCTAGCAGGGTTCCACAAGACTTTTGAAAGAATAAATTCCTTCAGGCCGTCAACAGGCCCTGCTCCGCCAGCGCGTCGGCCAGTTCGCCGGGCGAGGTCCACAGTCGGGTGTAGCCGGCCTCGCCCAGGCGCTTCAGCTCGGTGACCAGGTCGGCGCGGGCGGAGGCGGCGAAGCGGGCGTCGAACCCCTTGCCGTCGGCGCTGATGCGGACCATCGGCCGGCCCGTCTCCAGCCTGTGCAGGAAGCCTTCGGACAGAACGGCGGCCTCGTCCTTCATCAGGCCGGTCTCGACCTGAAGCCCGGCCTGACGCAGCCGTTCGGTGCCCCGCCCGGAGGCGAAGGGCGAGGGATCCAGCGCCGCCACCACGACGCGGGCGATCTTCGCCTCGGCCAGGAACTGGGCGCAAGAGGCCCGGCCCGAGGACCGGGCGCCGCAGGGCTCCAGCGTCACATAGGCGGTCGCGCCCTCGACCTCAGGGCCAGCGGCCGGGACGGCCTGTTCCTCGGCGTGGGGGCGTCCCCCGGGGGCCGTGGCGGCCTCGGCCAGCACCTTGCCGTCCTTGACGATGACGCAGCCCACCGCCGGGTTGGGCCAGGTCTCGCCCATCTTCGACAGGGCCAGATCGATGGCCCGGCGCATGAACGCCGCGTCGTCGCTCATGGGAGGACCGGCAATTCGGTGGCCCGACCCGTATCGAGATAGCGAGCGGCCGTCGGCTTCAGATCGGCGTCGAGGTCGATCTCCAGCGGATTGCCGGTCGGGATCTCGACGCCGACGATCTGGTCGTCCGGCACGGCGAACAGGTGTTTGACGATGGCGCGCAGCGAGTTGCCGTGGGCGGCGATCAGGACGTCCTCGCCCGCCTTCAGACGCGGGGCGATGGCGTCGTTCCAGTAGGGCAGGACGCGATCCAGCGTGGTCTTCAGGCTTTCGGTGTCCGGGATGTCCTGACCGGCGTAGCGGGCGTCCTTGGAGAAATCCCATTCCGAGCCCGTCTCCAGCGGCGGCGGCGGGATGTCGTAGCTGCGACGCCAGATCTTCACCTGATCGTCGCCGTGCTTGAGCGCCGTCTCGGCCTTGTCCAGCCCGGTCAGGCCGCCGTAGTGGCGCTCGTTCAGACGCCAGTCCTCGATCACGGGCACGTCCTTGAGCCCGGCCGACGCCAGGGCCAGGGCGCCCGTCCGTTTCGCCCGCGTCAGCACCGAGGTGAACATGACGGCGGGTTTGAACCCGGCCTCGGCGATCAGCTCGCCGCCGCGCCGGGCCTGGGCCTCGCCCGCTGCCGTCAGGTCGACGTCGACCCAGCCGGTGAAGCGGTTTTCGAGGTTCCACTGGCTCTGGCCGTGGCGCAGCAGGATCAGGCGGGGCATGGGCTCTCCTAGGTCGGCCCTTGGGGGTAGGGCGGCCCGCCGAAGGGGTCAAGCGCCAGGGGCGCCGCACGCCGCCGCCCGGATCAGGTCGACCGACAGTCCCTGGCCTTGCCAGACCTCTCCAAAGGCCGTCTCGCCGTCGTCTGAGTAGACCGTCAGCGCCACGCCCTCATCCGGCAGCAGGAAGTTCCGCACCTGGACCCCGCCGATCTCGCCGTAGCGCTCCACCAGACGCGTCTGGCCGAGGCATCCGCCCAGGTCTGGCGAATAAGACCAGACGCTGAGCGCGGCGAAGCCGGCGGCGGGGTCGCCCTTCCACATCTCTTCGCGCGACGCTTCGGAGATCAGGGAGCCTTCCATCAGCGCCCGATCGATCTTCAGCAGGTCCGACGCGGACCCGTACAGCCCGCCCGCCGGACCCCAGCTGGCCGGATCAATCCTGGGTTCAGGTCCTCCCTCGGCCTGCGCTTCGGACCGGGGACCAGACGGGACCGCCACCCTGTCCAGCCCCAGCGGCTCGACCAGGCGGCTCCGGACCAGGGCATTGTAGTCCTGACCCGTCACGCGCTCGAGCACCTCGCCGAGGACCAGATAGTCGCAGTTGTTGTAGGCGAAGTCGGCGCCCGGCTCGGCGATCGCGGGGGCGGAACAGACCGGACGCCAGTCGGCGGCCTGCTGATAGAAGTCCGCCATGCCGTCCGCATCTGCATCGGGCAGAGCGTCGGGGTTGGCCAGACCCGAGGTGTGGGTCAGCAGTTGTCTGACGGTGATCCGATCGGCGTTGACCGGAAACTCGGGCCAGTAGGTCGCCAGGGGCGCGTCGAGCGAAAGCCGGCCCGCGTCGACCTGTTGCAGGACCAGAATCGCGGTGACCATCTTGGTGACCGAAGCCCATCGCAGGTCGTCGCCGACCCGACGCCCCTGGGTCGTCCCGACAGCCGTTTCGCCCGCCCGCGCGACACCGAATACGCCGGTGTAGCCCGGCGCCTCGGCCAGCCGCGCCCGCATGGCGTCAAGTCCGTCCTCTGCGGTCTGCCCGTGGGCGACGGCCGACCCTCCGATCATCAGCACCAGCGACAGGGCGACACCCCACCCTCGACCCATGATCCACCCCCGCCTTCATCGCCGCTTCCCGCAGCAGCGATACCATTGATCGCGCGTTGTTGTCCGCCTGCAACCCTGCGGCTATACCGCCCGACCATCGGAAGCCCACTTCCTTCAAGGACATCGCATGTTGAAGCCCCGCCAGGACCTGGTCCCGAACACTTTCGAATTCGAGACCATTCCGTTGGTGAAGCCCACCGGCTTCCGGGAATACGACGCCCGCTGGATCCTGGAGAAGGAGATCAACCTTTTGGGCATCCAGGCCCTGGGTCTGGCGCTCGCCACCTATGTCCACGAGAACGGCATCCAGCCGCGCATCGTCGTGGGCCACGACTTCCGCTCCTATTCCTCGACGGTGAAGCACGCCCTGATCATCGGCCTGATGGAAGGGGGAATGGAGGTCCTGGACGTCGGTCTGGCCCTGTCGCCCATGGCCTATTTCGGCCAGTTCGCGCTGGAGGCCCCTTGCGTCGCCATGGTTACCGCCTCGCACAACGAGAACGGCTGGACGGGCGTGAAGATGGGCACCAATCCGCCCGTCACCTTCGGCCCGGAAGAGATCGGCCGACTGAAGGAGATCGTCCTGTCGGGAACCGGCGTGGCGCGTCCCGGCGGCCGTCTGGAGCGGGTCGATAACTTCCGCGAGACCTACCTCCAGGAGGTGGTCGGCGACATCAGGCTGAGCCGCAAGCTCAAGGTCGTCTGCGCCACCGGCAACGGCACGGCCGGCGCCTTCGCCCCCGAGGCCCTGCGCCGCATGGGCTGCGAGGTTATCGAGATGGACGCCGAGCTCGACTACACCTTCCCGAAATACAATCCGAACCCCGAGGACCACGCCATGCTGATGCAGATGGCGGCGCGGGTGAAGGAGACGGGCGCCGACCTGGCGCTCGGCTTCGACGGCGACGGCGATCGCTGCGGCGTGGTGGACGAGACGGGCGAGGAAATCTTCGCCGACAAGATCGGCCTTCTCCTGGCGCGCGATCTGTCGGCCCTGCACGAGAACGCGACCTTCGTCGTCGATGTGAAATCGACGGGCCTCTACAAGACCGACGAGGTGCTGAAGGCCAACGGCGCGACGACCGTCTACTGGAAGACGGGCCACTCCTACATCAAGCGCAAGACCGCTGAACTGGGAGCCCTGGCCGGGTTCGAGAAGTCGGGCCACTTCTTCCTCGCGAACCCGATCGGCCGGGGCTACGACGACGGCCTGGTTGCCGCGGCGGCGGTTCTGCAGATGCTGGACCGCAACCCGGGCAAGACGCTGAGCCAGCTGAAGACGGCCCTGCCGGACGCGTGGACATCCTTGACCATGTCGCCCCATTGCGACGACGAGATCAAATACGAGGTCCTGGCGAAGATCGTCGCCGAGTACGAGAAGCTCGGCGCCGAGGGCGGCTCGATCCTGGGCCGCAAGATCGTCGAGGTCATCACGGTCAACGGCGCGCGGGTCCATCTGGAGGACGGGTCGTGGGTCCTGGTGCGGGCCTCCTCGAACAAGCCGGAACTGGTCGTGGTGGTGGAATCGATGCGGTCCGAGGACGACATGCGCGCCCTGTTCCGCGACGAGGTGAAGCCGCGTCTGGCCGCCCACCCCGAGGTCGGCGCGTACAATCAGGAAATCTGAGGCGCGTTTGACCCCTCGCCCGACGCGGTTCAGAACCGGGCCAGCGAACGGGGAGACCGCGTGACGGGATCGATCAGAAACGTGGCCGTCGTCGGCGGCGGCTTCTCCGGCGCCATGCTGGCGGCGCGGTTGGCCGAGGCGGACGTTGGCTCCATCCTGATCAACCGGACGGCCGATTTCGGCCTGGGCGTCGCCTATTCGACCCCGTTCGAGGGGCATCTTCTGAACGTGCGCTCGTCGCGGATGAGCGCTCTGGCGGATCAGCCAGATCATTTCGTCCGCTGGCTGGAAGCGAATGCGCCCGAACTGGCCGATCCCGAGGGGTTCGCGCCGCGCAAGGTGTTCGGCCGCTACGTCCAGTGGCGTCTGGCCGGGGCCGAGGCCGCTCATCGAGGATTGATCCGACGGGTCGTCGGCGAGGTCGTCGGCGTCGACGCGGACGGCGTGGCCCTGTCGGATGGGCGAAAAATCACCGCCGACGCCGTCGTCCTGACCACCGGCAATCCGGCGCCGAAGACCGCCTCCGGCGGATCGGCGCGGGTGCTGGCCGACCCCTGGGCGCCCGGCGCGCTGGAACAGGTGGGCGCCGACGACGACGTGCTGATCGTCGGCACGGGCCTGACCATGGTCGATATGCTGCAGGCGCTGGACGGCCAGGGCTGGCGCGGTCGGGCCCAGGCCCTGTCACGGCGGGGGCTCTTGCCCCGCGCGCACGGCGAGCGGCACGACCCGCCCGAAACGCCGACTCCGGCCATGCTGGAAGGTCGGCTGTCCGAACGGACGAAGGCGGCGCGGGCCGTGGCGCGTCAGGCGGGCTGGCGCGAGATGATGGAGGGTCTGCGGCCCGTCACCGCCGACCTCTGGGCGAAGGCGGACCTGCCGACCCGGCGCGCCATCGTGCGGCACCTGAGGCCGTGGTGGGACGTGCACCGCCACCGGATCGCGCCCCGTATCGGGGTCTTCATCGACCGGCTGCTGTTCGAGGGGCGGCTGAGCGTCGTCGCGGGACGGGTCAGGGGGATCGAGGTTGACGACGCCGGGGTGCGGCTCGATTGGACGCGGCGGGGTCAGGCCCAGCCGCCGCTGACAGGCGCCTGGCTGATCGACTGCACGGGACCGGGCCATGCGCCGGAGGCTGACCCGGTGACGGGACCGCTGCTGGCCTCGGGTCGGGCGCGGCTGGATTCGCTTCGGTTGGGGCTGGAGCTGGACGGGTCCGGCCGCGTGCTGCATGCCGACGGCAAAGCCGACCTGAGCCTGTTCGTCCTCGGCCCTCCGGCGCGCGCCGCCTTCTGGGAAACCATCGCCGTGCCGGATGTCCGCAAGCGGATCGAGGACGTGGTCAAGGCGATCAGCGGTAGGCGCCCTCGCGCAGGTTGACGCCGTATTCGACGAACGCCTTCATGGCCGCAAGCATCTGGGACCAGCCCATGCAGTTGCCGTAGGAAGCCTTGAGCCCCATCGGGGTGTCGCGCCAGCCCTCCTCGGCGATGCAGACCAGGGTGCGGGTGTCGCCGTCCAGCGGTGAGAAGCGCATGGTCACCGTGGTCATGTATTTCGCGCCCGCCGCGCCCTCCCCGCTCTCGGGCGGACCCTCGTTCGCCTCCCACCTCAAGACGATCTTTTCGTCCTGCACGACCTCGACCACCTCGACCGGGAAGGCGCCGGGAAAGTCGGCGAAATCCCACTGGACCGTCTGGCCGGTCTCCAGCCGCCCGACCGCGCCGCCGGTGGTGAAATAGCCGGACAGTTTCGTCGGATCGGCCACCGCCTCGAACACCTCGTGGACGGGTCGGGAAAGCCGCATCGACACCTCGAATTTCAGCGACATGGTCTTGCTCCGGAGTTGCTGAAGACTCCCCTATGTTATATTCTTATAACATGTCAAACGCCGACGATCTGGACGCCGTGTTCAAGGCCTTGGCCAACCCCGCGCGAAGGCGTCTGCTGGATGCGATGAAGGATGGGCCGAAGACGACGGGCCAGCTGTGCGAGGCCGAGCCGACGCTGGATCGCTGCACCGTAATGCAGCATCTGAAGGCGCTGGAGGCGGCGGATCTGATCCTCGTCCGGCGCGAGGGGCGCGAGCGCTGGAACCACCTGAATGCCGAGCCCATCAAGGCCGTCCACGACCGCTGGCTGTCACCCTATACGCGGGGCGCGGTGTCGAAGCTGGCGGAACTGACGGCGCGGCTGGAAGGCTAGGACGGGTCTTCGTCCGACGGCGGCGGCGCGTCCGGCGGCTCGGGGCTTGTGATCTTGCCGATCAGGGTGATCCCCTTGTCGGCCAGGGCGCGTGACAGATTTTCCTTTCGCTCGAACTCGTGTTCGGCCTTGAGGATGGATTTCTTGCGCTCGTTATCGATCATGGAAGCCGGTGGGTAGCGCCGCCCACGCTGCAAGATCAAGCGTGGCCTTTGCGGTGTCCGATAGCCGACGAAGCGGAACAAAGTGCGGTCCGCCCGCGCTGTTTGCGGCCGCGCGCCCATTCCGGACTGATCATGAGCACCCTCCCCGCCATCGCCTTCAAGGACCCGGCCATCCTGCTGTGTGGAGACGTCGATTACAGTCTCTACGACCAGTTCCGCGAAAAGCTGGACGCCGCGCCGAAGAGCGGTCTGGTCGTCGTCGAACTGACCACCCTGGGCGGCGACCCGGAGGTGGCGCGGATGATCGGCGAGGATGTGGTGTTCCACTCCGAGGTGGAGCCCGAGCGCCGTTTCGTCTTCCTGGGCAAGGCGGCGGTCTATTCGGCCGGGGCCACGCTGATGAGTTTCTTCGCGCGCGAGAACCGCTACCTGACGCGCGGCACGCGGCTGATGATCCATGAGCGGAAGATGGACAAATGCCTGACCGTCAGCGGCCCGCTGACCTCGACGCTGGCCCCCGTGAAGGCCCTGCTCCACGAGATCGAGCATTCGATCCTGATCCAGAACGAAGGCTTCGAGAACCTGATTGCAGGATCGTCGGTGACGATGGACGAACTGCTGAAACGTGCGCCGTCGAACTGGTACATCGAGGCGAACGAGGCGCTTGAGCTCGGCCTCGTTCAAGGCGTCATCTAACCCGCCGCCTTCACCGCCGCGACGACGTCGGCGACGACGCGTTTGACCAGGGCCTCGTCGTCGCCCTCGGCCATGACCCGGATCAGTTTCTCGGTGCCGGAGGGGCGGACCAGGAGCCGGCCCTGACCGGCGAGCGCCGCATCGGCCTCGGCCATGGCGGCCTTGACCTTGGCGTCCTCCAGCGGCTTGCCGGCGTTGAAGCGGACGTTTTGGAGCAGCTGGGGCACGGGGTCGAACTGGCGGGCCAGTTCGCTCATCGGCTTGCCGCTCTCGACCAGCACGGCGAGCACCTGCAGCGCCGCCATCAGACCGTCGCCCGTCGTGGCGTGATCGTGCAGGATCAGGTGGCCCGACTGTTCGCCGCCCAGGTTGAAGCCGCCCTCGCGCATCCGCTCCATGACGTACCGGTCGCCGACCCTGGTCCGCTCCAGCGTCAGGCCGTCGCCGGTCAAGACGCGTTCGAGCCCGAGGTTGGACATGACGGTGGCGACCACGCCGCCGCCCTTCAGCACGCCGCGTCGGGCCCAGTCGCGGCCGATCAGGGCCATGATCTGGTCGCCATCGACGACCTTGCCGTTCTCATCGCAGATGATCAGCCGGTCGGCGTCGCCGTCCAGGGCGATGCCGATGTCGGCGCGGTACTGTTTGACCGCCGCTGACAGGGTTTCCGGGTGGGTCGAGCCGCACTCAGCGTTGATGTTGGTCCCATTCGGGGAGACGCCGACGGCGCAGACCTCGGCGCCCAGCTCGAACAGGGTGGTGGGCGCGACGCGGTAGCCTGCCCCGTTGGCGCAATCGACGGCGATCCTCAGGCCCGCCAGCGACAGATGGCGCGGGAAGGCGGCCTTGGCGATCTCGATATAGCGGGGCGGGGCGTCGTCGATGCGCTTGACCCGGCCCAGCTGGTTCGACGGCGCCAGACCGGCATCCAGCTCGGCGTCCATCATGGCCTCGATCTTCAGCTCGATCTCGTCCGACAGCTTGTAGCCGTCGGGGCCGAACAGCTTGATGCCGTTGTCGGCGTAGTCGTTGTGCGAGGCCGAGATCATGACGCCGAGATCGGCGCGCATCGACCGGGTCATCATGGCCACACCCGGCGTAGGGATGGGACCGAAGGTGCGCACGTCCATCCCGACCGAGGCGAAACCGGCCACCAGCGCCGGCTCGATCATGTAGCCGGACAGGCGGGTGTCCTTGCCGATGACCACCAGATGCCGCCGGTCGTCGCCCGACATGAACAGCTTTCCGGCCGCCAGACCGACGCGCAGCGCGATCTCGGCCGTCATCGGACTGACGTTCGCCTTGCCGCGAATGCCGTCGGTGCCGAAATATTTGCGCTCGCCCATGGACGGCCCTCCGCCGAAATCTTCCGAAACCGCTTATTAGGTGCCGGGGTCTTACGGATTCCCTAGAGCAGACTTCCCCGGCCGTCATCCTTGGCCGTGACCCTGCGGCAGGAGCCTTCCCCCATGTGCGGCATCATCGGCATCGTCGGAACCCAGCCCGTCGCGGACCGTCTGATCGAAAGCCTGAAGCGGCTGGAGTACCGCGGCTATGACTCGGCCGGAATCGCCGCCCAGGTGGACGGCGTGCTGGAGCGCCGTCGCGCGCCGGGCAAGCTGAAGGAGCTGGAAAAGGTTCTGGCCGGCAATCCGCTGGAGGCCACCACCGGCATCGGCCACACCCGCTGGGCCACCCACGGCGCCCCGACCGAGGCCAACGCCCACCCGCATATCGCCGGGCGCGTGGCCGTGGTCCACAACGGCATCATCGAGAATTTCGCCGAGCTGAAGGCTGAGCTGATCTCCGCCGGCCGCGTCTTCTCGTCCCAGACCGACACCGAGGTGGTGGCCCACCTGCTCGACACCAACCTCGAGAAGGGCCTGTCGCCGCTCGACGCGTTCAAGGCGACGTTGGACCGGCTGTCGGGCGCCTTCGCCCTGTGCGTCCTGATCTCGGGCGAGGACGAGGTCATCCTCGCCGCCCGCAACGGCCCGCCCCTGGCCGTCGGTCACGGCGACGGGGAGATGTTCATCGGCTCGGACGGTCTGGCGCTGGGGCCGTTCACCAACAAGATCACCTATCTGGAAGACGGCGACTATGTGATCGCCACCCATGGCGGCGCGCGCGTCTTCGACGGGTCGGGCAGCGAGGTCGCGCGGCCGGTCAAGACCGTGCCCGCCTCGGCCGTCCTGATGGAGAAGGGCGCCTACCGGCACTTCATGGAAAAGGAGATCCATGACCAGCCGGAGGGGTGCCAGCGCACCATCGCCGCCTATGTCGACACCCTGACGGACAAGACGACGGTCCAGGGCATCGACTTTTCCGCCATCGACCGGATCCAGATCGTCGCCTGCGGCACGTCGTGGATCGCCGGGATGATCGGTCGCTATCTGATCGAGGATCTGGCCGACCTGCCCGTGGACGTCGAGATCGCCTCGGAGTTCCGCTATCGCAACCCCTCGCTGCGCCCCAACGCCCTGGCCATCGCCATGTCCCAGTCTGGCGAGACCGCCGACACCCTGGCCGCCTTCCGCCACTGCGCCGAGGCCGGGATGAAGACGGCGGCCGTCGTCAACGCCACGGAATCCACCATTGCCCGCGAGGCCGACGTCGTCTGGCCGATTCACTGCGGGCCCGAAATCGGCGTCGCCTCGACCAAGGCCTTCACTGCCCAGGTCTCGGTCATGATCGCCATCGCCATTGCGGCGGCGAAATCGCGCGGCCGGATCGATGAAGCCGAGGAGCAGCGACTGGTCCGCGTCCTTCTGGAGGCGCCGCGCCTGATCGCCGAGGCCATCGGTCTGGAAGACGCGTTGAAGGACATCGCCGCCGACATCGCCAAGGCCAAGGACGTCCTCTACCTCGGTCGCGGCCCGATGTCGGCCCTGGCCCTGGAAGGCGCGCTGAAGCTGAAGGAGATCAGCTATATCCACGCCGAGGGCTATGCCGCCGGCGAGCTGAAGCACGGCCCGATCGCCCTGGTGGACGAGGCGACGCCGATCATCATTCTGGCCCCCTTCGATTCGTGGTTCGAGAAATCGGCCTCGAACATGTCGGAGGTCATGGCGCGCGGGGGTCAGGTGGTCTTCATCACCGACCCGGAAGGCGCCAAGCACGCCCCGGCCGGCGCGCGCGTCGTGGTCACGGCCCCGGCCTCGGACCCCCTGATCTCGTCGCTTGTGATGTCGGCGCCGATCCAGCTCTTGGCCTATCACGTGGCCGTGGTGAAGGGCGCCGACGTCGATCAGCCCCGAAACCTGGCCAAGTCCGTCACCGTCGAATGAGAAACGGCCCGGGATCGATCCCGGGCCGTTTGGCTTCAGGACCTCATCCAGCGTCAGTTCGGACGCGGATTGTTGCTCGAATAGTCGCCCGGCGCCGGGGGGACCGGGTCGCTTGAGTTCACCACCCCGCCCGGCACCTGGGTGTTGCCCGTCGGATTGGCGGGAGCCCCGGTGGACGACGACATCGCGCCCGAAGTCGGGGCGCCGGATCCCATCGTGTCGGAGGCGGCCGGGGCCGCGCCGTTCGCGCCGGCCATGGCTCCGCTGTCGGCCGGGGCGGCCACCGAACCGGAGTTCATCTCCGTCGTCGCCGAGGCGTCGGTCGCCGCATCCGTGGCGGCGGGCGTCTCCTCGTGCTTGCCGCAGGCGGCCAGCGCCAGGCCGGCGGCGACGCAGGCCGTGATCATCAGGGTCTTCTTCATGGGTTTTCCTCTTTCCGCTGACGGATCAGCGCGTCTCACCGACCGAAGTTCCGCCGCATCCCGATCCGGCCATTGGCGTTCCGCATCGACGCCGCCTACAACGGGGGCCGCTGTTCAGACCCGAGAGAGTTCTTCCATGACGACCGCATCTCGCCGCGTTCGCAAGGCCGTCCTGCCCGTCGCGGGTCTGGGCACCCGCGTCCTGCCCGCCGCCAAGACGACGCCGAAGAACATGCTCAACGTGTTCGACCGGCCGATCCTGTCGCACATCGTCGAGGAGGCCCGGACCTCGGGCATCGAACACATGATCTTCGTGGTCGGGCGCGGCCAGACCTCGATCGAGGACTATTTCGACCACGCCTATGAGGTCGAGGCGATCCTGAAGGCCAAGGGCAAGGACGACATCCTGACGTCGGTGGTGATGGATTTGCCGAAGCCGGGCGAGATGAGCTTCGTGCGCCAGATGGCGCCGCTGGGCCTCGGTCACGCCGTCTTCTGCGCCCGCGACCTGATCGGCGACGAACCGTTCGCGGTGATCTTGGCCGACATGCTGATGATGGCGGACACCCCCGCCCTGAAACAGGCCATCGAGGCCCATGAGCAGACCGGCGGCAATGTCGTCGTCGTCGAACCGGCGCCCGAAGGAGAGACCCACAAATACGGCATCGTCGCTCTCGACGGCCGCGAGGGTCGCCTTAACCGCATGACCGGCATGGTCGAGAAGCCGCCGCTGGGGACCGAGCCGTCGAACCTGTTCATCTCTGGCCGTTATGTCCTGACGCCCGACATCTTCCCCCTGCTGGCCGACCAGCAGACGGGGGCGGGCGGAGAGATCCAGCTGACCGACGCCATGGCGCGGCTGATGAAGGTCCGGGATTTCCACGCCCTGGAATACGAAGGGACCACCTTCGACTGCGGCGATCCGGTGGGTCTGCTGCGTGCCAATGTGGCCTACGGGCTGAAGCATGCCGGCCTCGGCGACGCGGCGCGTGCGGCGATAACGCCTCTGCTCTAGGCCACGGCCCCGCTTTGCTCCGCCCCCCGGCTTCCGCTAGGCAGGGCTGGCGCAGAGGGAAAGACGACGATGAAAGTACTGGTTCTGGGCGGGGACGGCTTCTGCGGCTGGCCCACCGCGCTGCATCTGTCGGCCCAGGGCTGGGAGGTCGTGATCGTCGACAACCTGAGCCGCCGGAACATCGACAACGAGCTGGAGGTCCAGTCCCTGACCCCCATCCGGACCATGGGCGAGCGGATCGCCGCGTGGAAGGAGGCGTCGGGCCGCGACATCGGCTTCGTCAACCTGACCGTCGGCAAGGAGTTCGACCGCCTGGTCGCCCTGATAAAGGACGAGAAGCCCGACAGCGTCGTCCATTTCGCCGAACAGCGGGCCGCTCCCTATTCGATGAAGTCGGCGCGGCACAAGCTCTACACCGTCGACAACAACCTGAACGCCACCAACCACCTCTTGGCCGCCATCGTGGAGAGCGGGCGGGACGTCCATCTGGCCCACCTCGGGACCATGGGGGTCTATGGCTACACCACCGCAGGGCTGCGGATTCCGGAAGGCTATCTGAAGGTCACGGTGGATACCGATTTCGGCCCGACCGAGCAGGAGATCCTGTTCCCGCCGAACCCGGGCTCGATCTACCACATGACCAAGACCCAGGACGCCCTGCTGTTCCAGTTCTACGCCAAGAACGACGGCGTCCGGATCACCGACCTGCACCAGGGCATCGTCTGGGGCGCCCAGACCGAGGAGACGCGCAAGGACGAGCGTCTGATCAACCGCTTCGACTACGACGGCGACTACGGCACGGTCCTGAACCGCTTCCTGATGCAGGCGGCGGTCGGATACCCCCTGACGGTCCACGGCACGGGCGGCCAGACGCGAGCCTTCATCCACATCCAGGACACGGTGCGCTGCGTCGAGCTGGCGCTGAAGAACCCGCCGAAGAAGGGCGAACGGGTCAAGATCCTCAACCAGATGACCGAGAGCCGCCGCGTCCGCGACCTGGCCGCCATGGTCGCCGGCATGACGGGCGCCGAGGTCCACAATGTCGCCAACCCGCGTCTGGAGGCCGATGAGAACGAACTGGTCGTCGCCAACGACCAGTTCAAGGATCTGGGCCTGAAGCCGATCACCCTGGCCGAGGGGCTGATGGCCGACGTGACCGACATCGCCCGCCGCTATGCCGACCGAGCCGATCGCTCGAAGATTCCCTGCGTCTCCGCCTGGAACGGCAAACGGGCCGAGGCCCTGCGGGACGCGCCCGCCGCTGCGTCGAAGGCCGCTCCCGCCCAGGCGCGGGTCGGCTGATCCTCGCAATGGCGCAAGGCTCCCTGCTCGTCTTCGGCGCCGGCTATCTCGGCCGCGCGGTTCTGGCCGAGGCGAAGCGGCGTGGTCTGAGCGTCGCGGCCACCTCGCGGAGCCCGGAGCGTCGGGCGGTGCTCGAAGCCGACGGGATCGCGGCCGTCGATCCGGCGGACGCGGCGGCGCTGAATGCGGCCGTCGCCAAGGCCTCCGCCATCCTCGTCACCGCCCCGCCCGAAGGCCGCGGCTGCCCGGCCGCGCGCGTCCTTCTGCCCGCCCTGACCGAGGCGCAGGCCTATCCGGACTGGATCGGCTACGTCTCCTCCACCGCCGTCTACGGCGACCGTAACGGCGGCTGGGTGTTCGAGGACGACGCCCTGAACGCCGCGTCTCTGGAGGGGGCCCGCCGGGTTCGCGCGGAGGCCGACTGGTTCGACGCCGGACGCGGCATGGGGCTGACGGTCCAGGTCTTCCGCCTGCCGGCCATCTACGGCCCCGCCCGGTCGGTGGTGGAGCGTCTGCGGGACGGCTCGGCCCGGCTGGTGAGAAAGACTGGCCAGGTCTTCAACCGCATCTATGTCGACGACGCCGTGGACGGCCTGTTCGCCTCGATGCAGCGGCCGAGGCCGGGCGCCGCCTACAGTCTCGTGGACGACGCCCCGTCCGGCGTCGATGTCGTCATGGCCGATGCGGCCCGCCGGATGGGCCTGCCCCAGCCGCCCGAGGTCGACTGGACCGACCCCTCGGTGTCGGAGGGGATGCGGCGCTTCTATCTGGACTGCAAACGCATCTCGAACGCCCGCGCCAAGGCCGAGCTCGGCTGGCGGCCGAAACACCCGACATGGCGCGAGGGGCTGGAGGCGATCCTGGCCGCCAGCTGATCACCCCACCCGTGGGTTTTTCAGACGCCGCTTGTTAGCATGGCTGTCCGGCGCCGCGCCCAGATCCTCGGGAAGTTCGCCCTTGAAGTAGAACCGCTGCCACGCCTCCTTGGCCGCGTCCGGGTCACCCGAGGCCAGGCGGGTGTTGAAATCCGTCCGCTGGCGGTTCCAGGCCTCGAACTGGCCTTTCATCACGGGATTGCTTTCCAGCGTCCGGATCACCGGCTGGACCGCCTCCATCTTCCGGTGCTCGACCATGTTGATGAAGCAGAAGGGCTCGCCGCGTTCGAACTTGATCCGCCCTGGCCGGGTGAACAGCCAGTTCATGGTGAAGGGGAAGGGCAGCCAATCGGTCTCGATCAGCCCGACCAGGGGCTGGATCCCGTCCTTCATATGGTTGGGCGATCCCGAGCAGATCATCCCCCAGCCCGGCGGCGTGCGGAACAGATATTGGGGGTGCATGGTCAGGACGCCGCGCGAGAAGTGCGAGGTGACGAAATGGTCCAGCTCGGGCTGGGGCCGTTCGGGCGTGATTGTGATGTCGGACTGCTGCGGCCCGCCGTTCCACTCCGCCGTGAAGGTGAAGGGACAGAGGATCTCCCACCCCGTCGTATTGGCCATGGTCAGGGGCAGGCACCGATAAGGATGCCGGCTGACGAAGGCATCCATCCAGTTCCGCGACTGGCGGCCGGGCACCAGATCCGGCGGCCGCGCCGACATGGGGTAGCATTCGAGTTCCAAGGCGACGCTCCGGCAGGTATCCAATCGTCATCCTTCCTAGCCCGGCCCGCCATGACCGCTCAACCTGCCTATGATCGCGACACTCTGATCGCCTGGATGGCCGAGCACGGCATCGACCAGACGACCCACGACCATCCGGCCGTCTTCACCGTGGATGAAGGTCACGACATCAAGGCCGCCCTGCCCGGCGCCCACACCAAGAACCTGTTCCTCAAGGACAAGAAGGGCCGACTGTGGCTGATCTCGGCCGAGCAGAAGACCGTCATCGACCTGAAGGCCGCACCGAAGACCATCGGGTCGGACCGGGTGTCGTTCGGCAATGAAACCCTGATGTACGAGACGCTCGGCGTGCGACCCGGCTCAGTCACGGCGCTGGCCCTGATCAACGACGTGGACCGACGCGTGACCTTCGTGATCGACAAGGTTCTCTGGGACGCCGACATCGTCAACTTCCACCCGCTGGCCAACACGGCCACGACGGCCCTGACCCAGGCGGCCTTTCGGCGCTTCCTTTCGGAGATCGAGCGCGAGCCGCTGGTGATCGACTTTGGCGCCGCCTTGCCGGACGAGGCCGCCGCGACCATCTGACCCCTGACGCGTTACAGCCCCGAGCTTCAAAGAGACCCGATGACCTTTGCTGATCCCACCGCCTCCGCCGACGACCTGATCAAGGAGGGCTCCGACGCCGGCTTCATGGACGACGTGATCGCCCAGTCGAAGATCCAGCCGGTGCTCGTCGACTTCTGGGCCACCTGGTGCGGTCCGTGCCGAACCCTGACCCCTGCGCTGGAGAAACAGGTCCGCGCGGCCGGCGGGGCCGTGAAACTGGTCAAGATCGACGTCGACAAGAACCCCGCCTACGCCGGCCAGCTGCGGGTCCAGTCGATCCCGACCGTCTACGCCTTCGTCAACGGCCAGCCGGTCGACGGCTTCCAGGGCGCGGTGCCCGAAAGCCAGATCAAGGCCTTCATCGAGAAGCTTTCGGGCGGCGAAGGCGTCAATTCCGACGTCGAGCAGTTGCTGGCGCTGGGCGAGGAATCGCTGGGGCTGTCGGACTTCGGCGGCGCGGCCCAGGCCTTCGCCCACGTTCTGACCATCGAGCCGGAGAACCAGAAGGCTATCGCCGGCATGGCGCGCGTCTACCTGGCCGGGGGCGACGTCGATCAGGCGCGCCAGACCATCGCCATGGCCCCGCAGGATTCAACCGAGCCCTCGGTCGTCAGCGTCCGCGCCCAGCTGGCCCTCGCGTCGGGCGCCCCGACCGACGAGACCACCGCCCTGGAAGCGAAGGTGAAGGCCGATCCGAACGACCATCAGGCCCGCTACGATCTGGCGCTGGCCCAGGCGGCCGAAGGCGATCTGAAGGGCTCGGTCGACAGCCTGCTGACCATCGTCCAGGCCGATCGCGACTGGAACGACAGCGCGGCGCGGAAACACCTGCTGGTCGTGTTCGAGGCCGCCGGCCTGTCGTCCGACGTGGCGAAAGACGGGCGTCGCCGCCTGTCCTCCATCCTGTTTTCGTAAAGGCGTCCGGATGCCCCAGGGCTATGTGAAGGCCGTCGACCTGCCGCAGGTGATCCCGGTCTTTCCGCTGCCCGGGGCCATCCTGTTGCCGCGCGGTCAGTTGCCGCTGAATATCTTCGAGCCGCGCTATCTGAACATGATCGACGACGCCATGGCCGGCGAGCGGATGATCGGCATGATCCAGCCCTCGGGGGGCACGGCGCAACTGCCGAGCCTGTCGGCGGTCGGCTGCGCCGGTCGGATCACCAGTTTCGCCGAGACCTCGGACGGCCGCTACCTGATCACCCTGACCGGGATCGCGCGCTTCCGCATCACCACCGAACTTCCGAGCCAGACGCCCTATCGCCAGGTCCGCGCCGCCTTCACTCCGTTCGAGAGCGACCTGAGCGCGCCGCACGAAGGCGAGGCCTTCGACCGCCCCGCCTTCCTGGCCGCGCTCAAACAGTATCTTGAACGCCGACAGCTCGAAATCGACTGGGAGACGGCCGAGGCGGCGCCTCAGGAGGCCCTCATCAACAGCCTGTCCATGGCCCTGCCGTTTGAACCGGCGGAGAAACAGGCCCTCTTGGAAAGCCCCGCGCTCGACGACCGCGTCGACGTGCTGACGGCCTTGATGCGGATCGACGCCGCCGACGTCGGCGACGGCGACACGCCGAGCTCGATGCAGTAACAAGAACGATCTCGATCTAACGGAGGAACGGGCTCAAGCAGCGAGCGACCGCGTCGCGAGCGATAGCCCTCAGAAAAATGTCCGACGCGTTCCACACTCCGTCATCCGTTGATCCGCGCCTTCTGGAGGTGCTCGTCTGCCCGATCACGCGCGGCGTACTGACCTACGACCGCGAGGCCAACGAGCTGATCTCCAAGGGCGCGAAACTGGCCTTTCCGATCCGCGAAGGCGTGCCGATCATGCTGCCGGAAGAGGCGCGGCAGCTGGACTAGACCAACTCACCGCGAAGCAGTTTCGGCAAATCCCCGGTCGCCCCGCCGGCCTCGCGCATGAAGGCGCGGCGCAGCGGCCCGATACGGTTCACCGCCGCCATACCCAGATCGCGGGCCAGACGCACCGGCGGCAGATCGTTGGAGAACAGCCGCACGAAGCCGTCGAACCCGGCGGCCAGCGCCACATTGTCGAACCGGCGCCAGCGGGCGTAGCGGTCCAGGACGACCTCCGAACCGATGTCCTCGCCCAGCCGCATGGCTTCGATCAGCACTTCGGCCAGAGCCGCGGCGTCCTTAAGCCCCATGTTGAGGCCTTGCCCCGCGACCGGGTGCACGCCGTGGGCCGCATCGCCGATGATGGCCGTGCGCGGCGCGGTCAGGGTCGTCGCCAGTTCCAGCGCCAGGGGATAGACGAACCTCGGCCCCTCGGGCGTCGCGCCGTCCAGGAACTCTCCGAACCGCCGCATCAGGTGCGACTGGAAGGCGGCGTCCGAACAGGTCTTCAGCGCCTCGGCCGCCCTGGTCGTCTCAGTCCAGACGAGGCTGGCCCGCTGTTCGGTCAGGGGCAGGATGGCGAACGGGCCGCCGGGCAGGAAATATTCGTGGGCGACATTGCCGTGGTCGCGGCCCAGCCGGACCGTGGCCACCACGCCCGACTGGCCATAGCCCCAGCCGACCGTCTCGATCCCGGCGGCCTTTCGGACCTTGGAGCCGCGCCCCTCGGCGCCGACCACGACCGGAGCGCTGAGCACCGATCCGTCGGCCAGGGTCACACGCGCCGCGGCCGGCGTCTGTTCCACCCCGACCACCGAGCCGGGCGTGCGCAGATCGATGTCGGTCGTCGCCACCGCCTCAGCCAGGGCTGAGCGGATACGCCGGTTCTCGACCATGTATCCCAGCGGCTCCCCGCCGTTGACGTCGCCGATTTCGTCGGCGTCGAAACGCAGGAAGGCGGGCGAGGCGGATTTCGACGCCGCGCCCGGCCGCGTCCCGTCGGTCACCAGGATCCGGTCCATCCGGCAGGCGTGCGGCCGCAAGCCTTCGCCCAATCCCAGCGCATCCAGCATCCGGAACGTCGACCAGGCGATCGCGGTCGACCTTCCGTCGAACGTCGGCGCCAGCTGGGCCGAGAACGGCTGCGGATCAATCATCGCGACCCTCAACCCGCCCTTCGCCGCCGCCAGGGCGAACGTCGCCCCCGCCATGCCGGCGCCGGCGACGATGACGTCGTGGGTGTGGGGGGAAGACATGGGTCGAGAGTAGAGGGTCGAGGGTCGAGGGTCGAGGGGTTCGCCTTCTCGACCCTCGACGCTTTTCTCTCGACCCTCCCAGGGTAAACAGCCCCTTAACCCTGCATCTGCGACACTGGGTCCGATCTTCGTCCGGAGCCTTCGATGTCCGCAGCCCTCGCTGTCAGCCAGCGCGCACTCGCCAGCGCCCTCATGATCTGGGACGCGCCCTTCATGGTGCGGTTCCGGGGCGTGTTGCAGGCCCTGCTGGCGACGCTTCTGGTCGTGGCCCTGGTGTCGTGGAATCCGGCCGATCCCAGCCTGAACGCCGCCTCGTCCTCCGCCCCGACCAACTGGCTGGGCCTGAACGGCGCCCTGTTCGCCGACATTTTCATGCAGTCGCTTGGCCTCGCCGCCTGGCCGGCCGCGGCCCTGACCGTCGCCTTCGGCCTCGCGGCCGCCATCGGCGATGCGATCCAGCAGCGCCTCAAGCCTACCCCGCTGAAGGCCCTGGCGGCGTCCAGCGGGGTGCTCAGCCTGTCCGCCGCCCTCTCGGCCCTCGCCGCCCCGACCGCCTGGCCCCTGGCGGCGGGCCTCGGCGGTCTGTGGGGCGACGCGGTGATCGGTCTGGTCGATGCGGCTTTCCGCGCCCTTCACGCGCCGGGCGGAAGCATCATCGGCGGGATCGTCTTCCTCGGCTTCGGCCTGTGGGCCTGCGGCTATGCCGTGGGTCTGCGCCTGAGCGATTTTTCAGAAGGCGTCGCCTGGGCCTCGGGCCTGCGCCGCCAAGCCGCCCCCGCCGCTTCTCGACCCGCCCGCCGTCGCCCGACCCGTCCGGATCCGGAGGTCGAAGCCGCGCCCGCCCGCGCGCCCCGCCGTCCGGCCCGACTGGAGATGCCCCAGGACGAACCCGCGTCGGACGTCGATGCCGACGAGCCGCTGCCCTGGGACGACCCGGTCCCCGTGCCGGCCTATGCCGCGCCGACACCCCTCGCCGCCGCCACCGAGATCAAGGTCGCCGCGCCCAAGCCCGCCAAGCCCTCGAAGAAATCCGTCGACGACGACCAGACCGCCTTCGACTTCGCCCGTCCCGAAGGTGATTTCGACCTGCCTCCGCTGGGCATGCTGGCCAAGCCGCAGCAACGCGCCGGCATGGTCGACGAGGACGCGCTGAAACAGAACGCCAAGATGCTGGAAGGCGTCCTGGCCGAGTTCGGGGTCAAGGGCGTGATCGACCAGATCCGCCCCGGCCCGGTGGTCACCCTGTACGAACTGGTCCCCGCCCCCGGCGTGAAGCACGGCCGCGTGGTCGCCCTGTCGGACGACATCGCCCGCTCGATGAGCGCGCGCGCCTGCCGGATCTCGGTCGTGCCGAACCGCAACGCCATCGGCATCGAACTGCCGAACCTGAAGCGCGAGACCGTCTATCTGCGCGATCTCCTGGCCTCGACCGAATACGGCAAGCCGGCCCATATCCTGCCGCTGGCGCTCGGCGAGACCATCGGCGGCGACCCTTACGTGGCCGATCTGGCGCGCATGCCCCACCTGTTGATCGCGGGCACCACCGGCTCGGGCAAGTCGGTCGGGGTCAACGCCATGATCCTGTCGATCCTGTACCGGCTCTCGCCCGCCGAATGCCGCTTCATCATGATCGACCCCAAGATGCTGGAGCTGTCGGTCTATGACGGCATCCCGCACCTGCTGGCGCCCGTCGTCACCGATCCGAAGAAGGCCGTCGTCGCCCTCAAATGGACCGTGCGCGAAATGGAGGACCGCTATCGCCGCATGTCCAAGCTGGGGGTCCGCAACGTCGCCAGCTACAACGAGCGCGCGGTCGAGGCCCAGAAGAAGGGCGAGCATTTCGAACGCACGGTCCAGACCGGCTTCGACGAACAGGGCCGCCCAGTCTTCGAGTCGGAGAAGATCCGCCCCGAACCCATGCCCTATCTGGTCGTGGTCATGGACGAGATGGCCGACCTGATGCTGGTCGCCGGCAAGGACGTGGAGGGCGCGGTCCAGCGTCTGGCCCAGATGGCCCGCGCCGCCGGCATCCACCTGATCATGGCGACCCAGCGCCCCTCGGTCGATGTCATCACCGGCACCATCAAGGCGAACTTCCCGACCCGGATCAGCTTCCAGGTCACGTCCAAGATCGACAGCCGCACCATCCTGGGCGAACAGGGCGGCGAGCAGCTGCTGGGTCAGGGCGATATGCTCTACATGGCCGGCGGCGGCCGCATCACCCGCCTGCACGGCCCGTTCGTGACGGACCAGGAGGTCGAGGAGGTCTGCAAACACCTGCGTTCGCAGGCCGAGCCTGACTACCTCGACCTGATCACCGACGATCCGGACGGCGACGGCGACAACGCCTTCGACGAGGGTGGCAATGGCGGATCCGGCGACGACCTCTATGACCGCGCCGTGGCGGTGGTCACCCGCGACCGCAAGGCCTCGACCTCCTACGTCCAGCGCCGCCTGCAGATCGGCTACAATCGCGCCGCCTCCCTGATCGAGCGGATGGAGCAAGAAGGGGTGGTCAGCCCGGCCAACCACGCCGGCAAGCGGGACATCCTCGCCGGTCCGCCGCCGATGGTTTGATCCGAGTAAGCGACCAGGGATTGGGGACTAGCCGGCTCTCACGCTCGCGATCTATGCCCTAATCCCGAGTCCCACCCTCTCGGGAACCATCGGGGCTGAACAGGGCTTCATCCAGCCGCCGGAATATGGTCCAGCTGTCGTCATGCCGACGCCGTTGGGGTCTGTCAGAACGGCGCAATCGACAATCATCCCGAACGGGAGAAAGACGACCATGACCCTGTCCCGCAGAGACCTCGGCTTCGGCCTCGCCGCCATGGGCGCTCTCGCCGCCCTGCCCGCCTCGGCCCAGTCCGGCCTGTCGGCGGAGGATCGCGCGACCCTGGCCACGGCCCAGACCTATCTGCAGGGCCTGACCTCGGCCCAGGGAACCTTCGTTGAGACCTCGGGCGCCCAGCGCCGCGAAGGCCGCTTCTATCTGCAGCGTCCCGGCAAGATGCGGTTCGAATACACCAATCCCGCCGGCCTGCTAGTCGTCTCGGACGGGTCGAACGTCAAACGCTACGACCCGCGCTTGAACGTCTTCCGCCAGGTGCCGCTGGGCATGACGCCCCTGTCGACCTTCCTCGCCCGCAACGTCCGCCTGGATCAGGGCGTCCAGATCGACCGGGTCACCCGGATGCAGTCGGGCGCCTTCGCCATCACCGCCCGCGACCAGCGCCGTCCCAACGAGGGCTCGGTCATCCTGGCCTTCGCCGGCTCGCCCCTGCGGCTGCAGGAGTGGACCATCACGGATGCGCAAGGCGTCCGCACCCGAACCCAGTTGACCACGCTTCAGCCGGCATCGGGCCTGGCCGCCAGCCTCTTCCAACTGCGCGACCCCACCCGCCGGCCGGGCCGCAACTGACGGGTTCACATTTCATCAACCGTGTTCGGAACAACACAGGCAATCACGCCAATCGCTGGTTTGACTATTTCCAATCGGCGTGACACTTTGGGCACAGGACGGCGGCGGCCGTCCGATCGCCTTCGGACCTCATCCCCTCCCGATGGCGGCGAGAGAGAAACCAAGCCTTACCCCCGGCGCGCCCGCGCCGGGGGTTTTTTGTGGGTGGAGATAGGCTAGACGAGCACTCATGCTTCGCGTGGCCACCTGGAACATCAACTCAGTGCGCCTGCGCATCGAACAGGTCGCACGCTTCGTCTCGGAGGCGAAGGTCGACGTCCTCTGCCTGCAGGAGATCAAATGCCTGGAGGACCAGTTCCCCAGGAACGCCTTCATCGACATGGGCCTGCCGCACATGAAGATCGCGGGCCAGAAAGGCTGGCACGGGGTGGCGATCGCGTCTCGCCTGCCGATCGAACCGTCCGACACCTTCAACGCCTGCAAGCTGGGTCACGCCCGCTGCGTTTCGGCGCGGATCGCCGGGATCGACATCCAGAATTTCTACATCCCGGCCGGGGGCGACGTTCCGGACCGTGAACTCAACCCGAAATTCGATCACAAGATGGATTTCTACGAACAGCTGACGCGCATCGTCGGTGAGCTCGACCGGTCGGAGAAGCTGTTGATGTGCGGCGACTTCAACATCGCCCCGTCTGAGTTCGACGTCTGGAACCACCGATATATGTCCAAGATCGTCAGCCACACCCCGCTGGAGGTCGAGACCCTGAACGGGATGCAGGCCGCCGGCGGCTTCCACGACGTGGTCCGCGAGGCCTATCCCGAGCCCCAGAAGCTGGCCTCCTGGTGGAGCTACCGCGCCCAGGACTTCCGCAAGTCCGCCCGGGGCCTGCGTCTCGACCACATCTGGACCTCCGAAGGCCTGACGCCGTCGGTGATTCCCGGCACGGCGACCATCCACGAACCGGTCCGCGCCTGGGAGCAGCCCAGCGACCATTGCCCAATCACGGTCGATCTGGACGTCTGAGGCCTACGGCTGCAGCCGGTACCCGCCCGCGTCCGTTAGCAGCAGCCGCGCCTGGCCGGGTTCTGGCTCGATCTTCTGGCGCAGGCGATAGATGTGGGTCTCCAGCGTATGGGTCGTGACCCCCGCGTTGTAGCCCCAGACCTCGGTCAGCAGCTCCTCGCGCGACACCGGCTTGGCCCCGGCGCGATAGAGGTATTTGAGGATGTTGGTTTCCTTCTCCGTCAGCCGGACCTTCTTGCCCTTCGGGTCGATCAGGACCTTGCCGGCGGGGCGGAAGGAATAGGGGCCGATCTGGAAGACGGCGTCCTCGGACTGTTCGTGGCTGCGCAGGTGGGCGCGGATGCGGGCCAGAAGGACGGCAAAGCGGAAGGGCTTGGTGACGTAGTCGTTGGCGCCCGCGTCGAGGCCCAGCACCGTGTCGGCGTCCGAATCCTGGGCCGTCAGCATGATCACGGGGGTCGAGACCCCATCCTTTCGCAGCAGCCGGCAGGCCTCGCGACCGTCCATGTCGGGCAGATCGACGTCCAGAAGGATCAGGTCGGCGCGAATTTCGCGACCCAGACGCACGCCCTCGGTCGCCGTCGAGGCCTGGACGGTTTTGAACTCCTCGTGCAGCGCCAGTTGCTCGGCCAGCGCTTCGCGCAGGTCGTCGTCGTCGTCGATGATCAGAAGGGTCTTGGCTGTCGGCATGGTCCTAGAATGGCGAGGCTTGGCCCGAACGCCAAGGCGGCAGGCGAAATTGACGCGGAATCCGCCCTAAGAGGCCGCGAGAGGGGGGTTTCGTTCCCCGAACAACGCCGATCCGATCCGGACATGAGTCGCGCCGAGCCGGGTCGCCCGCTCGTAATCGGCGCTCATCCCCATCGAGAGGACGCTCAGGTCATTGCGTTCGGCGATCCGGGCCAGCAGGGCGAAATGCAGGATCGGCTCCTCTTCGGCCGGCGGAATGGCCATGAGTCCCTCGACGACAAGCCCCGCCGTCCGAGCCTCGGCGATCAGGGCGTCGGCGTCGCGTGGAGCGACTCCGGCCTTCTGCTCCTCCTCGCCGGTGTTGACCTGCACCAGCAGACGGGGCGAGCGGCCGATTTTCTGCGATGCGGAGGCCAAGGCGCCGATTAGCTTCGGCCGGTCGAGGGTCTCGATCACGTCAAACAGGGCGACGGCGTCCTCGGCCTTGTTGGACTGGAGCGGGCCGATCAGGCGCAGCTCCAGATCGGGCGACGCCGCCCGGCGGTCGACCCAGCGACCTTGCGCCTCCTGCACCCGGTTCTCGCCGAAGACCCTGAGGCCCGAGGCCAGGGCCGCGTCGATCAGCTCGGGCGGCTGGGTCTTGGACACGGCCGTCAGGGTGACCGCCGCCGGGTCGCGCCCGGCCGCCCGGGCGGCTTTAGTCATCCGCGCACGGATCGCGGCCAGCCGCTCGGCGAAGGCCTGATCGGTGGACGGCGGCGGCGAAGCGGGGGAAGAGGCGACCATGGAGTTTCCGGAAACGGCGGAAGACGGCGCCCGGCTGTGGGCTACAGCTCAGGCTCTAGCGCGCGGCGCGGCGAATGTCAGCGCGGGCGACCGGCCGCGCGTGCCGCCGATGCTGCTATTCACCGACCCGGAGCGGACGCCCCGGCCGTGGAAGATCGCGGCGCGGATGCCGGCGGGGTCTGGCGTGGTCTATCGCCACTTCGGCGCCGGAGACGCCCTCGAAACCGCCGAACGGCTCAGGGCCGTGACGCGCGAGCGCGGCATGGCCCTGCTGATCGGGTTGGACGCGGAGCTGGCCGACCGGGTCGGCGCCGACGGCCTGCATCTGCCGGAGCGGGCGCTGTCGGCGGCTTACGCCCTGTCGGGACGGCGGCCGGACTGGATCCTGACGGGAGCGGTGCATTCGGTGGAGGCCGCAAAAGCCGTACGCGATCTGGATGCAGTGGTGCTGTCGCCGATCTTCCCGGCGGGCGGGGCCTCCGCGTCCAAGGCGGCTCTCGGGATCAAGGCCCTGGCCGAAGCGTCAGCACACGCGCGTATCATCGCCCTCGGCGGGATCACGGCCGCCAACACACGCGCGCTGCAGGGTTCGGGCGCGTACGGGCTGGCGGCCATCGGCGGGATCGCCGGGGCGTTCGGAGCCTAGAATCGGAAGAGGGTTTCCAGACGGACGCGCGGCTGGGCGCGGCGGTCGGTTTCCGGGGCGCGGGCCGGATCCTGTTCGGGCGTGGCCAGGCCGGCGGCGGCGCCGACGCGCAGGCGCGGCGACAGGCGATAGTAGGCGCCGGCTTCCACGTCGCCCCATTCGGCTTCGCGGCCCACAGGCTGGTTCAGGTTGAAATCCAGACCCCAGCGCCCATTCTCGTTCCAACGTAGGCCGCGACGGGGCGCGGGGGCGGCGGAACGCTGGGCGTTCGAGGCTTCGGCCAGGGTGACGGCCGGGGCGCGCGAGCGGGATTGCGCGGACGCTTCGCCCGCGACGCCCACCAGGGCGACGAGACCGAGAGACCCAGCGATGATCGCCGACAGACGCATTTCCAACCCTTTGACCCGACGTTTCTCGCCGGCCCTTCATTCTGAACCCGGTCTTTCGACCAAGGACCCGCCGATTAGACACCGGTGGACCGCCCGGTCAACGCAACGAGGCCGATCGAACCCGGTTCCGCCGACTCTGGCGCACGCCTGTGGCGCAAGCGTCACGGGAAGGCGGCCGGAAGGTGTTCTCGGGGCAGGAGATTCACCCGCTGGACGCAGACCCGCCGCATACGGACGGCCCCAGCCGTGGATTGCCTTGTCATCGCCCCTTTTGGGCGTGTTATAGAGCCGCGCTTGGTGAAGCGGTCGAGGACCGCGTGGGCCAGCGCGCCCGTCGTCATTGATACGGCGGGTCGGCACCCGAGGGAGACGACGTTCGATGGGTTTTGTACGCGGCAAGGCGGTCCTGGCGACCGCGCTGGTGGCTTCCGGCGGTCTGCTCCTCTCCGCCTGCGGCGGCCTGCCCTTCGTGGGCGGAAGCTCGACCCCGCGCGCCACGGCGGCCCAGACGGGCATCGGCGTGAACGCCTATCTGTGGCGCGCTACCCTCGACACCCTCTCCTTCATGCCGCTTCTGACCGCCGATCCGTGGGGCGGCGTCGTGAACTACGACTGGTATGTCAACCCACAGACGCCGAACGAGCGTTTCAAGGCGACCGTCTTCATCCTCGACACGCGCCTGCGCGCCGACGCCCTGAACGTCACTGTGACCAAGGAAGTCAAGAACGCCGGCGGCGAGTGGACCGCCTCCCCGGTCGCCGCCCAGACGGAAGCCGATCTGGAAAACGCGATCCTGACCAAGGCGCGCCAGCTCAACCTTTCGAACGCCGGCTAAAACCGACTTTTCTTTTGGGCGCTATCGCCCTTCGGGCTAGTTGAGCGCGGGGGACTTCGCCCCCTCGCCCTCAGAGATTCCCGTGTCCGCCTCTCCGACCCGCTACGATCCCAAGACCGCCGAACCGCGCCAGCAAGCGCGCTGGGCCGACGCGAACGCCTTCGTGACGAAGGATACGGGCCGCAAGAAATACTATGTCCTTGAAATGTTTCCCTATCCGTCGGGGAACATCCACATGGGTCACGCCCGCAACTATGTGATGGGCGACGTGGTCGCGCGTCACAAGCGGGCCCAGGGCTATGACGTCCTGCACCCCATGGGCTGGGACGCCTTCGGCATGCCCGCCGAGAACGCCGCCATGGAGCGGGGCATCCACCCCAAGGGCTGGACCTACGACAACATCGCGAACATGCGCGCCCAGCTGAAGCTCTTGGGCCTGTCGCTGGACTGGTCGCGAGAGTTCGCCACCTGCGACCCCGAATACTACGGCAAGCAACAGGCCTGGTTCCTGGAGCTGTATCGGCGCGGCCTGGTCTATCGCAGGGACGGCGTCGTGAACTGGGACCCGGTCGACAACACCGTCCTGGCCAACGAACAGGTCATCGACGGCCGCGGCTGGCGCTCGGGGGCCCTGGTCGAGAAACGCAAGCTGAACCAGTGGTTCCTGCGCATCACCGACTATGCCGACGACCTGATCGATGGGCTGCAGACGCTGGAAGGCCGCTGGCCCGACAAGGTCCGGCTGATGCAGGAGAACTGGATCGGCAAGTCCAAGGGCGCGACCCTGTGGTGGGACGTCGTCGAGGTTCCGGAGGCTCTGGCGGGAGGTCCCGCCGACGGGCCGAACCACGCCCACGATCCGATTGAGGTCTACACCACCCGCCCGGACACCCTGTTCGGCGCCAGCTTCATCGCCCTAGCCCCCGACCATCCCCTGACCAAGGCCATCGCCGAGCACCGCCCGGACGTCGCCGACTTCATCAAGATCTGCGCCCAGACGGGCACCAGCGAAGCCGACATCGAGAAGGCCGAGAAACTCGGCGTCGATCTGGGCGTCCGCGTCCAGCATCCGTTCGACCCGGCCCAGACCCTGCCGGTCTGGTCGGCGAACTTCGTGCTCTCGACCTATGGCTCCGGCGCCATCTTCGGCTGCCCTGCACACGACCAGCGCGATCTGGATTTCGCCCGCAAATACGATCTGCCGGTCACCCCGGTGGTGAAACCGGACGACGCCGACACCATCGAGGTCGGTAACGAGGCCTATACGGGTCCTGGCCGGATCTTCAACTCCCGCTTCCTGGACGGCATGGACGTCGAGGCCGCCAAGGCTGCCGCCATCGCGAAGATCGAGGCCCTGGGCCAGGGCAAGGGCGCGACCATCTACCGCCTGCGCGACTGGGGCGTGTCGCGCCAGCGTTACTGGGGCTGCCCCATCCCCATCGTCCACTGCGCGTCCTGCGGCGTCGTCGAGGTCCCGGCCGATCAGCTGCCGGTCATCCTGCCCGACGACGTGACCTTCGACGTGCCCGGCAATCCTCTAGACCGGCACCCGACGTGGAAGCACGTCAAATGCCCGTCCTGCGGCGCGGATGCGGTGCGTGAGACCGACACCCTGGACACCTTCGTCGATTCCAGCTGGTACTTCGCCCGCTTCACCGATCCCAACGCCGACGCCCCGATCAACAAGGACGCGGCCGACCGCTGGCTGGCGGTCGATCAGTATATCGGCGGGGTCGAGCACGCGGTGCTTCACCTGCTCTACGCCCGTTTCATCACGCGCGCCCTGTCCGACGCCGGCATGCTGTCGGTGAAGGAGCCCTTCGCCGGCCTGTTCACGCAAGGGATGGTCGTCCACGAGACCTACAAGTCCCAGAACGGAAACTGGCTGGCCCCCGATCAGGTGGAGAAGCGCGACGGGAAATGGGTCGACATCGAACTGGGCCAGCCCGTCATCGTCGGCGACGTCGAGAAGATGTCGAAGTCCAAGAAAAACGTCGTCGCCCCTCAGGAAATCCTGGAGACGCATGGCGTGGACGCCGGCCGCCTGTTCGTCCTGTCCGACTCACCGCCCGAGCGCGACGTCCAGTGGACCCCCGGCGGGGTCGAGGGCGCCAGCCGCTTCGTCCAGCGGGTCTGGACCCTGTTCGACAGCCATGACGCCGCCGCCGCCGGCGATCCGGCGCGCGACGCCGCCCTGCTGAAGGAGACGCACAAGGCCATCAAGGCCGTGTCCGAGGGCGTCGAAGGCTTCCGCTTCAACTCCGCCATCGCCAAGCTCTACGCCTTCGTCGCGACCCTGCGCGATTTCGGGGGCGCGTCCGGTGCGGCGCGCAAGGAAGCCCTCTCGGCCCTGGCCCGTCTGGTCGCGCCGTTCACTCCCCACGTCGCCGAGGAAGGCTGGAGCCGGATCGGCGAGGCTGGAATGGTGCTCGACGCCCCCTGGCCCGTCTACGACCCGTCCCTGGCTGCCGACGACGAGGTCGTCCTGCCCATACAGATCAACGGCAAGCGCCGCGGCGAGATCACGATGCCGCGCGGGGCGGACGCCAAGGCCGTTGAGGCCGAGGCGCTCGCCAACCCCGCCGTTGTGGCCTATCTGGACGCCAACTCGCAATCGATCCGCAAGGTGATCGTCGTGCCCGACCGCATCGTCAACCTGGTGGCCGGCTAAATGTCGGCCCGCGCGCTGTCAGCCCTTGCGGCCGCCTCCCTGCTTCTCGCGGGGTGCGGGTTCACGCCGCTGTATGGCGATGCGGGCGGGTCTCCGGCCCTGACGCGGATTTCCGTAACGACCCAGGACGACCGCCTCGGCTACCGGCTGCGCGAGCAGCTGGAGGACGCCCTGGGCTGGGATCGTTCGGCCGCGCCTCTCTACCGGCTCGAAACGACCGTGGAGCAGAACCGCCGCCCGCTGGGCCGCCGGATCGACGACACGGCTACCCGCTATGAGCTGACCGTGCGCGGCGAATGGACCCTGACGCCGGTGTCTGGCGGCGCGCCCCTGACCGGCCGGGAAGCCGTCACCACCACCTACGCCGCCGCCGACCAGCCCTATGCCGCCATCGCGGCCCAGCAGGACGGCGAGGACCGCGCCGCCGCCGAACTGGCCCGGCTGATCCGGATGGATCTGATGCGGGCCCTGTCCACCCAATGATTCTCGCCAAGCGGCCCGAGGTGGACCGCTTCCTGGCGAAGCCCGACGCCGGAATCCGCGCCGCCGTCATCCACGGCAAGGACCGCTCCGGCGTCGCCGAGCGCGCCGAGATCCTGTGCAAGGCCATCACTCCCGACCTGAATGACCCGTTCAACGTCACCCTCCTGACCGACTCCGACATCGACGGCGACGAAGCCAGGCTGGAAGAGGCCCTGACGGCGCTGTCCATGATCGGCGGCCGGCGCCTGGTCCGCGTCCGTCTGGGCGGCGACAAGGCCTCCGTCGACAAGATGCTGGCCGGGGCGTTGAAGACCCACGCCGAGGGCCTGTTCAACCCCGACTGCATGCTGGTGGTCGAGGCCGGAGCGCTGGGCCGCGACTCCGCCCTCAGAAAGGCCGCCGAGGCCGGCAGGGGCTCCGTCGGCATCGCCTGCTACGAGGACGAGGCCGGCGACATCGCGCGCATGACCCGCGAGGCCCTGGCGGAGGACAAGGTGGGCCTGACCACCGATGCCCTTCAGGCCTTCGTCGCCCGCCTGCCCCGCGAACGCGGCCTGATGCGTCAGGAGATCGAGCGCCTCGCTCTCTACGTCGGCCCCGGCTCGGGCCGAACCATCGATGTCGAGGAGCTGGAGGCCCACCTCGGGGTCGAGGCCGACGCCTCCCTGTCGGACGCTGCCTTGCAAGCCTTCGGCGGCCGGGCCGCCCCGGCGCAAGGCGGCCTGCGCCGCGCCTTGGCGGAGGGCGAGAGCGCCGTCATGGCCGTCCGCTCCGCCTCCATCCACCTCGGCAAGCTCCGCCGCATCAATGTGCTGCAGGCTAATGGCGCGGGGGCCAAGGAGGCCGCCAAGGCCGCTGGCGTCTTCTGGAAACAGGAGAACGAGATGCTTCGTCAGGCCCGCGCCTGGCGTCTCGAAGAGCTCGACGTCGTCCAGGACAGCGTCAACATGGCCGATGTCGCGACCAAGACCACGGGCATGCCCGAACACCTGATCGCGGAGCGCCTTCTGCTCGAGATCGCGGCTCGCGCCCGACGGTTAGGGCTGTAAACTAGCCGAACTCGACCAAGTGCAGTTTTCTGCACAGATTGGCATAGCCGGATTGATCGAAATCACCAGCTTTCCGCAGTCATTGCGAAATCACCACGAACTAGTCGGTGTGCAGATCGACCGGCATTCACCGCCGATCAGCCCCGCTTCGAGGCCTTCCTGAACGCAGGCTTGGCCATGGCCGCGCTCTTGTGAGCGGCGGCCTTTTCCGGGTGCTGACCGGGCTTGAACGCCGGTCCGCCGGGCTTTCCGCCCGCCTTCTTCGCCGCGAGGACGCGTTTCAGGGCTTCGGCGGCGGTCTCAGGCGTATCGGTCATGCCCGACAGTACCACAGTCCGTGATCAGGCGCGCATCAACCGACGGCAGAGGTCGTCAAGCTGCTCCAGATCGGCGTAGGAGAGCGTCAGCTCGCCTTTCCCGCCCCTGTCGGCCAGCGAAACCTTCAGCCCAAGAGCATCCGTCAGGTCCTGCTCCAGCGCCGCGATGTCCGGCGACGGGGCGACAGGCGCGGCCTTGGCGGCTTTAGGCTTGTCCTCCCCCTGCGACTTGCGGGCCAAAGCCTCGGTCTGGCGGACGTTCAGCCCCTGATCCACGATCAGTTCGGCCAGCGCATCCGGGTCCTTCGCCGTCAGCAGGGCCCGCGCGTGACCGGCCGAAAGCCGGCCCTCCAGCACATGGCTTCGAGCCCCGGGCGTCAGCTGGGTCAGGCGTAGGGTGTTGGCCACATGGCTGCGCGATTTGCCGACGATGCCGGCCACCGCGTCCTGCGTCCGGCCGAACCGCTCCATCAGGACGCCGTAAGCGGCGGCCTCTTCCAGCGGGTTCAGATCGGCCCGTTGGACGTTCTCGATGATGGCGACTTCCAGCACTTCCAGGTCGTCCATCTCTCGGACGATGATCGGCACCTGGGTCAGGCGGGCGGCTTGGGACGCGCGCCAGCGGCGTTCGCCGGCGATGATCTGCCAAAGCCCGTCTTCGCCCGGCTGCTGCCGCACCAGGATCGGCTGCAGAACCCCCTTGTCGCGGATCGACTGGGTCAGTTCCTCGTGGTCTTCTTTGGTGAACAGCTTGCGCGGCTGATCCGGATTGGGCTTCAGGCTCTCGATCGGCACGGACATGACGCCCGTCGGCAGCGGGGCGCCCGGAGCGACCGACACGGCCTCGACGACCGGCTCACCCATCAGGGCGGACAGGCCGCGTCCCAGACCTCTTTGACGTTCAGACAAACTCTTGATTCCGTATGATTATCAGGCGGCGAGACGGCGGCGCTCACGCCCCACCACCTCCTTGGCGAGGCGCAGGTAGGCCTGGCTGCCCGTACATTTCAGGTCATAGATGAGCACAGGCTTGCCGAAGGACGGCGCCTCCGACACCCGGACGTTCCGGGGGATCACGGCCTCATAGACCTTGTCCCCGAAGTGGGCGCGGACGTCGGCGGCCACCTGTCCCGACAGGGCGTTGCGACGGTCGTACATGGTCAGAACCAGACCCTGGATTTCGAGAGTCGGATTCAATGATTGACGCACCATGTCGATGGTCTTCATCAACTGCGTCAACCCTTCTAGGGCGAAGAACTCGCACTGCAGCGGGACCAGAACGCCGTCGGCCGCGGCCATGGCGTTCAGCGTCAACAGGTTCAGCGACGGCGGGCAGTCGATCAGCACATAGTCATACCCGGGCCGACCGTCCGCCGTCTGATTCGAGAGGGCGTCCCGCAGGCGATAGGAGCGCCGATCAGCTTGCGACAGCTCGATCTCGACCCCCGACATGTCGGCATCGGCCGGGATGATTTCCAATCCGGGTACGGCCGTCCTGACCGCAGCGTCATGCACGGACCGGCCGTCAACGATCACGTCATAGATGGTGATACGGCGTGTTTCACGTGGAACACCCAGGCCGGTGCTGGCATTGCCCTGTGGGTCCATATCCACAATCAGGACCTTCTCGCCGATGGCCGCCAGGGCCGTGCCGAGGTTGATCGCGGTCGTGGTTTTCCCCACACCGCCCTTCTGATTGGAGACCGCCAGCACGCGCGGTGTCTTCTTCAGGTATGGCTTTGTCATACTAAGCACGTTGCTGCTGGCCACGGGATCTCAGGCTCCGGACTGTCACGATTCGACCCCGCGGGTCGCTGCGCGAGACCGATAGCTCGGCTTCGACATGCCAAGTTTTGGACGCCTCTTTCAACTCCGCCGCGGCCTTCTCTCCCTTGAGAAACAGACCTTGTGCACCGCGCAGGAGATAGGGCTGTGCATAACCGAACAGCTTCTCCATCGGCGCGACGGCGCGTGCAGTCACGACATCGACCTTGATCGCCTGCTCCTCGGCTCGGCCCCAGACGACGGTCGCTGGCAAAGCCAGCTCATCGACAACGGTCTGGAGGAATCGGCAGCGCTTCTGCAGGGAGTCGATCAGCCAGACATGGGCGTCCGGTTTCCCCTTCGACAGACTGGCGAGAACCAGACCGGGGAAGCCGGCGCCGGCGCCAAGATCGGCCCAGGTCCGGGCGAACCCGGCCTTGTCCAGCAGCTGAGCCGAGTCCCACGCGTGACGGTTCCAGAAGTCGGGAATGGTGTCTGGCCCGACCAGGTTCATGACGTCATTGCCCTCGGTCAGCATCTCGAGGAAGCGTTCGAGCTCGCCCATCCGCTCCGGCGCGGCGCCGGTCAGGGCCTGGAATTCGTCAGCGGTCATCAGGCGGCGACCGCAGACTTCTTCACGTGAGACAGCAGGGCCGTCAGGGCGCCGGGGGTCACCCCCTCGATCCGCCCGGCCTGGCCCAAGGTGCGCGGCCGAACCAGAGACAGCTTCTCCCGCACCTCGTGCGACAGGCCGCCGATCTCCGCGTAGTCGAGATTGGCCGGAAGGGTCAGGGCCTCCTCGCGGCGCAGGGCCTCGGCGTCGGCGGTCTGGCGATCCAGATAGCCGGCGTAGCCCGCGTCGATCTCGACCTGTTCGCGCACGGCCGGGGTCCAGTCGCGGATCTCGGGATGGGCGGTCTCGAAGGCGGTCAGGGTCACGCCCGGATAGGCCAGCAGATCGCGCATCGACCGGCGCTGACCGTCGGCGTTGACGGCGATGCCGAGGGCCTGGGCCTCGTTCGGGGTGTAGCGGGTATCGCGCGCCAAAGTCGTGGCCTCAGCCAAAGACGCCGCCTTGGCCTCAAAGGCGGCGCGGCGTTCCGACGAAACGATCCCAGCCTCGATCCCGAGCGGTGTCAACCGTTGATCTGCGTTGTCGGCGCGGAGAGTCAGTCTGTACTCGGCCCGGCTCGTGAACATGCGGTAGGGCTCGGTCACACCGCGTGTGACCAGATCGTCGATCATGACGCCGATATAGGCTTGGTCCCGCCTCAGAACGATTTCAGCCGATCCGGCGGCGGCGCGAGCGGCGTTCAGGCCGGCGATCAATCCTTGAGCGCCCGCCTCCTCATACCCGGTCGTCCCGTTGATCTGACCTGCAAGATAGAGGCCCGGCCGGCGCTTGACCTCCAGGGCGGGGCTCAGCTCGCGCGGATCGACGTAATCGTATTCGATCGCATAGCCGAAGCGGAACACCTCGACCGATTCCAAGCCCGGCATGGTGCGGAGGAAGGCGAGCTGGGTCTCCGGCGAGACTGAGGTCGAGATACCGTTCGGATAGACGGTCGGATCGTCCAGACCCTCGGGCTCCAGGAAGACCTGGTGCGAGGTCTTGTCGGCGAAGCGGACCACCTTGTCCTCGATCGAGGGGCAGTAGCGCGGGCCGACGCCGGTCGCCTTGCCCCCATAGACGGCGCTCTCGCCGAGATTGGCGGCGATGATGGCGTGGGTCTCTTCCGTCGTCTGGGTGATGCCGCAGGCGATCTGGGGCACGTTCATCCGGTCAGTCAGGAAGCTGAACGGCACGGCCTCGGCGTCGGCCTCCTGCATTTCCAGCCGGTCCCAGGCTATGGTGCGGCCGTCGAGACGGGCGGGGGTGCCGGTCTTGAGGCGACCCATCTGCAGGCCGGAGCCATAGAGGTCGGCGGCGAGGCCGGTCGAGGGCGCCTCGCCGTGACGGCCGGCGGGAATCCGCTCGTCGCCGCGATGGATGACGCCGTTTAGGAAGGTGCCGGTCGTCAGGACCACGGCCCCGGCGCGCAGTTCGACGCCATCGCCTGTTGTGACCCCGACGACGCGGTCGCCGCTCGATATCAGGCCGTCGGCCGTCCCAGCCATCAGGGCCAAGTTGGGATAGTTCGTTAGTTCGGCCTGCATGGCCTCACGATACAGGCGGCGGTCGATCTGGCTGCGGGGTCCGCGCACGGCGGCGCCCTTGGAGCGGTTCAGCAGACGGAACTGGATCCCGGCCTTGTCGCCGAGCCGGCCCATCAGGCCGTCCAGGGCGTCAATCTCGCGCACCAGATGACCCTTGCCCAAGCCGCCGATGGCCGGGTTACAGCTCATCTCGCCGATGGTTTCGAGTTTTTGAGTGAGCAGGAGGGTGCGGGCGCCGGCGCGCGCCGCGGCGGCCGCGGCCTCGCACCCGGCATGGCCACCGCCGATCACGATGACATCGAAAGAGAACGGGGTCGAAGGCATGGGCGGGGACTTAAGGGAAAATACGTCGAAACACCACCAACGGACTGTTTCACGTGAAACAAGAAATGGGTCGGCGGGCCGGACTACTTGCCGATGCAGAAGGTGGAGAAGACCTCGCCCAGAATATCCTCCACACCGATCGCGCCGGTCACTCGAGCAAGCGCATCGGCTGCCCGGCGGAGATCGTCACCTGCCAGCTCCGGCGCGCCTGTCAGATGGCTGCGAGCAAGCCGCACCGCTTGGACAGCCTCCACAAGACGGCGGCGGTGACGCTCGCGGGTCACGGCCGGAAAGTCTGCGCCGGAAAGATCGCGCGCAAGGCGGTCCGCCAAGGCATCCTGCAGCGTCTTCAGCCCCTCGCCGGAAACCGAACTGACGCGATGGCCGCCGTCCGCCGATACGCCGAGATCGGCCTTCGTCCAGACGACGAAATCCCCGGGTCGGAAAAAGTCGGCCGCGGCGCCTTTCGGATCGCCGGGCGCACGGACCCAGAGACGCAGGTCAGCCGCCTCGGCACGGGCGCGCGCCCGGCGGATCCCCTCGGCCTCGACTACGTCGTCGCTCTCGCGCAGGCCCGCCGTGTCCGACAGGGTGACGGCGTAACCGCCGATGATCAGATCAGCGTCGAGTACGTCGCGCGTGGTCCCGGCGATGGGGGTGACGATGGCGGCCTCGCGCGCGACCAGCGCGTTGAACAGCGCGGACTTGCCGGCGTTGGTCTCGCCAATCAGGACGATGCGATAGCCCTCCCGCACCCGACGGCCGCGCTCGGCGTCGGCGAGCGCGGCGCTGAGGTCGGCGGTCAGGGCGTCCAAAACGGGACCCGCCGTCTGGGCCAGATGGCCGGGCAACTCCTCGTCCGGGAAATCGATCTCTGCCTCGACAAGGGAGAGCGCCTTCAGCAGATCGCGGCGGAACCCGGCGAAGGTCTGGCTAAGGGCGCCGTCGAGCTGGCCCAGAGCCTGGGAGGCCTGGGCCGAGGTTTCGGCGTCGATCAGGTCGGCGACGGCCTCGGCCTGGGTTAGGTCCATGCGTCCGTTCTCGAAAGCCCGGCGAGTAAACTCGCCTGGGTCGGCGGGGCGGAGACCGAGGGCGATCAGCGCGGAGGAAACGGCGTCGATCACAGCCCGACCGCCGTGCAGGTGGAGCTCGGCGCAATCCTCCCCCGTGTAGGAATTAGGGCCGGGAAAGCGGAGAACGAGGGCCTGGTCGAGGATAGCGTCGTCGTGACGCAAGGTGCGAAGCGAAGCGAGGCGCGGCTTCAGGTTTGGCGCGCCGAGGGCGGTAAGCGCGGTGTCCGTCTTCGGGCCGGAAAGACGGAGGATGGCGATGGCCCCGCGACCCGGAGGGGTGGCGAGGGCGAAGACTGTGTCGGTCATGGGGTCTGTCTCCCCTCCATGATATGGGGAGGTGGCTTGCGGCGAAGCGAAGAGAAGGAGGGGCTCTTCGTGCACCCAGAAGCCCTCCACCACCTCGTGGTCCCCCTCCCCACCGCGTGGGGAGGCGACGTGAGGGTCACTTCTGCGTCGTGACCGCCGCCTGCATGAGCTGGCGGAACTGATCCTGGGCGGCCATGCCGAAGCTGGCCCAGTTCTTCATCAGCTCTTCAGGCTGCATGGCGGACATATTCGCGTCCATCCGCCTTTGCATCTCGGCGACGAGATGGTCGTTCAACGGCGCGACATCCGGTAGGCCCAGGAAGGCCCGAGCTTCCGCCGGGGTGCACTCCACTTCGACGTTGACCTTCATTTCGCTCTCCCTGTTTCACGTGAAACATCGGCCGATCCGGCCGTACCGTTAGGTATTCATCGACTGGAAGAAGTCGCTGTTGTTCTTGGACTGGCGCAGCTTGTCGAGCAGGAACTCAATGGCATCCTGCGGGCCCATCGGGTTCAGAATGCGACGCAGGACGTAGGTCTTGGTCAACTGGTCCTTCGGCGTGATCAGCTCCTCCTTGCGGGTGCCGGACTTCAGCACGTCGATGGCCGGGAAGATGCGCTTATCGGCGACCTTGCGGTCCAAGACGATTTCCGAGTTGCCGGTGCCCTTGAACTCTTCGAAGATCACCTCGTCCATGCGCGAGCCCGTGTCGATCAGGGCCGTGGCGATGATCGTCAGCGAACCGCCCTCCTCCACGTTGCGCGCCGCCCCGAAGAACCGCTTGGGTCGCTGCAAGGCGTTGGCGTCGACGCCACCGGTGAGGACCTTGCCCGACGATGGGACGGTGGCGTTGTAGGCGCGGCCGAGACGGGTGACCGAGTCCAGCAGGATCACGACGTCCTTCTTGTGCTCGACCAGGCGCTTGGCCTTTTCGATCACCATCTCGGCGACGGCGACGTGGCGGGTAGCGGGCTCGTCGAAGGTGGAAGCCACGACCTCGCCCTTCACGGTGCGCTGCATGTCGGTGACTTCTTCCGGGCGTTCATCGATCAGCAGGACGATCAGCGAAACCTCGGGGTGGTTGGCCTCGATCGACTTGGCGATGTTCTGAAGCATGACCGTCTTGCCGACGCGCGGCGGGGCGACGATCAGGCAGCGCTGGCCCTTGCCGAGCGGGGCGACGATGTCGATGACCCGGCCCGAACGATCGCGCAGGGTCGGGTCCTGGATCTCCATGGTCAGCCGCTCGTTCGGATAGAGCGGGGTCAGGTTGTCGAAATTGACCTTGGTTCGGACCGTCTCAGGGTCCTCGAAGTTGATCGTGTCGACCTTGAGCAGGGCGAAGTAGCGCTCGCCCTCGCGCGGGCCGCGCACCGCGCCGTGGACCGTGTCGCCCGAGCGCAGGCCGAAGCGGCGGATCTGGGACGGCGACACGTAGATATCGTCCGGACCCGGAAGGTAGTTGGCATCCGGCGAGCGCAGGAAGCCGAAGCCGTCCGGCAGCATCTCGAGGGTGCCGGAGGCGATGATCTCGACCTCCTCGTCGGCCAGGGTCTTGAGGATGGCGAACAGCAGATCCTGTTTGCGCAGGTTCGAGGCGTTCTCGATCTCAAGCTGTTCGGCGAAGGCGACCAGCTCCACCGGGGTCTTGTCGTTCAGTTCCTGCAGGGTGATGCGGCCCGACGGGACGACGGGTTCGCCCTCTTCTTCGGCCCCCTCTTCCTCGGCGATGTCGCCGATGTCGGCGGCCACGTCGGCGTCGTTCGCACCATCGGACTGGGAGGTGTCAGCGACGTCTGAGGCGTCGCCGTCCACGGCGTCGATCTTGGTGTTGTCTTCGGGGGTGTCGGTGACGTCGGTCATGTCGGAACTCGGGTCTCATGCGCTCGTCGCCCGGCGTCGAGGGACGTCAGGCGCGGTCGTCGGGAAGGTTTGGCCTTTCGGCCGAAGGGAGGGCGTCGGGTCCGAAGGCGGCTGAAGAGCTCGGCGATCGGTCGGCGCAAAGAGAAGGGCAGCGCCGCGAACGACGCCTCGGGTCAGCGGAACCACATTCCGCCCGGTTCGGTCAAGCGTCGCGGATCAGAAGGTCCACTCGGTCGTGACGGACAGCACCATGATGATCGCCAAGAGGAAGGGAACTTCGTTGGTCATGCGCCAGAAGCGGCCGGTCTTGGTCGACGTCCCGGCGGCGATCTTCTTGCGCTCGGCGGCGAGGAAGCCGTGCCAGCCGGCCAGCAGGAAGACGCCCACCAGCTTTGTCACCATCCACGGTTCGGCGAGGAAGGCGGCGCCCCGCATCTGGACGTCCAGATGGATCAGCCAGAGCCCGAAGACGAAGGCCAGGATCATGGCCGGGTTGACGATAATGCGCAGAAGCCGGGCCTGCCACAGGCGCAAAAGAGTCTGCATCTCCGACTTCAGCGGTTCGGCCTTGCCGTTCTGCTCGGCGTCGTAGGCATAGAGCCGGGGCAGGAAGAGCATGCCGGCCATCCAGGCGATGACGGCGAGAATGTGAAGGCCTCGGGCCAGATCGTACATGGTCACGCCGCCTCAGCCTGGAAGGGGCAGGCCTTGTGACGGGCCTGACAACCTGGACCATAGGGCGCCGAGCCCGTCCGGCCCAGCGCGTCGACGACCGCCCCCGCCAGGGCCTCGATAAACGGCTCGGCCACGCCGACCGCGGGCGCGCGCAGATAGGGGTGAAGGCCCGCTTCGTGAGCCAGTTCGCCGTATTCGATGTCCAGCTCGACCAGGGTCTCGATGTGTTCTGAGACGAAGGCGATCGGGGTGACCACTACCCCGACCCCGTCGGCGGCGGCCTGCCGGATCGTATCGGGCGTGGAGGGGCCCAGCCATTTCAATGGCCCGACCCGGCTCTGGTAGCAGAGGGTCCAGTCCGTGAGACCGATGGTTTCGGCGACGGCCGCGACGGTGCCCTCGATCTGCTCCTGATAGGGATCGCCTTTCGCGACCAGCTTCTCGGGAATGCCGTGGGCGGAGAACAGAACGCGCATCGGACGGCCTGGATGATCGCGTTCGGCTTCCATCAGTTTGGCCCGAACTCCCTCGGCCTGCGCCTCGATCCAGCCGGCGGCCCGGGGATAGCAGCAGACCGTCCGCGAGCGGCCCGGACCTGAATAGGCGCTCTTCCAGGCCTTGAGCGACGACTGGGTCGTCGTCGTCGAGAACTGAGGATACAGCGGCAGGAGCACCACCTCGTCCGGTACGAAGGCGGCGACGTCGCTGGCCGTCTCGTCCGTCAGCGGATGCCAGTAGCGCATGGCGATGAAGCTCTTCACCGCGTCGCCCGGCAAAACGGCCGCCAGACGGGCGTCCAGCGCCGCCATCTGCTTCTTCGTTTCGGCCTTCAGGGGCGAACCGCCGCCGGCGTCCATCATCGCGTAGTTGGCCTGGGCGCTCTTCTCGCGGCGCGAAGAGATCAGCTTGGCCAGCGGTGTCCGTGCGAAACCGGGCAGTCCGATGATGGCCGGGTCGTTGAACAGGTTGAACAGAAAGGGTCGCACGGAAGCCGCGTCGTCCGGGCCGCCGAGATTGAACAACACCACCGCGATACGCCGACCGCTCATCCTACTGCGCTCCCAACCGCTTCAGCACCCTCTCGACATGGTCGATCGGCACGTCGGGCAGGATGCCGTGACCGAGGTTGAAGATCCACGGCCCCTCACCCCAGGCCTCCATCAACCGATCGACGCGGGCATCCAGAGCCTTGCCGCCGGCGCGCAACAGCAGGGGATCGAGCGCGCCCTGGATCGGCTTGATCTTCTGCACCTCACGGCCCCGCTCCAGCGAACAGGCGGTATCCAGCGCCACGCCCTGGACATCGACCTCGCGGGCATAGCGTTCGGCATGCAGGGCCGAGCCGCGCGGGAAACCGATCAAGGGGACGGTGACGCCCAGCTCACGCACGCGGGCGACCAGCTTCTGGTGCGGCTTCATGACCAGCCGCTCGAACAGGTCGTCGGGCAACCCTTCCGCCCAGCTTTCGAAAATCTTCAGGGCGTCGGCGCCGGCGTCGGCCTGCATCTTCAGATACCGAGCCGTCGCCTCGACCAAGGCGTCCAGAACCGCATCGACCTTCTCGGGGTCCGCATAGGCATAGGACCGGGCCGTCGCCCGCTCGCCCTTGCCGATCGTGTTGTGGTGGCCGTCCAGCATATAGGTCGCCACGGTCCAGGGCGCCCCGGCGAACCCGATCAGCGCCCGCTCCGGCTCCAGCTCGGCGCGAACCCGGCTGAGCGTCTCGCCGACGTGGTACAGATGCGACCCGGCGGCCTCGGCCTTTTCCAGCATCGCGCCCGGCGACGGCATGAGGCCCAGCTTCGGCCCCTCCCCCGTCTCGAACCACACATCCTGTCCCAGCGCCTGGGGGATCAGCAGGATGTCGGCGAAGACGATGGCCGCGTCGAAGCCGAACCGGCGCATCGGCTGCATCGTCGCCTCGGCCGCCATCTCCGGGTTCAGGCAAAAGGCGATGAAGTCCGGCGCCTGGGCCCGCAGGGCGCGATACTCGGGCAGGTATCGACCCGCCTGACGCATGAACCAGATGGGCGGGCGGTCCAGGGTCTCGCCCTGAAGGACCCGGATCAACGAAGGCGTGATGCTCATGACCCCGGCTCTACGAGGATGGGCGCATCCCCTCAACCCCACGCCCTACCTCTTATCCTGATCAGAATCTTAGAAAGGTTTGAGGAAGCAGGCAGGGGCCGGGACGGCGGGGATGAATCGACGCCGATCCCCACGCCGAAACCCCTTGTCCCGAAGCCGCCCCGGATCGTGCGACGGCCGGATGACAGCCTGTGGAAACCGGGCAAAACCCTTAACAAACCCTTAACGGCCGGGCGCCCGGCCAGGCGTTTGACCTGAGGTTGGCTTGGGGGTCGTTTACCTTTCATTAAGCATTTCCCCAGTGGTTCCGGTGAAGGTCTGGGTCGGCTGGATAATCCGGGGCCGGATCGTCGGCGTCCTCCACCATCGTCCCCGCTCGCCGGGCGGCGAGGCGCGCGCTATAGGTTTCGGCGCCCGGCCCAAGCCGGTCGGCGCCCACCCCGATCCACAGGATTCATCACCATTCGCACGTCGCAGATCATGGTTTCCCTCGGCGGGGTCCCGGCGTGAGGCCGGCGGGGGCGTCGCGGCTGGCGACCTATTTCCATGTCCATCTGGTCTCGGACTCGACCGGCGAGACCCTGAACGCCATGGCCAAGGCGGTGACGGCCCGTTTCGACGGCGTCATCCCGATCGAGCACATCTACGCCCTGGTCCGGTCGGACAAGCAGATGGAGCGGGTGCTGGCCGAGGTGGCGGCCGCGCCGGGCGTCGTTTTGCACACCATCGTCGATCGTGACCTGAGGGCCCAACTGGAAGAGGGCTGCCGGACGCTGGACATGCCGCACATCGGGGCGCTGGATCCTCTGGTCGGGGCCCTGTCACGCTATCTGGGCGCGGCCCTGTCGACCCGGGTGGGGGCCCAGCACGCCCTGGACCACGACTATTTCAACCGCATCGGAGCCCTGGACTACGCCATGGCCCACGACGACGGTCAGGGGACGGCCGAACAGCTGGAGGGGGCCGATGTCGTCCTGGTCGGGGTGTCGCGCACGTCCAAGACCCCGACCTGCATCTATCTGGCGCACCGGGGTGTTCGCGCCGCCAACGTGCCGCTGGTGCCCGGTCAGGAGGATGGAGAACGGCTGGTCGGGCTGAAGAACCCGCTGATCATCGGCCTGACCGTTTCACCGGACAGGCTGGTCCAGATTCGCCGCAACCGGCTGGATGGATTGAACGCCACCCACGCCTCCAACTATGTGGAGCCGGACGCCGTGCGCGAGGAGACGATCAAGGCGCGGCGGGCCTTCGAGCGACGCGGCTGGCCGACCATCGACGTCACCCGGCGCTCGGTCGAGGAGACGGCGGCGGCGATCCTGAACCTGCTCAACGAGCGGCGGACCCACAGGATGGGGGCCTCCTGGTGACCGACCAAAGGCTAATCCTCGCGTCCCGCAGCGCCGCCCGTCGCGCCATGCTGACCGGGGCGGGCGTCCCCTTCACCGCGCTCGACGCCGGGGTGGACGAGGACGCCATCAAGACCTCGCTCGCCGGCATCGACCCGGCTGAACTGGCGCTGGAGCTGGCGCGGGCCAAGGCGCTGGCGGTCTCCCGTCACGATCCGGAGGCCTGGGTGCTGGGCTCGGACCAGACCCTGGATTCCCAGGGCGGCATGATCTCCAAGGCCCGCGACCTGACCGAGGCCCGCCATCGTCTGCGCGGGATGAGCGGCCACACCCACCATCTGAACTCGGGCGCCGCGCTCGCCATCAATGGCGCGGTGGTCTGGTCGGGCGTCGATACGGCGCGGATGACGATGCGACGCTTCTCCGACGACTTCCTCGACGCCTATTTGGAGGTCGAGGGCGAAGGCCTGTTGGGCTCGGTCGGCTGCTACCGGCTGGAAGGCATGGGATCTCAGCTCTTCGACCGGGTCGAGGGCGACTATTTCACCGTCCTCGGCATGCCTCTGTGGCCTGTGCTGAACGAGTTGCGCCGGGTCGGCGTGATCAGAACATGAGCCGCGCGCGCATCACCGGCGCCGTGAAGGTCGGCGGCATCGTCGGCCATCCGGTCGCCCATTCGCTGAGCCCCGTCATCCACAACGCCTGGATCGAGGCTGCCGGCCTGGACGCCGCCTATGTCGCCTTTGCGCCCAGCGACCCGGCGGGATTCGAGGCCTTGGTCGCCGCCGGGCGAGCGGGTCTGCTTGCCGGGGTCAACGTCACCGCCCCGTTCAAGGAACAGGCTTATCGCCTGGCCGATACGGCCTCGGAGACGGCGCGGGACAGCGGCTCGGCCAATATCCTCGCCTTCCGGGACGGTCAGGTCCGGGCAGACAGCGCCGACGGCCTCGGTCTGCTGCGCGCCTTGCAGCAACAGGCTCCGAACCTGTCGCTGGCCGGATCGCCGGTGGTCATGCTGGGGGCCGGCGGGGCCGCCCGCGCCGCCGCCGCGACCCTGGCCGGCGCCGGCGCTCTGGTCCGCATCGTCAACCGCACTCGCGACCGGGCCGAGGCCCTGGCCGCCGATCTCGGTGGATCGGTCACGGTCGCCGATGGTCCGGCGGCCTTCGACGGTGCGGCCCTGATCGTCAACGCCCTGAGCGTCCGGCCCGAGATCGACCTGGCGACGCTCGATCCGGCGACCACGATCATGGACATGACCTACAAGCCGGTCGTCACCCCCTTCCTCCAAGCCGGACGCGACGCCGGTCTGGGGACGGTGGACGGTCTGGCCATGCTGATCGGCCAGGCCGGACCGTCGTTCGAGGCCATCTTCGGCGTCGCCCCGCCCGATCTAGATCCCCGCCCGATCCTTCTGGCCCATCTTGGAGAGACGGCGTGATCCTTCTGGGCCTGACCGGCTCGATCGGTATGGGCAAGTCCACGACGACGGCCATGTTTGCGGAACTCGGCGCCGTGGTCTGGAACGCCGACGACGCGGTCCACGCCCTCTATGCCGAGGGTGGCGCGGCGGTCGAACCGATCCGCAAGGCCTTCCCTGGCGTAGTCGTGGACGGCGCCGTCGACCGCACGCGACTGGCCGAGGCCCTGGGCCGCGATGACACGGCGTTCAAACAGCTGGAAGCCATCGTCCATCCGCTGGTCGCCTCGGGACGCGCCGCCGATCTGGACGTCGCGCGAACGAACGGCGCGAAGCTGGCCGTCCTGGACATTCCCCTGCTGTTCGAGACCGGGGGAGACAAGGCCGTCGACGCGGTGGTCGTCGTGTCCGCCGACCATGAAACCCAGCGCAGCCGCGTCCTCGCCCGCCCCGGCATGACCGTCGAGCGGTTCGAGGCGATCCTCGCCCGCCAGACCCCCGACGACGAAAAGCGTCGCCGCGCCGACTTCGTCATCGACACCGGCCGGGGTCTGGACGCCGCCCGCGCCCGGGTCGCGGAAATCGTGGGGATCGTTCTGGCTCCAGGCTGGAAACGCCCGGTCCGAACTCTTTCGCCCGCCGACAAACGCCCCCATTAGAAGGGCATGACCCGCGAAATCGTCCTCGATACGGAAACTACCGGCTTCGATCCCCGCACGGGCGACCGGCTGATTGAGGTCGGCTGTATCGAGATTCTCGACCTGTTGCCGACGGGCCGGACCTTCCACCGTTTCGTCAATCCCGAGCGGCCGATCCCGCCGGATGCGACGCGGGTACACGGCATCACCGACGAGAAGGTCAAGGACGCGCCCAAGTTCGCGGAGATCGTCATCGACCTGGCGGACTTCATCGGCGACGCTCCCGTCATCGCCCACAACGCCCAATTCGACCGCAACTTCATCGACCATGAGTATGGCCGCTGCGGCCATCCGCTGCTGCACGAGAACCGCTGGATCGACACCCTGCAGCTGGCCCAGAAGGTGTGGCCGGGCATGCCCAATTCGCTGGACGCCCTGTGCAAACGCTACAAGGTCTCGCTGGCCGACCGCTCGTTCCACGGCGCCCTGATCGACGCCCGCCTGCTGGCCGAGGTCTATCTGGAACTCAAGGGCGGCAAGGAGCGGAGGCTGGACCTGTCCAGTGCGCGCCAGACCCAGGCCGCGGCAGCCCATGCGGCGGCCGGCGGCTACGGGCCGCGCCCACGGCCGCTTACGCCGCGCATCCATGCGGAGGAGGCGGAGGCGCATCGCGCCTTCCTCTTGGCCACTCTGAAGGACCGGTCGCTGTGGGCCGGCTACGGGCTCGAGGTCGTCGAGCCCGCTGCTCAATAGGCCTTAGGCCGCGCCGCCCTGCTGCGCCTGCTGCTGCTGGCGCGCGATATAGATGCCGGCGAAGTCGATCGGGTCGACCATGAACGGCGGGTAGAAGCCGGCGTCGGCGGTGGCGCGGCTGATGATCTCGCGCGCATAGGGGAAGAGGTAGCGCGGGCATTCGACCAGCAGCATGGCCTCCATGTCCGCCTCGGCCACGCCCGTCACCTGGAACAGGCCACCGTACAGCAGCTCGACATGGAACACCGAGGCGCTTTCCAGCGACGCCTTGACCGACAGCTTCAGGTCCACTTCGAACAGGCCATCGGGGCGACCCGTGGCGTTCAGCTCGACGCCCATGTCGATCTGGGGCTTGCCGTCGATTCGCAGGCTGTCGGGGGCCCGCGGGTTCTCCACCGACAGGTCGCGCACGAACTGGGCCAGGATGCGGAAACCGGGGCCGGCGGGCTGTTCGGTGGGGGTGGCGCCGTTGGGGTCGGCGGGCGATACGTCGGTCATGGAAGCGGAGCCGTTCAAAAGGGCGGAAAAGCGAGGCGCCGCGACTAGCATCCGGTAGACCCTATCGCAACTTTTTGGGGCGCTATCGCTCGCGGCGCGGCCGCTCGCTTCCTGAGCGCAGATCGCGGCGGCATGTCGCGACCCGCCGGGGATGCGACGCGCCTTGCGCGCGCCCATATGAGCCCGTAATCGTCCCGTCCGACGCGCCCGGCCTTTCCGGCGGGGGTCAGGACGCCATTCAGGGATAGCCCGTGCCGGTACAGTTCTCGCTCGTCATCTTCGCCGTGATCGCCGCGGTGGTCCTGTTCCAGCTCTACAATGTGCTGGGCAAGAAGGTCGGCCGCCAGCCTCAGGAAGACGCCAAGGCGCCGGCCCTACCCGCCGCCGCCGGTCCCGACGCCCCGGCCCGCGTACCGGCGCTGGACGCCGCGACCCTGGCCGCGGCCGCCTCGCTGCGCGCCCGCGACCCCGCCTTCGACCCCGCCAAATTCATCGAAGGCGCCCGCCAGGCCTATGAGACCATCGTACGCGGCTATGCCTCGGGCGACCGCGCCGCGCTCAAGCCCCTCTTGACGCCCGCCGTCCTCGACTCGTTCGAAACCGGCATCGCGGCCCGCGAAACGCGCGGCGAGACCGAACAGGTCGAGTTCCTGCATCCGCCCCGCGCCGACCTGGAACTGGCCTCCGCCGAGGGCGACCGCGCCGTGGCCAAGGTCCGATTCCTCGCCGAAATCCGCTCCAAGATCATCCTTCCCGAAGGCGAAGCCACCCCCGGCGCCCCGGCCTCGGAGCCCCGCATCGAGGAACGCCGCACGGCTGAGCACTGGACCTTCGAACGCACCCTGGGCGCCGCCGACCCCAACTGGGTCCTCGCCCGCGTCGAACCCGCCACCGCCTAAGCCGGGCGACCGCCCGGTGGGGTTTGACCTGAGGCCTGTCCTTCTGGGGACGCTTCTGCTTCTGGCGGGGTGTGCGACCCCGCGTCCCACGACGCCGGTCGTTCCAACCCAGCCTCACGCGCCGACGCGTCCGCCCCAGGTCTCCAGCCTGCCGGGGCCCCAGACGCTGCCGGGCTGGGCCGATGAGGATCATCTGGCGGCCTTCCAGGCCTATGCCGACACCTGCCGCGTGGCCCGCGACGGCGCCTCGGTGCGACAGTGCGAAAGGGCCCAGGAGATCCGGCGCACCTCCCGCCCCGTGACCCCCTCCATGGCCCGCGCCTTCTTCGAGAACGGGTTCGCGGTCGTCCAGGCCGAGACCGCCGACGGCCGGCCGGGTCTGCTGACCTCCTATTTCGCTCCGGAATACTCCGCCCGCCGGGTCCCCGACCGCGAGTTCGACACCCCGGTCCTCGGCCGTCCCGCCGGCTGGACGCGTGGTCAGTTCCTACCCGAGCGCGCCGTGATCGACGCCGGGCCCCCGCCGTCTGCGCCCCTCGCCTGGATGCGGGCCGAGGACCTGTTCTTCCTCCAGATCCAGGGCTCCGGCTATCTGACCTTCGAGGACGGGTCGAAAGCCCGCGCCGCCTACGCCGCCGACAACGGCCGCCCCTTCGTCGGCATCGCCCGACCGATGGCGGAACGGGGCCTCCTGCCCGCGAACGGCACGTCCGGCGACGCTATCCGCGCCTGGCTGGCCGCCCATCGAGGCCCGGAGGCGCGCGCGATCACCGCCCTGAACCCTCGCTACATCTATTTCGCCATGGACTCCGACGACGGCGGCGACCCGTCAGGCGCGGCGGGCGTCCCCCTGCCTCCGCGCAGGGCCATCGCTGTCGATCCGGCCAGCTGGTCCTACGGCGATCTCGTGTGGATCTCGGCCGGCGCCGGCAATCTGACGGGCGCGCGACACGGCTATACCGGTCTGGTTATGGCCTTGGACACAGGCTCGGCGATCCGGGGGCTGATGCGCGCGGACCTCTACATGGGGCGCGGAGATGCAGCCGGGGCCGAAGCGGGCGCGGTCCGGCACCCCTTGCACATGTGGCGGCTAGTCCCGCGACCCTAAGCGATTAGGGTTTCCGGCGAAAAGCGCCTAGATGGGAGGCGGATTCGCCGCCCAGGCTATCCTCCCCATGACATCCCCGACCGAGACGACGCGCCAGCCCCTGCGGGAGCGCGTCCTCGAACGCCTTGTCTATCGCAGCGATGCGGTGGACGGCTCCGAGGGGCCGATGGACCTGTCGGAGGTCATGGCGATCTCGGTGAGGAACAACGGCCGGCGGCGGATCACCGGCGCCCTGGCGCTCCATGACGGCGTTTTCGTCCAGGTGCTGGAAGGCGATCCCGAGGCGCTGACGGCCCTGATGGGGGACATCGAGGCGGACGCCCGGCACCGCAATGTCCGCGTCCTCGCACGTTGGCCGATCCAGGCCCAGTTGTTCATCGGCTGGGCGATGGTGGCGGTGAGCACGCGCAAACTGTCGCCGCACCTGACGAAGCTTCTCACCCAGACGGGCTCCGGCGCCCAGGTCACCACCGTGATCGCCGACTTGGCCAACGCGCGTCTGGGGTCGATGGCCTGACCTAGCGGCGCAGACCTCCGAGGATGCCCCGCAACAGCTCCCGCGTTATCGTCGATCCCGCCGTGCGTAGCACCGACTTGGTCAGGGCTTCCATCGGCGTCTGGCGGTTCGACTTGCGCGGTGCCTTGGGCGTGGGCGGCGCTTTCGGGGCGGCCGGGGCGCGACCGGCCTTCGGCGCCGACTGGGCGGCCTGTTTGGCGGCGGCGTATGCCTGGGCATGGCGGGCGGCGAGGATCTCCTCGGCCGACTCGCGGTCCGCCACCGTGTCATAGACCCCCTTGACCGGGCTGGCGGCCATGACGGCCGCGCGCTCGGCGTCGGTCGCGGGACCCAGGCGGCTGTCCGGCGGACGGATCAGGGTGCGGGCGACGACATGCGGCGCGCCCTTCTCATCCAGGGTCGAAACCAGGGCCTCGCCGGTCCCCAGCGCCTGGATGGCGTCCTTGGTGTCGAAGGCCGGATTGACCCGGAAACTTTCGGACGCGGCCCTCAGCCCGCGCTGATCGGCAGGGGTATAGGCGCGCAGGGCGTGCTGCACCCGGTTGCCCAGCTGGGCCAGGACGCTGTCGGGAATATCGGCCGGGTTCTGGGTGATGAAATAGACGCCGACCCCCTTGGAGCGGATCAGGCGCACGACCTGCTCGACCTTTTCCAGCAGGGGCTTGGGCGCGTCCTTGAACAGCAGGTGGGCCTCATCGAAGAAGAAGACCAGCTTCGGCTTCTCCGGATCGCCGACCTCGGGCAGTTGTTCGAACAGCTCCGACATGAGCCACAGCAGAAAGGCGCCATACAGGCGCGGGCTGTTCATCAGCCGGGTCGAGTCGAGCACATTGACCTGACCCCGCCCGTCCAGCGACGTCCGCATCATGTCGGTCAGTTTTAGGGCCGGCTCGCCGAAGAAGGCGTCGCCGCCGTCCTGTTCAAGCTGCAGGAGGGCGCGCTGGATCGAGGCGATGGAGGCCGGGGCGACATTACCCACCTCGCGCCCGATGCTGGCGGCGTTCTCGGCGACATAGACCAGCATGGACCTCAGATCGTCGAGGTCGAGCAGCAAGAGGCCCTCCTTGTCGGCGACGTGGAAGGCGACGGTCAGGACCCCCTCCTGCACCTCGTTCAGGTCCAGCATCCGCGCCATCAGCAACGGCCCGATCTCGGACACTGTGGCCCGCACCGGATGCCCCTTCTGCCCGTATAGGTCCCAGAACACCGTCGGCGCGGCCTTGGGCGTCAGGGTCAGACCCATCCCCTCGGCGCGGGCCAGAAGCTTCTCGTTCGGCGTGCCGACCTGGCTGATGCCCGAGAGGTCGCCCTTCACGTCGGCGCAGAAGACGGGCACGCCCATCTCCGAGAAACCCTGGGCCATGATCTGCAGGGTCACGGTCTTGCCGGTGCCGGTCGCGCCAGCGATCACCCCGTGCCGGTTGGCGCGGTTCCACAACAGGATTTCGCGCTGCGGCGCGGCTCCATCGTTGGACTGGCCCAGAAACAGGCCGGGGTTGGCGGTGACGTCGGTCATGCGGGATCTCCTTGCCCGAGACTTAGCCGTGGCGACGTCCGTCGCCAATCGGCGATTGACCGGCGGGGCGACGCCCCCGACAAGTCGAGGCATGAAACCGCCGATCGCCGTTCCGACATCGACAGTCGCCCGCAACGCTCTCGTCACCCTGGCCGTCGTGGCCGGAGGGGCGGCCCTCTACTGGCTGCGGGACATCCTGACGCCCCTGGCCATGGCCATCTTCCTGTTGATCATGATCGACGGGGTGAAGCGGTTCATCGAGGAACGGACCCGGCTGCCGCGCCACTGGGCCGGCACGGCGGCCCTGGCCTTGGTGGTGATCGCCTTCCTCGGAGCCATCGCCTTCATCGTCAACGGCGCGGCGGGCTTCTTCACGGATGCGTCCGGCGTCTCCAGCGGCATCGGTCCCAGGATCGACGCCATCATCGCCGATGGCGCGCGACTGTTCGGCATGGAAACCCCGCCGACGGCCCAGGACCTCATCCGGGGGATCGATCTGCGCGGCTATCTCACCACGCTGGCCTTCCAGGTTCAGGGGGTGGTGTCCGGCGCCTTCTTCGTGATGGTCTATCTGGCCTTTCTGCTGGCGGCGCAGAACGGCTTCCGGCGCAAACTCGTCAACCTCTTCCCCCATCGCGACACGCGTCAGGAGGCCTCCGAGGTCTTCCAGCGCGTGCGCGGCGGTGTCGAGGGCTATCTGTGGGTCCAGACGGTCACCGGCGCGATCATCTGCGTCGCCGCCTGGATCCTGATGCGGCTGGTGGGGCTCCAGAACGCGGAGTTCTGGACCTTCGTCATCTTCGTCGTCGGCTTCATCCCGGTGCTGGGCGGCGCCATCGCGGGCCTGGCCCCGCCCTTGTTCGCCCTGGTCCAGTTCCCAACCTACTGGCCGGCCCTGATCCTGCTGGTCGGGCTGCAGGTCATCCTGTTCGTGGTCGGCAACGCCATCCAGCCGCGCATGCAGGGCGACAACCAGAACATCGACCCGGTCGCCGTGCTTCTGGCCCTGGCGCTGTGGGGCAAGATGTGGGGCGTGGTCGGCATGTTCCTGTCGACGCCGCTGGCGGTCATGGCCATGGCCATCCTGGCCGAGTTCAAGGGCTCGATGTGGATCGCCATCCTCCTGTCCGGCGATGGCCGCCCCTATGCCGAGGAGGACGAGGACGACCACGCCGCGCAGAGGCCGCCGGCGAGACGCGCCGCCCGCGGCAAACCGCCGCGCGCTGCGCCCGTAAAACCCTGACATCCGACCCTTGCGGGTCAGGAAGCGCTCTCCCATCTGTCATCCAGACGTCGCGGCCCCCTCCCCTCCCCAAGGCCGCGACGGCATCGACCGGCGCCCATTCCCCCTCCAGCGCCGGTTCAAGCGAGGCCGTCGGACCCCCGTCCGACGGCCTTTTTCTTTTCGCACCCGCGAAGAGATTTTTGCTGTTGCGAGACTGATCGCCGATAATCTCGACCCGGAAACAGGTTCCGGCGGGGTTTGTCGTTTCCGGCCTTCCCGAGGCGCGCGGTCCGGCCTATCCAGCGGTCAGGGACCGGAGCGTCGCCGCCGAGCGATGGTATCCGGTCCAGACCCCGGCGGCCCTGCCGCGCCTTTCGAGACCCTGCCCATGTCCGGCGACCTTCGCACCTCCTCCCAGCCCGCCAGCCCGGAGGCGCTGCAACGGGCTTTCGCGGAGGCTCGGGGGGGCGGCGGCCCGGACGCACTCGCACAGTCCTTCGTCGCCCAGGCCTTCGAGGACTATGCCGAGGACGAGACCCCCGAACTGGCGCTGGAAGACGTCGGGGCGGTCCTGGCCGATACGTGGCGATGGGCCGAGCGCCGCACGCCGGGCGAGACCCGCGTGGCGGTGGAGCCCCTGTCCGCCGGTGGACGCGCCACGCCTTATGACGTCGTCCGCATCGTCCAGAACGACGGCCCCTTCCTGGTCGACAGCGTGATGGGCGAGCTGGCCGACACCGGCGTCTCGGTCCGCGCCCTGTTCCACCCGGTCCTGAAGCTGGAGCGCCAGTTGGACGGATCGCGCCGGGCCGGCGACGGCGCCCGTGAATCCCTGATCGTCCTGGTCATCGATCCCCTGCCGCCCGAGCGCCGCGAGGCGCTTAAGGCCGGCGTCGAACAGACCCTGGCCGACGTGCACACGGCCGTGGCCGACTATCCGGCCATGAACGCCCTGATGGCGCGCTCGATCGCCCATCTGGAAGCCTGCCCCGGCGGCATCGACCCGGCGATCGTGGCGGAGAACCTGGACTTCCTTCGCTATCTCAACGCCGACCATTTCGTCTTCCTGGGCGCGCGGGACTACGACTATCCGCGCACCTCGGACGGCGGCTATGCGGCCGAGGCCCCGCTGGACCAGTCGGCCGAGGGCGTCGGCGTCCTGCGCGATCCGGAACGCACGGTCCTGCGCCGCACGTCGGAGCCCGCCGTCCTGACCGCCCAGATGAAGCGGCAGATGGACCTGTCCGAGCCGGTCACCGTGGCCAAGGCCAATCTGCGCAGCCGCGTCCACCGTCGGGCCTACATGGACTACGTCGGCGTCAAACGGTACGGCGACGACGGCCGCCCGTCGGGCGAGACCCGCTTCGTCGGCCTGTTCACAGCCGAGGCCTACGACAGCGCCGCCTCCGACGTGCCCCTGATCCGACGCAAGGTCGCCAACGCCCTGACCCGCGCGGGCAAGGCCCCCGGCTCTCACAACGAGAAGCGTCTGAAGAACATCCTGGAGAACTATCCCCGGGACGAGCTCTTCCAGATCACCGAGGACGAGCTGCTGGAAACGGCCCTGGGCATCCTGCACCTCTATGACCGGCCGCGGATCAAGACCTTCACCCGCCAGGACCCGTTCGACCGCTTCGTCTCGGTCCTGGCCTTCGTGCCGCGCGAGCGGTTCGACGCCGGGGTGCGCGAGCGGATCGGCGCCATCCTGGCCCGCGCCTGGGGCGGCCGTCTCTCGGCCTGGTATCCCCAGCTGTCGGACGCGCCGCTGGTGCGGATCCACTACATCATCGGCGTGACCCCGGGCGATCACCCGACGCCGGACCCCTATGTCCTGGACGCCGAGATCATCGAGACGGGCCGCAGCTGGGTCGATCGCTTCGAGACCGCCCTGCGCATCGCCGAGGTCGACGACAGCCAGATCGGCGCCATGAGCGCCCGCTGGGCCGAGGCTTTCGGTCCCGGCTATCGCGACCGCTATGACGCGGGCGAGGCCGTCACCGACCTGCAGGAGATCGACCGCCTGAACGCGACCGGCGAGGTCGGCGCGGGCGAACCCGTGGCGGTCCGCGCCTTCCGGACGCCCGGCGACACCCCGCTGCAGTTCCGCTTCAAGCTCTACCACCGCGGCGGGGCCGTACCCCTGTCGAACGTCCTGCCGATCCTGGCCGACATGGGGCTGACGACGTTGGAGGAGTTCAACCACACCATCCGTCCGGGCGCGCACACGGGCACGGCCCAGGAGTTCCACGTCCACGAGTTCCTGCTCGAGGACCCGCGCGGCGCAAGCCTGGCCTTCGGCGACATCAAGGGCCCGTTCGAGGCCGCCTACTCCGCCGTCTGGAACGGCCAGACCGAAAGCGACGGCTTCAACCGTCTGGTGCTGGAACTCGGCGTCGGCTGGCGCGAGGCCGCGCTGATCCGCACCCTGGCTCGCTATCGCCAGCAGACAGGCCTTGACCCCTCCCAGGCCGTGCAGGAAGAGGCGCTGCGCGACTATCCGGCCATCGCCCGCGCCCTACTCAGCCTGTTCGCCTGCAAATTCGACCCGGCCCACGGTGGTTCGGCCGAGGACCGCGCGGCCCAGGTCGCGGAGCTGACCGACAAGATCACCGCCCTCCTGATGGACGTGAAGTCGCTGGACCACGACCGGGCTCTGCGCCGCATGGCGGCGCTGATCGGCGCCATCAAGCGCACCAACTACTACCAGACGGCGGCCGACGGCAGTTTCAAGCCCCACATCTCGATCAAGATCGCCTCGCGCGAGCTCGAGGACCTGCCCCTGCCCAAGCCCTATCGCGAGATCTTCGTCTGGGCGCCGCACATCGAGGGCGTCCACCTGCGCTTCGGCCCCGTCGCGCGCGGCGGCCTGCGCTGGTCGGATCGCCGCGACGACTTCCGCACCGAGGTCCTGGGTCTGGTGAAGGCCCAGCAGGTCAAGAACGCCGTCATCGTGCCCGTCGGCTCCAAGGGCGGCTTTTTCCCCAAATACCTGGCCAACATGGTCCGCGCGGGCGCCGATCGCGACGCCCAGCAGGCCGAGGCCATCCGCGCCTACAAGACCTTCCTGTCCGGCCTTCTGGACATCACCGACAACATCGCCGCCGACGGCAAGGTCATGCGCCCGGCCAATGTCGTGCCGTTCGAGGGCGACGACCCTTATCTGGTCGTGGCGGCGGACAAAGGCACGGCGACCTTCTCCGACATCGCCAACGGCGTCTCGGCCGACTACGGTTTCTGGCTGGACGACGCCTTCGCGTCCGGCGGTTCGGTCGGCTACGACCACAAGGCCATGGGCATCACGGCCCGCGGCGCCTGGGAGGCGGTCAAGCGCCACTTCCGCGAGATCGGCAAGGACATCCAGACCGAGCCCTTCACCGCCGTCGGCGTGGGCGATATGTCGGGCGACGTGTTCGGCAACGGCATGCTGCTGTCCAAGGCCACGAAACTGGTCGCCGCCTTCGACCACCGCGACATCTTCATCGACCCGACGCCTGACCCGGCCTCGTCGTGGGAAGAGCGGAACCGCATGTTCCAGCTGCCGCGTTCGTCCTGGCAGGACTACGACAAGTCGAAGATCTCGGCCGGCGGGGGCGTCTTCTCGCGCTCGGCCAAGTCGATCGAACTGACGCCGGAAATTCGCGCGGCGCTGGACATCACCGACCAGGCCCTGGATCCTGTCAGCCTGATCCGCGCCATCCTCAAGGCGCCGACCGAGCTGCTCTACCTTGGCGGCATCGGCACCTATGTGAAGTCGGCGGCCGAGACCGACGCCCAGGTCGGCGACAAGGGCACCGATGCGCTCCGGATCAACGCCGACGAACTGCGTGTGAAGGTCGTGGGGGAGGGGGCCAACCTGGGCCTTACCCAGGCGGGCCGCATCGCCTTCGCGGCCAACGGCGGCCGCATCAACACCGACGCCATCGACAACTCCGCCGGTGTGGACACTTCCGACCATGAGGTGAACATCAAGATCCTGATCGGTGCGGCGGTCGCTCAAGGCGCGCTGCCGCTCGCCGAACGCGTGCCGCTGCTGGCCTCGATGACGGAAGAGGTCGGTCACAAGGTCCTGGCCCATAACTACGACCAGACCCTGGCCCTGACCCTGCAGCAGGCCGAAGGGACCGGTGCGCTCGACACCCAGCAGCGGTTCATGCAGTCGCTGACCGCGCGCGGCAAACTGGACCGCAAGGTCGAGGGCCTGCCCGGCGACATCCGCATCCAGGAGATGAAGACCGCCGCTCTGGCCCTGACCCGGCCGGAACTGGCCGTCCTGATGGCCTATTCCAAGCTGGAGCTGGCCGACGAAATCGTGGCGTCCAGGGCGCCGGAGGACCCCTTCTTCGAAGAGACTCTTGTCCGCTACTTCCCCGAGCCGCTCGCCCGGTTTGAGAAGCAGATGCAGGGCCACCGTCTGCGCCGCGAAATCGTCGCAACCGTCCTCTGCAACGAGATCGTCAACATGACGGGTCCGACCTTCCCCGACCGTCTGCGCGCGGCGGCGGGTTGCGACACGACTGCTTTGGTCATCGCCTTCGAGGCTGCGCGTCGTGTCTTCCGCCTCGACGAGGCGTGGGACGCGGTCAGCGCGCTGGACCTCAAGGTTCCTGCCGAGACCCAGACGGCCCTCTACACCGAGATCTCCACTGTCCTGCGACGTCAGACCTTCTGGCTGGCGCGTCGCGCCGGCAAGGCGGGGGCGACGGTGCAGGGTCTCATAGAGGCCTATCGTCCCGCCGCCGACGCGTTGCGCGCGGCCGGCGGCGACGTCCTGTCCCAGTTCGAACAGGGCCGTCTGGCCGATCGGCTGAAGCGGTTCGGCGACATGGGCGTCGGCGAGGCACTGGCTCAGACCATCGCCATGCTGCGGCCCCTCGTCGCCACCGCCGACATCGGCGATCTGGCGCAAGAGGCTGGCTGGTCGGAGCCCCGGATGGCGCGCCTCTATCACCAGGTCGGGGCCGCCTTCGACTTCGATCGCCTGCGCGCCGCCGCCGGCGCCGTGCCGTCGGGCGATCATTTCGACCGGCTGGCCGTGCGTCGACTGATCGAGGACCTCATGGCCGAACAGGTCGCCCTGACCCGCGCGGTGGCCAAGGCCTCCGACCCGGCCGTGGGCGACAGTGAGGCGACCGCCGAGGCCGCTGTCGACGCCTGGATCGGACCGCGTCTGGACATCGTAGAGGGCGTCCGCGCCGCGGTGGACGAGATCGAGGCCTCGGGCACGGGCTGGACCTTCGCCAAACTGACCATCGCCAACGGTCAGATCCGTCAGGTCGCGGGCGCACTCTGATGCCCCGGAAGTTCCTCGTCGTCGTCGACGACAGCCCCGAGTTCGAGGCGGCGCTGCGCTACGCCTCGCGCCGGGCGCGGTCGACCGGCGGCCGCGTGGCGCTTCTGCGGATCATTCCCGGCGGATCGGACGAACATTGGGCGGGCGTCCGCGAGGAAATCCAGCGTCAGCAGCGGGCCGAGGCCGAACAGCTTCTGAACCGTCTCGGCGAGGAGGCCCAGGAACGCTCGGGCGCCCAGCCCGTCTTCCTGATCGAGGAGGGCGAACCCCAGTCCGCCATCCGCAAGGTCTGCGGCGACGATCCGGAGATCAAGATCCTGGTCCTCGCCGCCGGCGCGGGCGGTCGCGGCCCGGGCCCCCTGGTCTCCGCCGTCCTCAAACAGGGCGCGGCCTTCGGCGGGCGGAAGCTGCCGGTGACTATCGTGCCGGGAGAACTGACGGACGCCGAGATCGAGGATTTGGCCTGACCTCCCTTCTCCCCTTGCGGTCCTTTGTCGACCCGCGAGGGGAGAAGGAAGTCGTACACCAATCAACCGATCGTCAGAATTCTCCAGCGATTTGAACGTCCGGCTCCATTGAGAGCCCTTTTACCCATCACCGCTGAAACGCCCCATACTGGGTCTGTTTGAGCGGAGGGCCGTCATGACCTCACGGGTCAGACGATGCTTTGAGCTCACCAAGCGGACTATCCGGACTCTCCGGACTCTATTTTTCGAGTCCGGACGGGTCGGGGCCGGACTTGCGAACCTTCCGCCCCAGGCGCATCTCCCGCCCATGTTCATCCAGACAGAACCGACCCCGAACCCGAACGCGCTGAAGTTCCTGCCCGGTCGCGATGTAGCTCCGGCCGGTTCGCGTGAGTTCCTAACCATCGACCAGGCGACGGCCTCTCCCCTGGCCGAGGCCCTGTTCACGCTCGAGGACGTCTCCGGCGTCTTCTTCGGCGCCGACTACGTCTCGGTCACCAAGGTGGAGCACGGCCGCGACTGGTCGGAGATGAAGCCCGAGATCCTGTCGGTCATCATGGATCATTTCGTCTCCGGCGCGCCCCTGTTGCGCGACGGGGACGTCTCGGGGGATGACGGCGCCGAGGACTCAGAGATCGTCGCCGAGATCAAGGCTCTGCTCGACAGCCGCATCCGACCGGCCGTCGCCCAGGACGGCGGCGACATCCTGTTCGACGCCTTCGATGAGGAGAGCGGCGTGCTGAAGCTCCGCATGCGCGGCGCCTGCGCCGGCTGTCCGTCCTCCGCCATGACGCTCAAGGCCGGTGTCGAGCAGATGATGAAACACTACGTGCCCGAGGTCACCAGCGTCGAACAGGTGATCTAAGGGCGCTACCGCTTGAGCGTGGGTGAAACTTTTTCGTCTCGCCTCCTGCCCCGGGACAAGGCACAATCCCCCATGGCCCGCTTCGCACCCGATCCGGACGCTGCCGCCCTCGGCGAGGGTCTGGCGACCCTCCGCCGCCACGCCGGCCTGAGCCAGGCCGAGGCAGGCGTCCGCATTGGCATGACCAGCCAGGGCTGGGGCCTCTACGAAAGCGGCAAACGCCCCGGCCTCTTTCGCCCCGATGTCCAGCGTCGCCTGACCGGCGCCCTCGACGCAACACCCGAGGATCTCGCCTTGATCCTCGCCCGCGAAACGTATCCGTCACCGGCGCCAGCGACCGGCCTCGAAAGCCCCCGCCGCGACTTCGGCTCAACCCCGTCCGCTGCCCCGACCACCATCGAACGGATGCAACTCTCAAATGACGAGCTCGCCCCATGGGCCGCCTCCGGCGTCGTTCTGGAGTTCGACCCGGAGCGCTGGCCGCGCCGCGATCAGGGCTGCGTCATCGACTTGACCGACGGCACCCGCCTGGTGCGCCTGTACCAACGCGCCGACGGCGACCATCTCTATGTGACAGGCGGCCCGGCCGGACTTGAAACCGAAACACGCCTCGACCGCGCCGCCGTCGCCCGCGTCGCCGCCGTCCGCGCAAGACTCGACGAATGAAACGAAAAGATTGCACTCGGGGCGACGATGTGAAACGATCCGATCGTAGAGACAGCCGGAGCCGCCGTCATGCCGCGATCGCCAGACGCCATCGACGCCTTGGTCGGACGTCGGATCGGCGCGCGACGCGTGGCTTTGGGGTTGTCCCAGACCGCCTTGTCGCAACGCCTCGGCGTCAGCCCGCAGCAGGTGCAGAAATACGAGGCGGGTCAGAACCGGATCTCGGCTTCGCGTCTGAACGACATCGCCATAGCTCTGGGCGTCGCGCCGGGCGCCCTGTTTCCCGATCCGTCGCCGGGCGCGGAGCCTGCGACCGACGACTTGCCCAACCTGGGTTTCATGACCGCCACAGCCGAGGGACGGGTGGTCGCCGCCGCCTTTCCCCTGATCCGCGACCGCGCGCTGCGTCAGGCCCTGGCCCGGATCACCGAGGCCCTCGCGCCGACTCCCTGACCGGGGCGGCCCGATGAGGGTGCTGATCATCGACACGGCGCTCGACGCCTGCACGGCCGCCGTGTTCGAGGACGGCCGCCCGCTCGGCGTGCGGACCGAGCTCATGGCGCGCGGCCATTCCGAACGGTTGGGAGGCTTCGTCCGCGATGCGGTCGCCGAGACCGGCGGCGGGTTCGAAACGCTGGACCGGATCGGCGTCACTGTCGGGCCGGGGTCGTTCACAGGTCTGCGGGTCGGTTTGGCCTTCGCTCAGGGTCTTGGCGCGGCCTTGGGTCTGCCGGTGGTGGGTGTCTCGACCCTGGAAGCCCTGGCCCGCTCCGCCGACGACGGACGGGGCGCAACGGCGGCGGTGATCGACGCCCGTCGCAGTCAGGTCTACCTCCAGCGTTTCCGGAACGGCGCACCTGTGTCGAAACCGGAGGCCTTGTCGATTGAGGACGCGACCGCCTTGCTGGCCGAGGGAGACTGGAAAATGACCGGGTCCGGCGCGGCCCTTGTCGGCGGCTCTGGCGAGGCCGCCACCACCCCCGCGCCAGCGGCGCTTGCGGCTCTGACGGCGGCCCACGACCCTGCGGCAAATCCGCCTCGGCCGCTATATCTTCGCGCGCCGGACGCCACGCCGCCGACACGCCTGCCCGGTCAGGCCCGACCGGTCGTGTTGGGCCTATGAACACGACAGCCGAACCCGACGCCCTCGCGCAGGGCCTGGCCGAGTTGCACGCCGAGTCGTTCCACACGCCCTGGTCTGCGGTCGCCTTCGCCGATCTTCTGGGCCAAGCGGGCGTGGTTCTGGAAGGCGACAACGACGGCCTTATCCTAATCCGGGTCGTGGCCGACGAAGCGGAAATCCTCACCCTCGCCGTCCGGCCATCGGCCCGGAGGCAAGGGCTGGGGGGGCGTCTTGTCGAGGCGGCGAGCAGGCGCGCAGCCGAACTCGGCGCGAACCGGATGTTCCTCGAAGTGGCTGAGGACAACGCCCCGGCCCGCGCTCTCTACGGCTCGCTTGCGTTCAAGACCGCGGGGCGCAGGCCTCGCTATTATCCGCGTGCGGACGGCCCGGCGGTCGATGCGCTCATCCTGGTTCGCAACTTCGCCTGAACGGCTTCCCTCGAGCGGATCGCCCCTCTATCTTCGTCGCCCATGGACCGGATCGAAAAACTCTGCGCCGAGCGCGGCATGCGCATGACCGAACAGCGCCGGGTGATCGCCCGCGTCTTGGGCAGCGCCGAGGACCATCCCGACGTGGAGGAACTGTACCGCCGCGCCTCCGCCATCGATCCGCACATCTCGATCGCCACCGTCTACCGCACCGTGCGTCTGTTCGAGGAAGCCGGAGTCGTCGAGAAGCACGATTTCGGCGACGGCCGCAGCCGCTATGAAGAGGCCGGCGACGACCACCACGACCACCTGATCGACACCAAGACCGGCGAGGTCATCGAATTCTTCGACGCCGAGATTGAACGACTGAAGACCGAGATCGCCGAACGCCTGGGCTTCGAACTGGTCGGCCACAAGCTGGAACTCTACGGCAAGGCCATCGACGGCGCCGAACCATCCAAGCGCGAGGGCCTGATCTTCCACCGCAACGCGGCGCGGGTGAACCCGGACCAGTTGTCCTGATCGACGGCGTGGCGCCCGGACGACCTGCGGACTAGAAGGCCGGCATGTCCGACACCCTGACCCGGCCCGAGGTCGAGACCGCTGCTGTCCCCGAAGGGGCCAAGCGGCTGTTCATCAAAACCTACGGCTGCCAGATGAACGTCTATGACAGTGAGCGCATGGCCGACGTCCTGCGCCCACTGGGATACGCCACGACCGACAGCCCCGAAGGCGCCGACTTCGTCATTCTGAACACCTGCCACATCCGCGAGAAGGCGGGCGAGAAGATCTATTCCGAGCTGGGCAAAATCCGGCAGATGCGCGAGCGCAAGCTGGAGCGGGGCGAGGGCGGCATGACCATCGCGGTCGCCGGTTGCGTCGCCCAGGCCGAGGGCGAAGAGATCATGCTGCGGGCCCCGGCGGTCGACATCGTCGTCGGCCCCCAGGCCTATCACCAGCTGCCCGAGCTTCTGACACGCACCGCCCGGTCGCGGGGCGAGCGGATCGGCGCCGACTTCGCCCCCAACGAAAAGTTCGACGCCATGCCGGCCGTGCGCGGGGTCAAGGGCTACACCGCATTCCTCACCGTGCAGGAGGGGTGCGACAAATTCTGCAGCTTCTGCGTCGTCCCCTATACCCGCGGCGCCGAATGGTCGCGGCCGGTCGAGGGCGTCTTGGCCGAGGCGCGCGGTCTGGCGGACCAAGGGGTACGCGAGGTCACCCTGCTGGGTCAGAACGTCAACGCCTATGACGGGGAGGGGCCGGATCGGACGGTCTGGACCCTGGCCAGACTGGCGCGGGCCCTGGCCGAAATCCCGGGGCTGGACCGCATCCGCTATACGACCAGCCACGCCAATGACATGTCCGACGACCTGATCGCGGCCCATGCCGAGCTGGACGCGCTCATGCCCTACTTGCACCTGCCGGTGCAGGCCGGGTCGGACCGAGTCCTGCGGCTGATGAACCGCAAGCATGGGCGTCAGAAATACATCGACCTCATCGGCCGCATCCGCGAGGCGCGACCCGACCTGGCCCTGGCCGGCGACATGATCGTCGGCTTCCCCGGAGAGACCGATCGCGAGTTCGAGGACACGCTCGATCTGGTGCGGCAGGTCAACTACGCGTCCTGTTTCTCCTTCATGTATTCGCCGCGCCCGGGCACGCCCGCCGCCGCCATGCCCGGTCAGGTCCCGGCCGAGGTGATGAAGGCGCGGCTGAAGGTCTTGCAGAACCTGCTGCTCGAACAGCAGCTCGCCTTCAACCAGGCGCAGGCGGGCAAAACTCTGAACATCCTGCTCGAGAAGAAGGGCCGCCATGCGAGGCAGGCCATTGGGCGCTCCCCCTATCTCCAATCCGTGCATGTCGACGGCGCGGATCATCTGCTCGGCCAGATCGTTCCGGTCAGGATCGAACAGGGCAACCAGAACAGTCTGAAAGGCAGCCTGATTGGCGCGTGAAAGTGAATTCCTGGCGTTGGACGACGACGCCCTCAGGGCCGTCATCGGGCCGAACAGTCGCCACGTCGCCCTGATCGAGGACGCCTTCAAGGTGCTGATCGAGGCGCCAGGCGGCGGTGTCTCGATCAACGGCGGCGCCCGCGACCGGGCCAACGCGAAACAGGTGATCGAGGGGCTCGCCGCCCGCGTCGAGAAGGGGGCGGAGGTCAACGAGGCCGATGTGCGCGCCGGCATTGGCTCGGCCCGCACCGGGGTGATCGGCGGCGGAAGGCGGGTCGATCCCATGGCCCTCCCCATCGGTAAGCGAGGCGCCATCGTGCCCAAGACCGACGCCCAGGCGCGGTATCTGGATACCCTGGCCAACCACGAGCTTAGCTTTGGCGTGGGACCTGCGGGAACGGGTAAGACCTTCCTCGCGGCGGCGTATGGGGCGTCGCTGCTGCGACGCGGACAGGTGGACCGGCTGGTCATCACTCGTCCTGCGGTCGAGGCGGGCGAGAAGCTGGGCTTTCTGCCCGGTGATCTGAACGAGAAGGTCGACCCCTACCTGGCCCCGATCTGGGAGGCGCTGAACGACATCCTCGGCGCCGAGGACGTCCAGCGGCGCCGCGACAAGGGGGAGATCGAGGCGGCGCCCATCGCCTTCATGCGCGGCCGGACCCTGAGCCATGCCTTCGTCATCGTCGACGAGGCGCAGAACACGTCGCGGCTGCAGATGAAGATGGTTCTGACCCGACTTGGGGAGGGCGCCCGGATGGTGGTCACTGGCGACCCGTCGCAGATCGACCTGCTGAACCCGAGGGACTCCGGTCTCGCCCACGCCCTGCGCATCCTCCGCGATGTGAAGGGCGTAGGAGTGCTGGAGTTCGAGGCCCAGGACGTGGTGCGTCACGCCATGGTCGAGCGGATCGTCCGCGCCTATGACGCCGATGCGGCGGCCGGGCGGCCCGCCCCCGATCTGGAAGATCCGGCCGCATGATCCCCAGGTCACTGATCGAAGTCGAGATTGAGGCCGAAGACTGGACCGACGCCATCGAGGACGTCGAGGCGGTGGTCGAAAGGGCGGCCGTGGCGGCCCTGGGGTCGCAGGCGGGCGGGGTCGTCATCCTGCTGACCGACGACGAGACGGTGCGCGATCTGAACGACCGGTTCCGGGGGAAGGACAGGCCGACCAATGTCCTGTCCTTCCCTGCGGCGGAGATGCCGGGCGCGGGGCCTCAGCCTCTCGGCGACATCGTGCTGGCCTATGGGGTCTGCGCCGCCGAGGCGGTCGAGCAGTCCAAGACTCTGACCAACCACCTGACCCATCTCGTGGTGCACGGCGTGCTGCACCTGCTGGGCCGCGATCACGAAGACGACGCCGAGGCCGAGGCGATGGAGGGAGAGGAGCGGGGCATCCTTGCCAGCCTGGGCGTGTCGGACCCATACATGCTCCCGCATGACGGCTGAGCTTCTCCGGAAATCGAGCGACGCGTTGAACGGGGCGGTCAGCGGGCGCTGGACCCGCATCGGTCTGGCCCTGTTCGCAGGTGTCGCGACGGCCCTGGCCCATCCGCCGTTCGGCATCCTGCCAGGACTGCTGGGCTATCCGCTTCTGATGCTGCTGGCCGAGCGGTCGCAGTCAATGCGCGGCGCTTTCTGGATGGGGTGGCTGGCCGGCTTCGGCTATTTCGGCGCGGGTTGCTGGTGGGTGGCCGAGGCGTTTCTGGTCAATCCGGATCAGGCCTGGATGGCGCCTTTCGCGGCTAGTCTGTTGCCCGCCGGCATCGGCCTGTTCTGGGGCGCGGCCATGGCCCTGTATCGCCGGTTCGCGCCGCTCGGTCTGGTTCGAGTTATTGTCTTTGCAGCCTGTTTCGCCCTGCTTGAGTGGCTGCGTGGCCATGTGCTGACGGGCTTCCCGTGGAATCCGGCCGGGGCAAGCTGGGCTGCCGGTTCGGCGGGGTCGCAGTTCGCCTCGGTCGTCGGGGTCTATGGTCTGGGCTTCGTCACCGTCGCGGCGACGGCTTCGTTCGGAGGACTGTTCGGTGACGGAACCCGCAGGGCTCGCGTCGGCACGGCCCTGGCTGGGGTCGGGGTTCTGGCCGCGCTGGTGATCGGCGGGACGATCCGGCTCAGCGGCGCCGAGGTGCGCGACACCGACACCTTGATCCGGATCGTCCAGGCGGACATCGCCCAGGAATCCAAGTGGACACCGGAAGCCTACCAGTCGATCATCAATCGCTACGTCGCCCTGACCGGGCAGCTCGGCGCGGCCCAACCGGACGTGATCGTCTGGCCCGAGGGCGCCTTGCCCGCCAGCTTCAACGACGTGTTCGCTCCCGCGTCGCCCGACGGTCCGGCCATCGCCAATGCGGTCCAGCCTGGGCAGACCCTGCTGATGGGGCTGGCGCGCGGCGAGGCGGTGCCGGACGGGCGGGCGCGTTACTACAACAGCCTGTTCTCGCTTGCCGACGAGGGCCCGGCGGGTCTTCGGGTTACGGCCATCTACGACAAATACCGCCTGGTGCCGTTCGGTGAGTTCCTGCCGTTGGGCGATCTCATGGGGGCCATGGGAGTCCGCAGCCTCGTGCATATGCCCGCCGACTTCAGCCCCGGGCCGCGCCCAGCCCCGATCGACCTGCCCAATGCGCCGAGGGTGCAGCCGCTGATCTGTTACGAGAGCCTGTATCCGGGGTTCACACCGGGCGGGGCAGGGCGTCCGGAGTGGATCGTCAATGTCTCCAATGACGCCTGGTTCGGGGCCACTTCAGGGCCGATCCAGCACCTGAACCTCGCCAGCTATCGCGCCATCGAGACGGGCCTGCCGGTGGTCAGGGCCACGCCGACGGGCGTTTCGGCCATGATCGATCCGTGGGGTCGGGTGGTCGAGGGCGCTCGCCTCGACCCGGGCGAGAGCGGGGTGATCGATATGCTGCTGCCCCGACCGGTGGCGGTGACGCCCTATGGCCGTTTTGGCGATTTGTTCTTCTGGCTGATGGTGCTGGGTGGCTTGGCCCTGGCGGCGTGGACGTCAGTAAGGAAGCGTTGGTCATGACGAAGGATTCTGTCGAGGCCGAAGAAGCCAGAGACCGGCCCAAGACACGGCATATCGACGTGCTTCTCGGTCAGCGTGTCCGCCTCGTTCGCGACGCCAAACCCGTATCTCGCGAAGACATGGCGGACTACCTCGGGGTCTCCGTAGCCACGATCCAGCGATATGAAAACGGCAGTCAACGGATAGCGGCGGCGCGGCTTTGGCAGATTTGTCGGCGACTCGACGTGAAACTGGCTCACCTGTTCGCCGGCTTGCCTCACCAAGTCATGACGGACGGTGGCGTGGCCGAGGAACGTCGATCGACATTTGATCGCGAGGACGGCCGAGCGAAGACTTTGGTTCTTCTGGCCAAGGCGGTGGGCAAACTACCGGCGGATCGGCTCGAAATCGCCGTTCCAGTCGTGAAGGCTTTGAAGCCAAATCGGAAGCGGTAGCGTAATTCCTATTTCCCAGAAATCAGATGACAGCTTGACCGGACGGGCGCATGGGCTTTCCGGTCGCAATCTAGGACTAAAACAAGAAATGGGTAGAGGTGTCGGCGAGGACGGGCCCCATCCGGTGGACCGCCATGTGGGCAGACGGGTGTGCGAAAAGCGCATCAGCCTGGGCTACAATCAAAGCGATCTCGGTCGCGCACTGGGCCTGACCTTCCAGCAGATCCAGAAGTACGAGAAGGGCGCCAACCGCATCTCGGCCTCCAAGCTCTGGGACATCGCCCGCTTCTTCAAGGTCGATGTCGGATACTTCTTCCAGGGCCTCGGCGCTCAGCCAGGGATGGCGGAAGGCGAGGCCGGCGCCGCGACCTTCGACCACGAGTTTCCGTCGACCCGCTACACCATCGAGATTGCCCGTCTGGCGCCCCAACTTTCCAGCCGTCAGCAGAAACTGGCGCTTGACATGATCCGGGAAATGACCGGCAAGCCGGAAGAGGGCTGAAGCGTCTTCAAGAGCTACCGCTCGTCTCGCTGCTTGAACGCGGCTTTCCGTCGCTCAGTTCTCTGACCGCCTCCGGCCGAAGGTTGGGGCGGCGGCCTTTTGCGCGGCCCAATAGGCGGGGCCTTCATCCGGCTTGAACATGGTGCGGGGCGTGCCGTCGCGAGCCACCACGGCAAAGGTGTTGGTTGACGCCTGGTAGAGCAGGGTGTCGCCGTTGGGGCGGGACGCCGTCTCCGTGCCCGAAGGCGGGCGGCTGGTGAATGCAGTGACCTTCTGCAGGAAATCTTCGGCCGAGCGCGCGTCGAAGTCGGCGCCGTTGCGCTCGTAGAGGCGCTGGACCTTCTCATCGACGGTCTCGCGACGGTTGGCCGTCACCACTGTTTTCGGTTGCGTCTCGGCCGGACTTGCGGCGACGGCAGTCGTCGAAGTCAGGGCCACCGGGGCCGTATCGGCTGCTCGGTCGCGGGTCTCTACCGCCGAATCCCCATTGCCGCACGCCGTAAGGAACAGGGCCGCCACCATGGCCCCCGCCGTCATCCAGATCCGCATCACACCCTCCAAGTGAAACCCGCGAAAGCGACTTAGCCACAGGTTGTTTGTTCGTACAATGTTCTTTTTCGCTCGCTCGACGCACGGCGCGGGTCCGGCTAGACCGACCGAATGTCCAGCGCGACCCTGATGAACCGGAAGATCCTGCTGATCGTCGGCGGCGGCATCGCGGCCTACAAGGCGTTGGAACTCGTGAGGCTGCTGAAGAAGGCGGGCTGCGAGGTGCAGGCGATCCTCACCCAGAGCGGAGCCGAGTTCGTGACGCCCCTGTCGTTGGCGGCCCTGACCGGCAATCCGGTGCGGATGGGGCTGTTCCATCCCGACGAAGAGACGGCCATGGGGCATATCGAGCTGTCTCGCTGGGCCGATCTGGTGGTCGTGGCGCCGGCGACGGCGGGGCTGATCGCCAAGGCGGCGAACGGATTGGCTGACGATTTGGCGTCGACGACCCTACTGGCTACGGACAAGAAGACGCTGCTGGCCCCGGCGATGAACGTGCGGATGTGGCTGCATCCGGCGGTGCAGGCGAACGTGGAGCGGCTGAAGGGGTTCGACGGGTTCCACGGCATGGCGGTGGTCGGGCCCGACGAGGGCGAGATGGCGTGCGGCGAGTTCGGGCCCGGCCGGATGGCGGAGCCGGCGGCGATCCTTGAGGCGATCGAGGGGCTGCTGGCCGGACCGGATGGGCGCGCGCTGGCGGGGCGGAAGGCCGTGGTCACGGCGGGACCGACCTTCGAGCCGATCGACCCGGTGCGGGGCCTGACCAATCGCTCGAGCGGGAAACAGGGCTATGCGATCGCGGCGGCCCTGGCCGCGCGGGGGGCCGAGGTGACGCTGGTGTCGGGGCCGACGGATCTGGCGCTTCCGATGGGGGTGACCCGGATCGACGTCGAGACGGCGATGGAGATGAAGGCGGCGACGGAAGGCGCTCTCCCGGCGGACATCGCGGTGCTGTCGGCGGCGGTGGCCGACTGGCGCGTGGATACGGTCGCGGGCGGCAAGATCAAGAAGGCGCCGGGCGGGCCGCCGACGCTGGCCCTGATCGAGAACCCGGACATCCTGGCGGGGATCGCCAAGCCGGGACCGAAACGGCCGAAGCTGGTGATCGGCTTCGCGGCCGAGACGACCGATCTAGAGGCCAATGCCCGGTCGAAGCTGTCGAGGAAGGGCTGCGACTGGATCGTCGGCAACGACGTCTCGGGTCATGTGTTCGGGGCGGACGGCAATACGGTGCTGCTGGTCACCAAGGACGGCTCCGACCCTTGGCCGCGTCTGTCCAAGACCGAGGTGGCCGCGCGACTGGCCGACCGGATCGCCGATTATTTCTCCTCCATGGCCTGAGAGTTTCCCTTGAGCACCCTTCGCATCCTGCGTCTGCCCCATTCCGAGGGTCTGGCCTTGCCGGCCTATGAGACCGCCGGCTCGGCCGGGATGGACCTGAGGGCGGCGGTGCCGGAGGATGCGCCGATGACCCTGGAGCCGGGTCAGCGCGCCCTGGTGCCGACGGGTCTGAAGATCGCCCTGGAGCAGGGATGGGAGGCGCAGATCCGGCCGCGCTCGGGCCTGGCCCTCAAGCACGGGATCAGTGCACCGAACACGCCCGGCACCATCGACAGCGACTATCGCGGCGAGGTCGGGGTCATCCTGATCAACCTGGGACAGGAGCCGTTCGTCGTCAGACGGGGCGAGCGGATCGCCCAGATGGTCATCGCCGCCGTGGCCCAGGCGACGGTGGTCGAGGTCGACGATCTGGACGAGACGGCGCGCGGCGCGGGCGGCTTCGGGTCGACCGGGCGATAGGGAAGCATCCAATTCCCGCAGACCGGCGTTAACCCTGCCGACGGCCAAGCTGGGCCGCTGACAGTCAACACCGGAGGCGTGTGATGGAAGAGTTCTTCGCCCAGCTGGGCAATCTGCTGCAGGGGCTGTTCGCCCTGGCGGACAGTGGCTTCGATGGGGTCAATCAGGTGATCGGCCTGATCATCGCGGCGGTCTTCGGCCTGTTCCTGGTCGGATCGTGGCGCGGGCTGTGGTCGGGCGCGCTCGGCGCGGTCCTGGTCCACACCATCGTCGAGGTGCTGCGGCCGATGCTGGACGGCGGCGCCTTCGCCCTGCCGCCGCTGACGGACTCGAGCTTCTGGATGACCCGGTTCGCCCTGTTTCTGGGCTATGCCATCGTCATCGCCGTCTTCTACTTCATCAAGACCCTGCTGGGCGGTGGCCGCCACCATCACCGAGTGCACGCCCACTGATCTGCGAAAGGGCGGTCGGAAAGCGTCGGCCCTTTTGTTTTGCGCGAGAGGGGTCTATATGCCCCCTCACATCGTTAGACCGGCGTCCAACGGCGTCGTTCAAAGCGGCGGCCGTCGGGGCCGACCGCTTTTATTTTTGCCCGGATACCAACCCGCTTGCGCGCCAAGACCGTCGAAGACCGGCAGATCCTGGAGCTGATCGATCCCATCGCGGAATCGATCGGTCTGGAGATCGTGCGCGTGCGCCTGATGGGCGGGACGCTGCGTCGCCGGCTTCAGGTCATGGCCGAGCGTCCGTCGGATAACGACATCGACGTCGGCGAATGCGCCCGTCTGAGCCGCGCCATGTCCGAGGTTCTGGACGTCGCCGATCCGATCGCAGGCGAATATCTGCTGGAAGTCTCGTCGCCCGGCATCGACCGGCCGCTGACCCGGCTGAAGGATTTCGACCTGTTCGAGGGTCTGGAGGCGCGTCTGGAGACCGACCGGATGGTCGAGGGCCGCAAACGCTTCAAGGGTATCGTCGCCGGCGTCGACGGCGAGAACATCGCCATCGACCTGGACGGCGAGGACGACACCGCCCTGATCCCGTTCGACTGGCTGGTGGACGCCAAGCTGGTCATGAACGACGCCCTTCTGAAGCGCGGGGCCGCGATCCGCGCCGCGCGGGGCGAACCCGAAGACGACGGCCTGCCGGAAGGTGCGCCGGAAGACAAAAACAACACCACCAAGACTTCTGAGGACGACGCCTGATGGCCGTGACCGGTATTTCCGCCAATCGCCTGGAACTCCTCCAGATCGCCAATGCGGTCGCCCAGGAAAAGAACATCGACCGCGAGATCGTGATCGAAGCCCTGGAAGAAGCCATCCAGAAGGGCGCCAAGTCGCGCTACGGCGCCCATCACGACATCCGCGCCCGGATCGACCCGAAGACGGGCGAACTGGCCCTGACCCGTCACGTCACCATCGTCGAGGACGACTGGATGCCGGAAGACGAGCTGGAGGAATTCAACGACTCGGCCATGGTTCGCCTGACCGACGCCTCCAAGCGCGATCCGGAAGCCGTGGTCGGCAAGGAATATGTCGAGGACCTGCCGCCGTTCGAGTTCGGCCGCGTCCAGACGCAGATGGCCCGTCAGGTCATCACCGGAAAGGTCCGCGAGGCCGAGCGCGCCAACCAGTACGAAGAGTTCAAGGACCGCGTCGGCGAGATCGTCAACGGCACCGTCAAGCGCGTCGAATACGGCAACACCATCGTCGATCTGGGCAGGGGCGAAGGCATCATGCGCCGCGACCAGTCGATCCCGCGCGAGGTGTTCAACATCGGCGACCGGATCCGCACCTACATCTATGACGTCCGTCCGGAGGCCAAGGGCCCGCAGATCATGCTGTCCAGAGCCCACCCGGGCTTCATGGCCAAGCTGTTCGCCCAGGAAGTGCCCGAGGTCTACGACGGCGTGATCGAAATCCGCGCCGCCGCCCGCGACGCCGGTTCGCGCGCCAAGATGGCCGTCCTGTCGAACGACAGCTCCATCGATCCCGTCGGCGCCTGCGTCGGCATGCGCGGCTCGCGCGTCCAGGCGGTCGTGGCCGAGCTGCAGGGCGAGAAGATCGACATCATCCAGTGGAACCCGGATGAGCCGACCTTCATCGTCAACGCCCTGGCCCCGGCCGAAGTCTCCAAGGTCGTGCTCGACGAAGAAGCCGACCGCGTGGAAGTGGTCGTGCCTGACGAGCAGCTGTCGCTGGCCATCGGCCGTCGCGGCCAGAACGTCCGTCTCGCCTCCCAGCTGACCGGCTGGCAGATCGACATCATTACCGAGTCGCAGGATTCGGAGCGCCGCCAGCGCGAGTTCACCGAACGCACCCAGCTGTTCCAGGAAGCCCTGGACGTGGACGAGGTCATCGCCCAACTGCTGGTCACCGAAGGCTTCGCCACGGTGGAAGACCTGGCCTTCGTGGAATCCTACGAAGTCGCCGAGATCGAAGGCTTCGACGAGGACACCGCCGAGGAACTGCAGGCCCGCGCCCGCGACTACCTCGAGAAACAGGCCGCCATCCTGGACGCCAAACGCGTCGAGCTGGGCGTGCTGGACGAAGTCCTGTCGGTTCCGGGCGTGACCCTGCCGATCGCCGTCGCCCTGGGCGAGGGCGGCGTGAAGACGGTCGAGGATCTGGCCGATCTGGCCACCGACGAGATCCGTGGCGGCTACGAGATGAAGAACGGCGAGCGGACGAAGGTCGCCGGCGTGCTGGAAGCCTTCAACCTGGCCCAGGAAGACGCCGAACTGCTGATCCTGCAGGCCCGTGTCGCCGCCGGCTGGATCGACGCCTCGGAACTGCCGCAGCCCGAGCCGGAATACGAGGAAGAGTACGCCGAGGGTGAATACGACCCCGAGGCCGTGTTCGACGCGCCGGAAGCCGAAGACGCCGCCCCCCAAGACGCTGATGACGCCGAGGTCGAAGACGACCTCGAGCCGACCCAAGACGCGTGATGGAAACCGCCGTCCATGAGCCTTCGCGACGCGACGATCGATAGAGAGCGCCGGGACCTGGTCACCCACCAGGCCATGGATGAATCTCGACTGATCCGTTTCGTCGCCGGGCCGGACGGCATGGTGGCCCCGGACCTGGGCAGGAAACTGCCGGGGCGGGGAATGTGGGTGGAGGCGTCGCGCGCCTCCGTCGACGCGGCCGTGAAGAAGAATCTGTTCTCACGCTCGGCCAAGACCCAGCTGAAACCGTCGGCGGACCTCGCCGACACGGTCGAAACCTTGCTTGTCCGGCGTTGTCTGGACCAGCTGGGTCTTGCCCGGCGCGAAGGCGTGCTTATCTCGGGCTTCGAGAAATCCGCCGCGGCGATCCGCTCGGGCAAGGCCGCCTGGCTGATCGAGGCCTCGGACGGGGCCGCCGACGGACGCGGAAAACTCGTCGCCCTGGCCCGACATCAGACGACCAAGGTCTGCGGCGCGTTCAGCGCGGATGATTTGAGTTTGGCCCTCGGGCTGGAAAATGCGATACACGCCGTCTTGCTGCATGGCGGCAGAGCCGATCGCTGGACCATCGAGGTCGAACGACTGGCGGGATTTCGATCGCTTCGGCCTGCGGCCTGGGACCTGGATCATCCAGGCGCCGGCGGCGGGAAGGGGTCGGACGAGGACCCGAAGGACGAGCCTGAACGGGCGGATTGACGGGCGGGGTCAGGCCTCTTTCGAGGGGCGGACGCCGCACGGCTTTTTGCGTTTCAAAGGCTTTTGGGCGTGACGAGACGATTTTTGACTGAGACGCGGCGGACTTCTCCGCCCACGAGTAAAGCGACCGGATGAGCGACGAGAACGACAAGACCAACGACGGCCAACAGCCTCAGGCCCCCACTGGAACCCCGTCGACGACGGGACCGCGGGCGCCGCTGAGCCTGAAGCCGCGCGCCGTGGGATCGGTTTCGACCGGCACCGTGCGCCAGAGCTTCAGCCATGGCCGCACCAAGACGGTGGTCGTCGAGACCAAGCGTCGTCCGGGGGCTCCGGCAGGCGGCGGCCACCAGCGTCCGCAGGGCTTCGACGTGGCCAGGCCTCGTCAGGATGGGTCGCGTCCCGAAGCCGGCGCGCCCCAAGCGTCGGCTCCGCGCCCGCAGGTCTCGCAGCCCGCCGGCGGTCGCCTGTCCAACGAGGAGCAGGAAGCCCGTCGCCGCGCCATCGAGATGGCGACCCAAGCCCAGGCCGAGCGCGCCGCCGCCCAAGCCGCCGAACAGGCGCGCCGCGACGCCGCCGCACGTGACGCCGCCGCTGCGACCGCCGCCGCCGCCAGCGCCGCCCAGGCCGAGGCGGCCGCCGCCCGCGCCGCCGCCGAGGCCGCCCGCGCTGAAGCCGCCAAGCTCGCCGCCGCTGCGCCTGCGCCCGCGCCGGCCAAGCCCGCCGCCCGGGCGCCGGCCGCCCCGACCCCGGCGCCCGCCGCTCCGGTCGCCGCCGCGCCCGAGCCGGTCCCGGCGCCCACGCCTGTTCCGGTTCGCCCGGCGCCGCCCGCCCGCCCGGTCGTCAACTTCGGCCAGCGCGTGCCCAAGGCGCCGAACCCGGCGCGCGCCCCGATAGACCGTCCCGCTTTCGGCGGTCGTTCGGCCCGTGAAGAGGCCATGGGCGGCGGGGAGAAATCCTATACCGATCGTCCGACCCCGTCGGCGCGTCCTTCGGCCCCGGCCCGTCCGGCCGAGCCGGTCCGCTATTCTGCCCTGACGCCGCGTCCGGCGCCCGGTGCGACCCGCCCCGGCGGCGCCCGCACGGGTCCCGGCGGTCGTCCGGCCCCGAACGCGCCTCCGGCCGAGCCGAACGTCCTGCGTCCCGCCCGCGCACCCGGCACGGGCTTCGCCCGCCCCGGCAAGCCGGAGGACGATCGCGACAAGCGTTTCTCGGACGCCGGCAAGGCGGTCAGCCGCACGCGCGGCGAGCCCAAGCGGCGAGAGGGGCGTCTGACCATTCAGTCCGTGGCCGGCGACGGCGACACGGCCGAGCGGATGCGTTCGCTGGCCTCGGTCCGTCGCGCTCGCGAGCGTGAAAAGGAAAAGCGCAAGGGCGGCTCGACCGACGCGCCGAACCGTCCGCGCGAGGTCGTCATTCCCGACGTCATCACCGTGGGCGAACTGGCCAATCGTATGGCCGTGCGCGGCGTCGACATCGTCAAATTCCTGATGCGTCAGGGCATGATGGTGAAGATCACCGACGTGATCGACACCGACACCGCCGAACTGGTGGCCGACGAATACGGCATGACCGTCAAGCGCGTGTCTGAGTCCGACGTCGAAGAGGGCTTCCTGTCCGACGCGATCGACGACGACGCGACCACGCCGCGCGCGCCGGTCGTGGCCATCATGGGCCACGTCGACCATGGCAAGACCTCATTGCTGGACGCGCTGCGCACCACCGACGTGGCGGCTGGCGAGGCCGGCGGCATCACCCAGCACATCGGCGCCTATCAGGTGAAGACGCCGTCTGGCCAAGCTGTGACCTTCCTCGACACCCCGGGCCACGCGGCGTTCAGCGCCATGCGGACCCGCGGCGCCAACGTCACCGACATCGTCATCCTGGTGGTGGCGGCCGACGACGGCGTCATGCCTCAGACGATCGAGAGCATCCAGCACGCCAAGGCGGCCGGCGCGCCGATCATCGTGGCCGTCAACAAGATCGACAAGCCGGACGCCGATCCGCAGAAGGTCGTCAACGAGCTGCTGCAATACGAAATCATCGGCGAAGCCCTGGGCGGCGACACCCAGATCGTCGAGGTCTCGGCCAAGGCGCGCACCAACCTGGACGGCTTGATCGAGGCCATTCTGCTGCAGGCCGAGGTCATGGACCTGAAGGCCGATCCGGATCGCTCTGCGGAAGGCGTGGTCATCGAGGCCAAGCTGGACAAGGGCCGAGGCCCGGTCGCCACCGTCCTGGTCAAGCGCGGCACCCTGAAGCGCGGCGATATCGTCGTGGCCGGCTCCGCCTGGGGCAAGGTCCGCGCCCTGCTGGACGAACGCAACGCCCAGCTGACCGAGGCCGGCCCGTCGGTTCCGGTCGAGATCCTGGGTCTGGACGAGGCGCCGTCGCCCGGCGAACCGCTGGCCGTGGTGGATTCCGAGGCCCGCGCCCGCGAGCTGACCGAGTACCGCGCCCGCGTGAAGCGCGAGAAGGCCACCGGCGGCATCAACCAGGTCAGCCTGGTCGACATGATGTCCAAGCTGGGTTCCAAGAAGATCTCGGAACTGCCGGTCGTCATCAAATCGGACGTTCAGGGCTCGAGCGAGGCCATCCAGGGCTCGCTCGAGAAGATGGGCAACGAGGAAGTTCGCGCCCGCGTCGTCTATTCCGGCGCTGGCGGCATCACCGAGAGCGACGTCCAGTTGGCCAAGTCGGCCGGGGCCCCGATCCTGGGCTTCAACGTCCGTGCGTCGAAACAGGCGCGCGACCTGGCCGACCGCGAAGGCGTCGAGATCCGCTACTACTCGATCATCTACGATCTTCTGGACGACATGAAGGGCGTGCTCTCGGGCATGCTGGCTCCGCTGCAACGGGAAACATTCCTGGGCAACGCGGCCGTGCTTCAGGTCTTCGACATCTCCAAGACCGGCAAGATCGCCGGCTGCCGGGTGTCCGAGGGCGTGGTCCGCAAGGGCGCGAAGGTCCGGATCATCCGCGACGACATCGTGGTGCTGGAACTGGGTACGCTACAGACCCTCAAGCGCTTCAAGGACGAGGTCAACGAGGTCCCGTCGGGCCAGGAGTGCGGCATGCATTTCCAGGGCTTCCAGGATATCAAGGTCGGCGACTACATCGAGTGCTTCACCGTCGAAGAGGTCAAGCGGTCTCTCTAACGGCTCGATACCGCTCGACGCGCGGCGTCTCGCTGCTTGAGCGCAAGAAACTGGATTGGGGGCGGTTGAGAGGCCGCCCCTTTTTCGTGTGCAGACGACGCCTCCCTTCCGCCGCAACTCGCGGTACAGTCGGGCCATGCTTCACCGTAGCCTCGTCGCCCTGACGCTGATCGCCGTGGCCACCCCGACCCTGGCCGACACCCGCTATCTGGCCTTCGACCCGTCCGACCGGGTGACCCGCGCCCTGACTCGCGGCATCACCCTGGAAATTGAGCGTGGCCTGTTCGGGGCCGTCAGCGTGCGGCGGATTATTTCGACCACGGCTAGGGGATCGGCGACGATCTCCCGCGGCGGACCGGATGAGGCGCGCCGCGCCCTGCCGGACGGCGCGAACGAGGCCTCGGTCTACTCCATCCCGCAGGAGGGCGACGGTCGCGGTCTGGCCCGCGCCCTGTGCCCTGGCGCGGAGGCGACCTTCCTCGTGCTCGGCCGGGTTCGGGCCGGGCGGCCCATCGTCATCCACGGAACCGGTCGCTGGTCCGACGGGACCTATCGCCACTGTGTGACCCTGTCCTACAATTACCGGGGCGAATGGGCCCTGCCTCACCGCGCGCCGGTCGCCGAGGCCGGCTGATGCGGACGGTGAGGGCGTTCCTTCTGGCGGGCTTGCTGGGACTGATCGTCGCCCTGTGGACCTGGACCCGACCGGCCGATCCGGCCCTGTCACGGGTCGAGAACGGCGGGATCGCCGTCCATGTGCTCAACAATGGATTCCATACCGACATCGCCGTCCCGCGCGCGGCGCTGGAGGCCGGGGGGGGACCTCTGGCCGAGGCGTCACGGTCGGTCGGGACCGGGGACTGGATCCTGATCGGCTGGGGCGATGCGAAATTCTTCGTCGACCAGTCGCCGATGGAGGGTCGGATTCCCGATGGACTGCGCGCCTTCTTCCGCCCCGGCAACGCTTCGGTCGTGATGCTGGACCCGCAGACCGGCGATCCGGCGCGGCGGTTCGATGCGGGCAGTCGTCGCACCCTGATCCTGTCGCCCGAGGCGTTCGCCGGATTGCGCGGCCGGGTGGAGGACTCGCTGACCCTGACGCAAGGCCGCCCCCGCCTGTCCAAGGCTCGGGACGGCGACGGCGCCCATTTCTTCGCCAGCCGCGAGCACTTCTGGATCGGATATCTGTGCAACAGCTGGACCGCGCGGGTGTTGAATGCGGCGGGACTGCCTGTCCGCCCGCTGCGCTCGGTGACCGCCGGAGAGGTCATCGCCGCCGTGGATCGCTCGGGACGTGCCCCGCTCTCGTCCGCCGGAGCCCGATAGAGCCATGATCCGCGCCCGCCTTCTCGCCCCTCTCGCGATCAGCGCCCTCGCCTTGCTGGCGGCCTGCCAGCAACCGGCCGAACAGGCCGAGACGCCGAATGCAGCTTCAGCCGCCTCCGCCCAAGCCGGGGCCGCCGCCGCTCCGAGCGAGGCCGCCGCCTTCCAAGCCGCCTGGGGCTCCGCCCCGCCGGTGCTCTACCGGACGCCCGACGCCGGCGCCGACGAGGCGATAACCTATTCCAGGGCGACCCTCGTGCCGCTCGGCGGCGAACGGTTCGCCCTGGTGTCGGAAGGTCAAGGCGGCGACGGCCACGTCTCGGCCGGGGCCTTGGCGATCCACTATCTGACCCGGACGCCCGCAGGTTTTACCCGAACGGGCGCCTGGCCGAACATCGTCGACGGCGGCAGTTTCGGCAGTCCGCCGCAATGGTTGATCCGCACGGACCTGACCCCGGCCCCGGCCCTGGTCACCGAAGTCGGCGGGACGTGGCAGGGCTATTCCTGTTCCTGGTCCGATGTGGTCGAACTGACGCCCGAGCGTCCGATCCTCCGCACCGACGGCATCCCTGTCGCCTATGACGACAGCGGGGCCAAGGAGGACGGGGCCGCGGACATGGAGGGCGCCCTGATGCCCGACATCAAGGGCCAGAGCTTCAGCGTCCGCTACAGCGGCGACCGCACGGCCCTGGTTCGCTATGCGCTGCGGGGTCAGAGGTATGAGGCGACGACCTCGCCGGATCTTCTGACCTGCTGAATTGGACAGGTGGGCCAGAGGGGACTAGACCGCCCGACTTTCACCTTCGAGCCGGGTCCGAACCCCGGCGGGTGAACAGGGAGACCCCCCATGGGCAAGCAACACACCCGTAACGCGTCAGGCCCGGTCGGCCCCTCGCAACGTCAGCTCCGCGCCGGCGAACTGATCCGCCACGCCCTGGTCGAGGTGCTGCGCGAGGAGGAAATCCACGACGAGGCGCTGAAGGGGGTGTCGATCACCCTGACCGAGGTGCGTCTGTCGCCTGACCTGAAGCACGCGACCTGTTTCGTGGAACCGCTGGGCGCCGGCGTCGATACGGCCGACACGGCGGGGCATGAGGCCGAGATCATCAAGGCGCTGAACGTCCACGCCAAGTTCCTGCGCGGCCAGCTGGGTCGCCACATCGACATGAAGTTCACGCCGGACCTGCGTTTCCGCCACGACGAGAGCTTCGACGCCGCCAGCCGCATCGACGCCCTGTTCGACGACCCGCGCGTGCGGGCCGACCTGGAACGCCGCGAAGACGACGGTTCAGATGAGGACTAAGTCTGTTGCGGCCATCGTGGCGGCCTTCGCCAGCGTCACGCTCGGTGGTTGCGAGCATCTGCTGAAGAAAAATCCGAACTGGTCGGATCAGGTCGCGGCCAGCTCCGATGGTTGGATCTTTCAGCCAGGCCGCCACATCCTGGCGAATGGCGGCATCATGGAGATGCGATCTGACGGCTTGTCCTTCAGCCAGCCTTTCCGAAGCATTGAGGTCGAAGCGGTCGATCCTCAGCCGGCCGTTCCGGGACCCGACAGTCGAGAGTTTTCGGGCGGCAAGACCTATCGTATCGTTGATTTCGACTGTGACGCCGACTGGTCGTCATGTGAGCCGTTGAAGGCTTCCACAGTACTCACCGTGACACCGGTAGGGATCGTCCGGACGGCTTTGATCGGCGCTCCCGGATATCGATCCGTCGGCGGCCGCCAGTTCGACCTCGTTTTCGTGTCGATCAGTGGAGGAGGCGTAGGATACTCCGCCAGTCTCGAGCGCCAGAGCATGGAAAGCCACTGATGGGCCGTCGCAAGAAGGGCCAGCCGGTCCACGGCTGGGTGTGCCTGGACAAGCCGTTCGAGATGGGATCGACCGAGGCGGTCACGAAGATCCGTCGCCTGTTCGACGCCCAGAAGGCGGGACATGCGGGGACGCTGGATCCGCTGGCGTCGGGCATCCTGCCCATCGCTCTGGGCGAGGCGACCAAGACCGTGCCCTTCATGATGGAGGCGCAGAAGGTCTATCGCTTCACCGTCAACTGGGGCGTCTCGACCGACAGCGTCGATCGCGAGGGCGAGATCATCGGTCGATCCGACGTGCGGCCGTCGCTGGAGGCTGTGAAGGCGGCCCTGCCCAACTTCGTCGGCGACATCCAGCAGACACCGCCCCGTTTCTCCGCAATCAAGGTGGACGGCCAGCGCGCCTACGACCTGGCCCGCGATGGCGCCGAGTTCGAGCTGGAAAGCCGCCCGGTGACCATCCACGAGGCCGAGGTCACCGAAGCGCCCGACGCCGACCACGTCGAACTGACCATCCGCACCGGCAAGGGCGTCTATGTCCGCTCGCTGGCGCGCGATCTGGCGGCGATGCTGGGCGCCGAGGGGCATGTCTCGGCCCTCCGTCGCGAGCGGGTGGGGCCGTTTTCGGTGGAGAACGCCGTCACACTGGATTTCCTGACCGATCTGGTGCATAGGGACGCCGCCTTTGAAGGCCTGCTGCCTGTAGCGACCGCCCTGGACGACATCCCGGAGCTGGCCATTACGGACCAGGACGCCTTCTCGCTTCGTCAGGGACGACCGATCGTTCTGCTCCCCCGACAGGTCGAGACGCTGAAGGGCCGTCTTCGCGACGGCTCCCGCACCGTTTCCGCCTTCCAGGGACGGACCCTCGTCGCTCTCGGTCAGTTGCGGGCCGGCCGGCTAGAACCCGACCGCGTATTTAACCTCCAATGAGGAGAACACCCGATGTCGATCACTGCTGAACGCAAGAACGAAGTCATCACCGAGAACGCCCGGTCCGCCGGCGACACCGGTTCGGCCGAGGTCCAGGTCGCGATCCTGTCGGAACGCATCGCCAACCTCACCGAGCACTTCAAGACGCACAAGAAGGACAACCACTCGCGCCGCGGCCTGCTCAAGATGGTCTCTCAGCGTCGTCGCCTTCTGGATCACCTGAACAAGGTCGATAAGGAGCGTTACACCGCCCTGATCACCAAGCTGGGCCTGCGCCGCTAAGCGCATCCCAACCGACGGTTTCGAGGCGCGGGCCATGTCCGCGCCTCTTTCCGTACCTACTGGCCTTCCCGCTTGAGTGGATCCCGGTCAAGCGCCCGGGGAGGCCAGCAAAAAAGAAGACCGGCGCGCCGCCGGAATGAAGATGGCGCATACGCGAGGGCTCGATAGCGGTCCTCAGCACTCCGGATCGTTCGCCATGGGGCGGCCGGTCCATGGATCGAAGGACTGAACGCCCGACGCATCCGCACCCACTGATGGGACCCCGGCCGGAATACGCCGCCCGGGATACGAAAGACGAAACATGTTCGATATCAAACGCAAGACGATCGACTGGGCCGGCCGCCCGCTGACCCTGGAGACGGGCCGCATCGCCCGCCAGGCCGACGGCGCCGTCCTGGCCACCTATGGCGAGACCGTGGTTCTGGCCACCGTCGTCTACGGCCGCGCGCCCAAGCCGGGCCTGGATTTCTTCCCGCTGACCGTCAACTACCAGGAAAAGACCTTCGCCGCCGGCAAGATTCCGGGCGGCTACTTCAAGCGTGAAGGCCGTCCGACCGAGAAGGAGACCCTGGTCTCGCGTCTGATCGACCGTCCGATCCGCCCGCTGTTCGTCAAGGGCTTCAAGAACGAGACCCAGGTCGTCGTCACCGTCCTGCAGCACGATCTGGAAAACGATCCGGACGTCCTGGCCATGGTCGCCACCTCGGCCGCCCTGACCATCTCCGGCGTGCCCTTCATGGGGCCGATCGCGGCCGCCCGCGTCGGCTACATCGACGGTGAGCTGGTCCTGAATCCGACCATCGACCAACTGCCGGATTCGCAGCTGGACCTGGTCGTCGCCGGCACCGCCGACGCCCTGATGATGGTGGAATCGGAAGCCAAGGAACTGTCGGAAGAGACCTTCCTGGACGCCCTGATGTTCGCCCAGCGCGGCATGCAGCCGGTGATCGAGGCGATCATCGAACTGGCCGAGCACGCCGCCAAGGAGCCCTTCGACTTCCAGGCCGAAGACCACTCCGACGTCGTCACCGCGATCCAGAACCTGGTCGGCGACGACATCAAGGCCGCCTACACCCACACCGCTAAGCACGACCGTCACAACGCCGTCGGCGCCGCCAAGAAGAAGGCCGCCGAGGCCCTGGTGAAGACCGAGGAGAACCCCGAGGGCGTCGAAAGCGCCAAGTTCTCGACCGCCTTCAAGGAGTGCGAAGCCCACGTGCTGCGTCGCGACATCATCGACAACGGCCATCGCGTCGACGGCCGCGCCCTGGACAAGGTCCGTGACATCGTCTCGGAAGTCGGCGTCTTCCCGCGCACCCACGGTTCGGCCCTGTTCACCCGGGGCGAGACCCAGGCCATCGTGGTCGCCACCCTGGGCACCGGCGAGGACGAGCAGTACATCGACGCCCTGACCGGGACGTACAAGGAGAAGTTCCTCCTGCACTACAACTTCCCTCCGTACTCGGTCGGCGAGACCGGTCGTATGGGCGGCGCGGGGCGTCGTGAAATCGGTCACGGCAAGCTGGCCTGGCGGGCCATCCGTCCGATGCTGCCGTCGGCGGAAGACTTCCCCTACACGATCCGCCTGGTGTCGGAGATCACCGAGTCCAACGGCTCGTCCTCGATGGCCACGGTCTGCGGTTCGTCGCTGGCCCTGATGGACGCGGGCGTGCCCCTGAAGAAGCCCGTCTCGGGCATCGCCATGGGCCTGATCCTGGAGCCGTCGGGCGAGTTCGCCATCCTGTCGGACATCCTGGGTGACGAAGACCACCTGGGCGACATGGACTTCAAGGTCGCCGGCACGCGTGACGGCATCACCTCGCTGCAGATGGACATCAAGGTCGCCGGCATCACCGAGGAGATCATGAAGAAGGCCATCGCCCAGGCTTCGGCCGGTCGCCTTCACATCCTCGACGAGATGGACAAGGCCATCGACGGCGCCCGCACCGAACTCGGTGAGTTCGCGCCGAAGATCGAGTCCATTAAGGTCCCGGTCGACAAGATCCGCGACATCATCGGCACCGGCGGCAAGATCATCCGCGAGATCGTCGAAAAGACCGGCGCCAAGATCAACATCGAGGACGACGGCACGGTGAAGATCGCCGCCTCGGAACAAGACAAGATCGACGCCGCCAAGAACTGGATCTCGTCGATCGTGTCCGAGCCCGAGCCCGGCATGATCTACTCCGGCAAGGTCGTGAAGGTCGTCGACTTCGGCGCCTTCGTGAATTTCTTCGGCGCCAAGGACGGTCTGGTCCACGTGTCGCAGATCTCGCTGGAGCGCGTCGCCAACCCGGCCGACGTCCTGAGCGAAGGGCAAGAGGTCAAGGTCAAGTTCCTGGGCTTCGACGATCGCGGCAAGACCAAGCTGTCGATGAAGGTCGTCGATCAGACCACGGGTGAAGACCTGACGGACAAGATCAACGCCGAGCGCGCCGAACGCGGTGAAGCTCCGCTGACGGAAGACACCGGCGGCGGCGGCAAGAAGCGTGAAGGCGGCGGCGGTGACCGCGGTCGTCGCCCCCGTCGTGACTAAGCGCCGCGACTAGGCGTCCGCGATATCGTCGAATGAAGGAGGCCTCGCTGGAAACGGCGGGGCCTTTTTCTATGCGCCGTAGCGTTCGCGGACGCCGTCGCGGATCAGGTCCCAGGAAGGGAGAAGATCGGCGGGCGTATCGCCGATCAGGCCCCGGTCTCGGGCGCGGTCGATAAGTTCTCGCAAATCGGCCTGCTGGGCCTTTGACAGCAGGCGGCGGGGGAGGATCATCACGTTCGTCTCCGACAGGCAGAAGACGAAGGCGCGGGGTTGGTCCAGGACGTGGACGAAGGCGGTCCAGGGCACGGCGGTGTCGACGAAGGGCCCGGTCTGGCGGACCTCGGTCTCGTCGAGGCGCCAGTCGAGCGCCTGACCGCCGAACCGGGTATCGGTGAAGCGTCGTTGGCCCCGCATGCTCCAGAAGGCCCAGAGACGCCACAGGCCCGCGACCAGGGCGAGCAAGACCACGAGCAGCACCGCGCCGATCCAGATCGGTCGCATCGGGACGTGCAACAGCTGGATCACCGCGCCGGCCGCAAACGGCACGCCGATCAGAACCCATTTCGGGGCCATCAGATTGATCGGCGTTTCGGATCGATCAAAAGCCGCCTCATCCGGCCCTAGGAGGACCCCCGGAACGGCGACGACGATCTCGTGCGTCGCCGCGTCGGTCTCGGTCAGGCGGCGCACTCGGCGGGCTTGGTCTCGCCGGGGCCATACTGGCCGCAGGCGCGATCGATTTCGTCCTGGATCAGGGCGCAGGCGTTGTCCGGGTTGCACGGCGGGTGGGTGGCCGGGCTGACCATGGTGCAGCGTTCGGCCAGACGGGTCGCGGCGGCCGCCCCGATGGAGCCGGTGCAGGTGCGTTTGGCGTCGCCCAGTTGCTCACCTTCGGGAGCGGCTTCTTCTTCCTGGGGCGGGGCGTCCTCAGGCATGACCGGGGTCTGGTCGGCGGACGGAGCGGCGTCGGCGGCCTTCTCGGCGGCGGGCGTCGTCTCGGGCGAGCCGCAAGCGGCCAGCGACAAGGCCATCAGGCCGAGAAGGGCGAGGGTAGCGGGAACACGGACCATGGTGGCGTCTCCGGGCGATCTGAAGCCCGCACGATGACGCTGTTCTGTATTGGTGGAAAGTCGTCCGGTTCGCCATGACGCGAAACACCGTGACGAAAGGTGACGAAACGGACCAAACCGCTACCGGTCCTCAGGAAATCAATGGGTTGGCGTTTCGGCCCAATCCCTGCCGATGAAGGGCGGGTGACATAAGGGACGAAACGCGCGCCAGATTTTCAAAGACCGGACCCCGAGGTGGGGGCCCGCGATCTCATCCGCAAGAGGCAAGCAGGAATAAATTCTTATCTGCCGACGCACAGGTCAGCGCTGGTCGGCGAGCGCCTCATCCACCGCAGCCTTCTGCAGGGCGAACAGCTGATTGCAGCCGGCCTCGGCGAGCTCGAACAGGCGGTCGAATTCAGGGCGCGAGAAGCCGCGCTTCTCGCCAGTGGCTTGGATTTCGACGATGGTCCCCGAGCCGGTCAGGACGAAGTTGCCGTCGGCCTCGGCATTGGAATCCTCTTCGTAGTCGAGGTCGGCGACCGGGACGTCGTTAAAGATGCCGCAGGAGATGGCCGCGACCTGATCCAGGATCGGGTTTTCCTTCAGCACGCCCTCGGCGCGCAGATAGCCCAGCGCCGACGCCATCGCGACCCAGGCGCCGGTGATCGAGGCGGTGCGGGTGCCGCCGTCCGCCTGGATCACGTCGCAGTCGATCAGGACCTGACGTTCGCCCAGCGCCTTCAGGTCGACGACGGCGCGAAGCGAGCGGCCGATCAGACGCTGGATTTCCTGGGTCCGACCCGACTGTTTGCCGGCGGCGGCCTCGCGGCGGCCGCGCGTGTGGGTGGCGCGCGGGAGCATGCCGTATTCGGCCGTGACCCAGCCCTGGCCGGTGTTGCGCATCCACCCGGGCACCTTTTCCTCGATCGAAGCGGTGACCAGGACCTTGGTGTGGCCGAACGACACCAGGCAGGAGCCCTCGGCATAGCGATTGACGCCGGTCTCCAGCGTCACGGTGCGGATCTGGTCGGGGGTGCGTTCGGAGGGGCGCATGAGAAGGACCTTGCAGACATTGGCGTATCGAGCCGGGCTGCTTATCCTGAATGGGTGAGCCTGTATCCCCCAAACCCTCTGACCATGCCCCACTACGCCGGGCTGACGGCCCTGGACCAGCGCGCCCGCGACATATTCAGGAGCGTGGTCGAGACCTATCTGGAGACCGGAGAGCCGGTGGGTTCGCGGACGGTGTCGAGGGGCGGGGTGCATCTGTCGCCAGCCTCGATCCGCAACACCATGCAGGACCTGACGCTGGCGGGCCTCCTGGCCGCGCCTCACACCTCGGCGGGGCGGATTCCCACACACGCCGGCCTGCGCCTGTTTGTCGACGGCCTGCTGGAGATCGGCGACGTCGGCCAGGAAGAGCGGCGCGAGATCGATGCGCGGTTGGCCGCCAATCCTTCAAAGTATGGGGGGCGCGGCTTCGATGAGGCGCTGAACGAGGCCTCGGCCCTGCTGTCGGGACTGGCGGGGGGGGCGGGCATCGTCGCAAGTCCGGTCAGGGACGCGGGCGTGAAGCATGTGGAATTCGTGGCCCTCGGCTCGGGTCAGGCCCTGGCGGTGCTGGTCGCCGACGACGGAACGGTCGAGAACCGGCTGATGCCCTTGGCGGCGGGAGTCACGCCGTCGATCCTGCAGGAGGCGTCGAACTTCCTGAACGCCCGTCTGAAGGGACGGCTGCTGTCGGAGGCCCGTCAGGAGATGGGGGCGGAACTGGCCGCCGCGCGGACTGAGCTGGATGCGGCGGCGGCAAGGCTGGTCGAGGACGGTCTGGCCGCCTGGTCGGGCGGGGCGGATCGGGAGCGCTCGCTGATCGTCAGGGGTCGGGCCAACCTGCTGAACGAGGCCGGCGCGGCCGAGGATCTGGAGCGGGTGCGGGTGCTGTTCGACGATCTGGAGCAGAAGGAACAGCTGATCGGCCTGCTGGACGGGGTCAACGCGGCCCAGGGGGTGCGCATCTTTATCGGGGCCGAGACGCGTCTGTTTTCGCTTTCGGGTTCCGCTGTCGTCGCGGCGCCCTATATGACGGGCCGCCAAAAGGTTCTGGGCGCCATCGGCGTCATCGGACCCGCACGACTGAACTACGCTCGCATCATTCCGTTGGTGGACTACACCGCCCGGGTGCTGGGGCGAATCCTGGACGGACAAGACACGTGACCGATACCCAAGACCCCAACTACGAAGCCCAGGACGAGGCCGAGCTGAACGCCGAGCACGGGCTGGATCCGGATCCGGAAAGCCTGCTGCCGCTGGATCAGATCATCGCCGAGCGCGATGAGTGGAAGGACCGCGCCATGCGGGCCGCGGCCGAGGCGGACAACGTTCGCCGTCGCACCGAGACCCAGATGAACGATGCGCGGGCCTATGCGATCCAGCGCTTCGCCAAGGATCTGCTGGGCGTGGCCGACAATCTTGAGCGCGCGCTTCAGGCGGCGCCGAAAAAACGCCGACGCGGGCGAGGCCGGTCTGGTGACCGGTCTGGAGCTGACGCAGAAGTCGCTGCTGCAGGCCTTCGAGAACAACGGGCTGAAACGTGTGGCGCCTGGACCGGGCGACGTGTTCGACCCGCACCTGCATCAGGCCATGCTCGAACAACCCTCGACCGAGGTTCCCGGCGGGACGGTGCTGCAGACCATGCAGGCCGGCTTCGAACTGTTCGGCCGCACCGTGCGTCCGGCCATGGTCGTGGTGGCGGCCAAGGGTTCGGGTCCGCAAGGAGCGAGCCCCTATGGCGCGGCCCCGGGCGCGAACGGCGGGACGTTCGACGGCAAGGCGTAAGCCAAACCCGATCATCCCCGCGAAAGCGGGGATGATCGGAAACTCTAACGGAGCTTCGCCTCGAACAGGGCCAGCAGCCGCGCCCAGCCATCGGCGGCCTCGGTCGGGCGGTAGGAAGGCCGGTAGTCGGCGTGGAAGCCGTGCGGGGCGTCCGGGTAGAGTTTGATCCCGCTCTCGGTGGCGCCGGCCGCCTGAAGCGCCGTCTGCATGGCGGCGACGGTGTCGTTGGGAATGCCCTGGTCCTGGCCCCCGTAGTTGCCGATCACGACGCCCTTGAGGTCGCCGGCCAGGTCGACGGGATAGGGACGGCCGGCCTCGACCTGTTCGGGCGTGGCGGTCGCTGACGGGGCCAGACGGCCGTACCAGGCGACGCCGGCGTCGATGGCGGCGAACCGGGCGGCGGCCTGCCAGACGACCTTGCCGCCCCAGCAGAATCCGGTGATGCCGACCTTGTCGGTATTGGCCCAGAGTTGGCCCGACGCCCACTCCAGGGTCGCCGAGATGTCGCCCATGACCTGTTCGTAGCCGGCGGCGGCGACGATAGCCTGGATGCGCTGCATGTCCGACAGGGGCGCCGGGTCCTCGACGCGGACGAAGAAGGCCGGGGCGATGGCGGCGTAGCCGGCCTTGGCCAGGCGGCGGCAGACGTCCTGGATATAGCCATGCAGGCCGAAGATTTCAGACACCACCATCACGACCGGGAAGGGGCCGTCGCCCTCGGGGCGGGCGACATAGGCCGGCAGGTCGAACCCGTCGGCGGAGGGGTATGAGACGGTCTCGGTCGTCAGCCCCTCGGACGAGGTGACGATCGGCTGAGCGTCCTGGGCCAGGGCCGCGACGGCGTAGCCGGTGAACATGGCGCCGGCGGTCAGGCCGCCCAGAGCCCGGCGCGAGGGACGGAAATCGTCGGCGGTCGGGCCCTCGGGGCGGATCAGGACGGTCATGGCGCTTCCTTTTCGATTTCCAGGCCCGGACTGTGACGAGGTGCGACGGTTCCGTCGAGTCGCACCCTCTGTGAGCGTCTGGCCTGTGACGTCAGGCCGCGCGTCGCAGGGTCAGGTTGATCCGCCCTCCGCCGGGGATCAGGCGCGACGACCCGCTCAGAAGCCGGTCGACACCGTGCCGGGCGAGACGAGACGGGCCGGTCAGGGCGCAGACGTCGCCGGAATTCAGCTTCAGCGACCGCGTCGGGCCCTTGCCCGCCGGGCCGATGCGAAAGACGGCGGTGTCGCCGAGCGAGACCGACAGGACGGGCGCGCCGAGGTCGGCCTCGTCCTTGTCCTGATGCAGGCCCATGCGGGCGTCCTCGCGGTAGAGATTGACCAGGCAGGCGTCGGGGGGCGTGGGCCAGTCCGCGAGCGCGCTCCAGAGATCGAGGAGGATGGCGGGGATGGCGGGCCAAGGGCGCCCGGTCTCGGGATGTGTAGGCTGGTAGCGGTAGCCGCGCTGGTCCGACACCCAGCCGAGGGGGCCGAGATTGCTCATCCGGACCGAGAACGGCTTCCCGCCCGGGGTGACGGGGCGGTAGAGGGGCGCGATCTCGAGGGCGGCGTTCAGTTCGGCCAGAAGGGCGATCTGCGCGGCCTCATCCAGCCAGCCGGGCCAGTAGTGGAAACCGGGAAGGTCGGGGAAGGGCTGCATAGGGCTCAAGTAGCGGGCGACCGCGTCGCGAGCGATAGCCCGCCTATCGAGTGAAATAATAATCCGCGACCTGGCAGGCGTTGACGCCGTCGCGCTGGAGGGTCTGGCCGTTGTCGAATTGGGCGCGGAGGGAATAGCGACAGCCGCCGGCGCCGTCGTCGATCCGGACGACAGCGGAGGCTCCCGGCGAAAGGGGGCCGGAGGCGAGGAGGTCGCCGGTCCAGCCGCCGCCGGAAGAGGCCTGCAGATGGGTCATGGGCCAGCCGGTCTGATTGTGCACCCGGACGTTGCGATTGTAGGCGTCGTTCGATTGGCGCGGCGCGGCGCCGACGAGTGTCAGGCCGGTGAGGGCGATCACGGCAAGGCGGAGCTGGCGAGGCGGGGCGCGCATCATGGGGTCCTGGGGAGCAGGCTTGTGACCCGCAATCAGGTCGCAAAATGCCCCAGCGAGGCCCGCGATGCACCTGATGACCCCTGACTCCGGCGGATTCGCCGCGCCTTCTGCATCAAGCCCTTGCGGGGAGTGGCGACTTTCCCATATCCCGCACAGCCCGAGAGACCCCGCGATCCGTGGGGTTTCACGGCAGTTGAACCCAACCTGCCGCGCTCTCGCCCCCGAGAGGCGGCGCAAACAAAACGGGGGCGGTCACGCGCGGCGCTTTCAAAGGCCGCCGCATCGCCCGCCAGACGGAGAAAAGACAGGCTCATGGCCAAGATTATCGGTATCGACCTCGGCACCACCAACTCGTGCGTCGCCGTCATGGACGGCAAGAACCCCAAGGTGATCGAGAACGCCGAGGGCAACCGCACCACCCCGTCGGTGGTCGCGATCCAGGACGGCGGCGAGACCCTGGTCGGTCAGCCCGCCCGTCGCCAGGCGGTCACCAACCCGGCCAACACCTTCTTCGCCATCAAGCGCCTGATCGGCCGCAATTTCGACGATCCCGTCGTGGCGAAGGACAAGGGGATGGTCCCCTATGAGATCGTCAAGGGCCCGAACGGCGACGCCTGGGTGCGGGCCAACGGCAAGGACTACTCGCCGCAGCAGATCTCGGCCTTCACCCTGATCAAGATGAAGGAGGCCGCCGAGGCCTATCTGGGCGAGAAGGTCACCCAGGCCGTCATCACGGTTCCCGCCTACTTCAACGACTCCCAGCGTCAGGCGACCAAGGACGCCGGCAAGATCGCCGGCCTGGAAGTCCTGCGCATCATCAACGAGCCGACCGCGGCGGCCCTGGCCTACGGCCTGGACAAGAACGACGGCCAGAAGATCGCGGTCTACGACCTCGGCGGCGGCACCTTCGACGTCTCGATCCTGGAGATCGGCGACGGCGTGTTCGAGGTGAAGTCGACCAACGGCGACACCTTCCTGGGCGGCGAAGACTTCGACGTCCGTCTGGCCGACTACCTCGCCGACGAGTTCAAGAAGGAACAGGGCGTCGACCTGCGCCAGGACAAGCTGGCCCTGCAGCGCCTGCGCGAAGAAGCGGAAAAGGCCAAGAAGGAGCTGTCCTCGACGGCCCAGTACGAGGTCAACCTGCCGTTCATCACCATGAACGCCTCCGGTCCGCTGCACCTCAACATCAAGCTCAGCCGCGCCAAGCTGGAAGCCCTGGTCGACGACCTGATCCAGCGCACGATCGAGCCCTGCGCCAAGGCGCTGAAGGATGCTGGGCTGAAGGCCTCGGACATCGACGAAGTCGTTCTGGTCGGGGGCATGACCCGCATGCCCAAGGTTCAGGAGGCCGTGAAGGCCTTCTTCGGCAAGGAGCCGCACAAGGGGGTCAACCCCGATGAAGTCGTCGCGCTCGGCGCCGCCGTTCAGGCCGGCGTTCTGCAGGGCGACGTCAAGGACGTGCTGCTGCTGGACGTGACCCCGCTGACCCTGGGTATCGAAACCCTGGGCGGCGTCTTCACTCCGCTGATCGAACGTAACACCACGATCCCGACCAAGAAGTCGCAGGTCTTCTCGACCGCCGACGACAACCAGTCGGCGGTGACCATCCGCGTCTTCCAGGGCGAGCGTCCGATGGCCCAGGACAACAAGCTGCTGGGTCAGTTCGACCTGATGGGCATCCCACCGTCGCCGCGCGGCATGCCCCAGATCGAGGTCGCCTTCGACATCGACGCCAACGGCATCGTCAACGTCTCGGCCAAGGACAAGGCGACGAACAAGGAACAGTCGATCCGCATCCAGGCCAACGGCGGCCTGTCGGACGCCGACATCGAGAAGATGGTCAAGGACGCCGAGGCCAATGCCGCCGCCGACAAGGTCCGCAAGGAATTGGTCGAGGCCCAGAATGCCGCCGATAGCCTGATCAACTCGACCGAGAAGGCCCTGGCCGATCACGGCGACAAGGTCGGCGCCGACGAAAAGGCCGCGATCGAGACCGGCCTGGCCGAGCTGAAGACCGCTCGCGAGGGCACGGATGCGGAAGACATCCGCACCAAGACCAATACCCTGGTCCAGGCGTCGATGAAGCTGGGCGAGGCCATGTACGCCCAGAACGCCGGCGCCGCCGGTGACGATCAAGCGCCCGCCGACGACGGCGTGGTCGATGCGGAGTTCGAGGAAGTCCCGGGCGACGACGACCAGAAGAAGAGCGCCTAAAACGACATGGTCCTCCTCCGTGATCGGGGGAGGACCGTGGCTTTCATGAAACTTGCATCAGGCCATCCGGCGCCCATGTCCGTCATGGGCCGCCGTTCCGCTTGCGCCTTCGAGAAAGAGACGTGATCGGAATGTTCCGGGATGGCTTAGGGACGTCTGTAAATGGCGCGTGACTATTACGAGGTGCTGTCGGTCGAGCGGACCATCGACGCCGCCGGCCTGAAGTCCGCCTATCGCAAGCTGGCGATGGAGCACCATCCGGACCGCAATGGCGGGTCCGAAGAGTCGATGGCCAAGTTCAAGGAAATCTCCGAGGCCTATACGGTCCTCTCGGACGACCAGAAGCGCGCCGCCTATGACCGCTACGGCCATGCCGGCGTCAATGGCGGACAGGGCGGCTTCGGCGGGGGCCAGCAGGGCTTCCACGACGTCAACGACATCTTCTCCCAGGTCTTCGGCGACGCCTTCGGTGATGTCTTCGGCGGCGGCGGACGGCGCCAGTCGAACGGCCCGCGTCGCGGCTCGGACCTGCGCTACGACCTCGAGATCACCCTGGAGCAGGCCTATCAGGGCGCCGACGTCGAGATTTCGGTGCCGACCACGGCGACGTGCGACACTTGCGAAGGCACGGGCGCCAAGAACGGCGCCAAGCCGACGACTTGCTCGACCTGTCAGGGCGCGGGACGCGTGCGTCAGGCCAACGGCTTCTTCCAGGTCGAAAGGACCTGCCCGTCGTGCGGCGGTCAGGGCCAGCGCCTGTCCCAGGCCGATACCTGCACGACCTGCCATGGCCACGGCCAGGTGCGCAAGACCCGCAACCTGAATCTCAAAGTGCCCGCCGGCGTCGACGACGGCTCGCGCATCCGCCTGTCGGGCGAGGGCGATGCGGGCACGCGCGGCGGACCGCGCGGCGATCTCTATGTGTTCCTGTCGGTGGCTCCGCACGAATTGTTCGAACGGGACAATCTGGATCTGCTCTGCACCGTGCCGGTACCGATGACCGTCGCGGCCCTGGGCGGCGACATCGAGGCGCCGTGCCTCGTCTCGACCGCCTGCGACGGCGAGTGCAAGGCCCCGGTGTCGGTTCCGGCGGGCGCCCAGACCGGCAAGACCATCCGCATTCGCGGCAAGGGCATGCCTCACCTGAACGGCCGTCAGCGCGGCGATCTGGTCGTGGAGCTGTTCGTCGAGACCCCGACCGATTTGACGCCGCGCCAGAAGGAGCTGATGCAGGAACTGGCCGCCTCCTTCGGCGAGGGCCAGAATCCCAAGAACGCCTCCTTCGCGGGCAAGGCCAAGCGGTTCTGGGCCGATATCCTGGGTTCGGAAGACACGCGCGAGACGACGCAGTAGAACGTTCCCAGGACTTTGGGGACGAGGGGGTCTGAGCCTTGAGCGAACTGTTCCACGTCGGGATTTCCGGCGCACGCGGCCGGATGGGCCGGGCCGTGTCCCAGGCGCTGGACGCGCGCGAAGACGTCATGGTCGCCGTCCGCTTCGACTGGGGCGAGACGCCGGACCTGAGCCTGTGCGACGTGGTCATCGACTTTTCGACGGCCGAGGCCTCCGTGGCCCTGGCGACGGCCTGCGCCGAGGCCGGGGGCCCGGCCCTGGTGATCGGATCGACCGGCTTTTCACCCGAGCAGGACGCGGCGCTTCAGGCCGCGGCGGACAAGGTGGCGATCGTCCGCAGCGGAAACTTCTCTTTGGGCGTCAACATCCTGATCGGCCTGGTCGAACAGGCGGCCCACCGGCTGGACGCCCGCGACTGGGACATCGAGATCGCCGAGGCGCATCACCGTAAGAAGGTCGACGCCCCGTCCGGCACCGCTCTGATGCTGGGCGAGGCGGCGGCGGCGGGCCGGGGGCATGATCTGTCGGATCTGCGCCGCGCCCCTTACGACGGGATTTCCGAAGAGCGGGAGACCGGGACGATCGGTTTCTCCTCGGTCCGCGCGGGCGGGATCGTCGGCGAACATACGGTTCTGTTCGCTTCGGAGGCCGAGGTGCTGACGCTCAGCCACTCGGCCATCGACCGCAGCCTCTTCGCCAAGGGGGCCGTGGCGGCGGCGGCCTGGGTGCGGACGCGGAGGCCGGGACTATACGACATGCAGGACGTGCTGGGCTTCCGACAGGCATAACTGCCTCTGTCGCTTCGCGACGCGCTAACGCACGGCTCGCGGAGGCTCGCTGCTTGAACGCGGTTCATACGCTCGTTGACGGTTAGCCGACTTTCTCGAACTCCAGGAACAGCGGGTCGGTATCGCCCAGCTTCTTTTCCTCGTAGCGGGTCACGACGTGGTCCTCGGGCGCGACCTTCCAGTCGGACGCCTCGTCGGCCAGCCAGCGCAGACCCGGCGTCGCCAGGAAGCGCTCCAACGCCCAGCCGGCGTAGTCCTTCCAGTCGGTGACGAACCGCAGCCGGCCGCCGCGCTTGAGCTTGGCGGCCAGCTTGGCGGCGAACTCCGGCTGGATCAGGCGGCGCTTGTTATGGCGCGCCTTGTGCCAGGGATCGGGAAACAGGATCATGATCCGGTCCAGCGACCCGTCCGGAAGGGCGTCAACGACCGCCCGGGCGTCGTCGGCGTGCAGGCGGACGTTCTTCAGCCCCCCCTCGTCGATGTGACGCAGCGCCGAGGCCACCCCGTTGAGGAAGGGCTCGCAGCCGATCATGAGGGCGGACGGATATCGCGCGGCCTGGGCGGCCAGATGCTCGCCGCCGCCGAAGCCGATCTCCAGCCAAGCCTCTTTCGCCCCCGGCATCAGGGCTTGAACGTCGATCGGGCCCGCCGACGGATCGGGGACCTGAACCTGGGGCATCAGGGTGTCGAAGAGGGCCGCCTGGCGCGGCTTGATCGGGCGCGACTTGATCCGGCCGAAGGTGCGCAGCGGCGTATCTGGTCCGTGGGAGGAAGGCGGGGTCGTCATGGCGGGCTGGTTAGCCGACCCTGACGACCCTTGAAAGGCGGGATCAGTCGCCGTTGGTGCCGTAGATGCCTTCATTGGTCACCACGACATATTCCAGGTCGCAGAAGTCCAGACGCTCGGTGAACTCGTCGCCGTCGGTGAAGACGACCTTCACATAGTAGATGCAGGCGTCCTCGGAATCGTAGAAGCGCATGGCGACGTTGTCATGAGCCTCCAGGATGCGGGTTGGCATCCAGTCGCTGCTCCAGGTGCCGCCCGGCTCGCCGGTGTGGAAGGTAGCGATGGTGTAGTCGCTCTGGTTGACCAGATCGAAGGTGTAGTAGTCGCCGTCTGCCTGACGGACGGGTTCGGCGGCCGAGGCCGGCGCGGCGCCGGCGATCAGCGAGAGGGCGGCCAGCGCGCCCAGGATCATGGATTTCATTGAAGCAGTCCCCCAGCCGGGCGGGCATCGCCGAGCTTGATGCGACATGCGTGCAAGCTCCGGGCCCCGTCAATGGCTGACGCCGGATCGATCAGGAAGGGTCAGTCCGGCGAGAGGCTCTACCTAACGGCCGGCGGCGGCGGCCTGCGGATCGGAAATCTCGATCTGCGCGCAGACCTGTTCGATCCGGGTCACCAGCCGCTCGTCGCTGTCGCGAACCGCGATCGCCTTGGCGCCCTCGCAGTCCCCGCCGTTGATGAGCGCTGCGGCGGCCTCCGCCCGGCGGATGCGGCGCGGATTGTGGGTTGCGCGCCAGTAGGCCATTTGACGGTCGAAATAGGCGAAGTTGAAATTGCTTTCGAACCGGTCCGCCCGGCCGGCGGCGGCGTTCAAAGCGTAGGTTCGGTCGAAGGCGGCGCGGACCTGAGGATTGTCGATCGCCGGATGATAGGGCGGGGCGACGGGCGGCAACTGCTGGGCCACGGCGGGGGCCGCCAGAACGGTGACGAGAACGGAGATTGCGACGATCTTCATTTCCGATGTTCCTGCGGGCGCTCAGTTGGGACTTTCGGGCGTCTGAGCGGGAGAGGAGACTGCGGTGGTGGAGGCGCAGACCAGGGTGATCCGGGCGGCGAGCCGGCTGTCGTGCTCGCGTTCGGCCAGCGCCAGTGCGCCGGGGCAGTCGCCGGCGTTGATCAGGGCCGCCGCAGCGTTGGCTCGGCGGGCCCGGCGCGGGTTCTGGTCGGGATCCACGGCATCGGTCGGACCGGCAGGCGCGTCCAGCATCCGGGTGCGCATCCGTTCGGCATAGGCGGCCTGATCGTTCAGGGCGCCGCGCGCGGCCATGGGCGACGCCTGGAAAGCCATGGCCGGAAGAGCCGAGGCGAGGGCTGCGACGAAGACGATGCAGCGGATAACCATGACGCGAACCTCCGGCTTGCAGGCATAGAATGCCCGTCCGGGAAAAACGTCAAGACGACAGGCGGGCGGGACCGAAGCCCCGCCCGTTCGAAATCAGGCGAGGGCCTTGAGCTGATCGACCAGGTCGGTCTTTTCCCAGCTGAAGCCGCCGTCCGCGTCCGGCGTGCGGCCAAAGTGACCGTAGGCGGCGGTGCGGGCGTAGATCGGCTTGTTGAGGCCCAGGTGCTCACGGATCGCGCGCGGCGTGGCGCCGCCGATCAGACCCAGGATGTTCTCTTCCAGCTTGGCTTCCGAGACGCCCTTGCCCGTGCCGTGCAGGTCGACGTGGATCGACTGGGGCTTGGCCACGCCGATGGCGTACGAAATCTGGATGGTGCAGCGGTCGGCGAGGCCGGCGGCCACGACGTTCTTGGCCAGGTAGCGGCAGGCGTAGGCGGCCGAACGGTCGACCTTGGTCGGGTCCTTGCCGGAGAACGCGCCGCCGCCGTGCGGCGCCGCGCCGCCGTAGGTGTCGACGATGATCTTGCGGCCGGTCACGCCGGCGTCGCCGTCCGGCCCGCCGATCTCGAAGATGCCGGTCGGGTTGATGTGCCAGACGGTCTCATCGTCGGTGAAGCCCTCCGGCAGCACTTCGAGGATGTAGGGCTTGACGATTTCGGCCACCTGTTCCGACGACAGGCCGGCGGCGTGCTGGGTCGACAGGACGATCGAGGTCGCCTTGACCGGCTTGCCGTCGATGTACTGGATCGTGACCTGCGACTTGGCGTCCGGCTCGAGGCGCTTGTCGCCGCCGTGACGGACCTCGGCCAGGCGCTTCAGGATGTTGTGGCTGTACTGCAGTGTGGCCGGCATCAGTTCCGGCGTCTCGTTCGAGGCGTAACCGAACATGATCCCTTGGTCGCCCGCGCCCTCATCCTTGTTGCCGGCGGCGTCCACGCCGACCGCGATGTCGGCGGACTGACCGTGCAGGCGGTTGATGAACTCGAACTTGTCCCAGTGGAAGCCGGCCTGCTCGTAGCCGATGTCCTTGACGGCGGCCCGAACGGCGGCCTCGATCTCGGCTTGTACGCCGGGGGCCCACTCGCCCTTGGTGTCCATGATGCCGTGGCCGCGGATCTCGCCGGCCAGCACCACCAGGTTCGTCGTCGTCAGGGTCTCGCACGCCACGCGGGCATAGGGGTCCTTGGACAGGAACAGGTCCACGACCGTGTCGGAGATGCGGTCGGCAACCTTGTCGGGGTGGCCCTCGGAAACGCTTTCAGAGGTGAAGAGGAAGGAAGAACGGGACAAGTCAGATCGCTCCGGGCGGCCGCATCGCGGCGGGGTGGCTGGAGACATATAAAGATATGCTTATATGATCAAGAGAGGGTGTCGGCGGGGGACGCACGATGAAATTCCTCTCCCCGCGGATCGGACGAGCCCTTTACGAAAACATGATGGTTCGGTCGCGCTTCGAAATGGCGACGTTACGACCATCCGAGGTGAGATGCGGCGCCGAAAGGAGTCTCACATGAACCACGATCCCGTCCCGTTCCGCCCCGCCGGCGCCAAGGATCATCCACCCTCGATCTGGCGCATGACCATGGCGATGGTCGGGGCGGCCTTCGGCGCAGCAGTTTCGCCGACACCGATGCAGCGGAGGTCGGTGCGATGATGACCGGCTGTGTGGACCATTCCGTGGCCCGGAGCGCCCCGAAGGCCAAGGTCTATGCGGTCGTCGCCCGGGCTGGCGGCTGGAGCATCGTCCTCAACGGCGCCTGCACCCGACCCTTCCGCTCCCGCAGCGCAGCCAACCGCATCGCCCGCACGCTGCAACGTCAGGCCGACGCCCTGTCGAGTGCTCGGCGATGAGTCTCGCCCTCGATCCGCCGCCGGCCGCCATCGAGGTGCTGCCGGAGAAAGGCCGTTGGCGGCTGCGGTCCAGTGACGACCTGTTCAGCGGCATCTTCCTGGATCGCCGAACGGCCCTGCGACATGCGGAGGCCGAGGCGGACAGCCACCCCGGCCATATCGTCACCGTCCTCGAAGCCTGACGGCGCGACACCCGCCCGGCGCGCCCCGCGTCGGGCGTTTTCGTGCGCCGGTCGCCCGGCGCAACGCAGTTTTTATGCGGCTGTTATGCCCGGTCGGGAGAGTCGCATGGAGCCGTTACGCGGCTTTGTGGTCCTTCCGCCTCCTCAAATCTGGAGGCGCCTCACATGGCCGATCTTTTTTTTCTGGCGCTGGGCGGGGGGGCGTTCGTGCTCTTGGCCGTCCTCGCCTCAGCCCTGCGGAGGGTGTGACGATGGTCGCCCTTCTCTGGGGAGCCGGGGCCGTCGTGGTCGCCGTCTACATGATCGCGGCCCTGCTGCGCCCCGAGCGGTTCTGAAGGAGCCGCCACGATGACCATCCAAGGCTGGGCGGAAATCGCCCTGACGCTCGGTCTGTCGGTGCTGCTGGCCTGGCCGATCGGGATCTACATGTCGCGCGTCTGGAACGGCGAGCGGACCTGGCTCGACCCGGTGTTCAAACCGGTGGAAGGCGTCTTCTATCGCGCGTCCGGCATCGATCCGAAACGCAGCCAGGGCTGGGTCGGCTACGCCGGCGCCCTGATCGCCTTCAACGCCGTCGGCTTCTTTCTCCTGTTCGCCATCCTGCGCCTTCAGGGCGTCCTTCCTCTGAACCCACAGGGTTTTGCGGGACTGTCGCCACATCTGGCCTTCAATACGGCCGTCAGCTTCGTCACCAACACCAACTGGCAGTCCTACGGCGGTGAAACCACGGCCTCGACCTTCAGCCAGATGGTCGGCTTCACGACCCAGAATTTCCTCTCGGCCGCCACTGGCGCGACCATCGCCGCGGCCCTGGCGCGGGCCTTCGTCGCCGATCGCGGCGAGGGCGTGGGCAACTTCTGGGCCGACCTGACGCGGACCACCCTCTATGTGCTGCTGCCGCTCTCCATCGCGCTGGCGATGGTGCTGGCGGGCCTCGGGGTGGTGCAGAGCCTCTCGGCCTCCGCCGCGGCGACCGGCCTCGAAGGCGGAAGCCAGACCCTCTCCCTGTTTCCGGCCGCCAGCCAGGAGGCCATCAAGCAACTGGGCATCAACGGCGGCGGCGTCTTCAACGTCAACTCCGCCCACCCGTTCGAGAATCCCTCGCCCCTGACCAATCTGATCACGGCCGTGGCGATCAACGTCATGGGCTGGGCCGCCTTCTTCGCCTTCGGGCGCAGCGTCCTGGCGAAGAAGGATGTGCGCGCCCTCGTGGCCGCCGCCTTCGTTCTTCTCGCGACCTGCGCCGCCGGCATGTACGTCGTCGAAAGCCAGCCCGCCCCTGCCCTGGTCGCCGCCGGCATCGAACAGCCGGTCAATATGGAAGGCAAGGAGACCCGGTTCGGCGTGCCGGCCTCCGTCACCTGGGCCGCCCAGACCACTGGCGCCTCCAACGGCTCGGTCAACTCAATGCACGGCAGTTACCTGCCCCTGTCCGGCGGCATCCAGATGTTCCTGATGCAGCTGGGCGAGATCCTGCCCGGCGGCATTGGCTCGGGCATCGCGATCATGGCCGTCATGGCCATGCTGGCGGTCTTCGTCGCCGGCCTGATGGTCGGTCGCACGCCCGAATATCTCGGCAAGAAGATCGAGGCGCGCGAGATCCAGTTCGCCATGATCGCGGTCCTGGTCCTGCCGCTGGCCATCCTCGGCTTCACGGCGATCGCGGCGGTCTTCCCGACCGCCATGGACGGCCTGCTGAACCATGGGCCGCATGGCCTGTCGGAGATGCTCTACGCCTACACCTCCGCCGCGGCGAACAACGGCTCGGCCTTCGCGGGCCTGACGGCCAACGCCCCCTGGTGGAACACGACGCTGGGCATCGGCATGCTGATGGGGCGGTTCGTCCCCGCCGTCGCAGTCCTGGCCATCGCCGGCGCTTTGGTCGCCAAGCCCAAGCTCGCCCCCTCGACCGGAACCCTTCCGACCGACGGCCTGCAGTTCGTGGGCCTTCTGATCGGCGTCATCCTCATCCTCGGGGGCTTGCAGTTCTTCCCGGCCCTCGCCCTCGGTCCCATCGTCGAGCATTTCCAGATGCTCGGCGGGGTTCAGTGATCGGACACCCCCAATGACATTCGCAAACCCCGAGGAGGCCACTGCTTCCTCCACCTCTCCGCTGGGTCAGGGCCTCAACGACGCCATGCTGGGCCGCGCCCTGGCCGACGCCGTCGTCAAGCTGAACCCGCGTCATCTGCTGCGGAACCCGGTCATCTTCACGACCTGGATCGTCGCCCTTTTGGCCACCGTCTCGGCCGCCGGGGCTATGGCCTCGGGACAGGCGGCCGGCTTCGCCATCCAGTTGGCCCTGTGGCTCTGGGCCACCGTCTTGTTCGCCAATGTCGCCGAGAGCGTCGCCGAAGGGCGCGGGAAGGCGGCGGCAGACAGCCTTCGCGCCACCCGCGTGACGACCAAGGCCAAGCTGATCGTCGACCCCAGGACCGGCACGGTCGTCCCGACCCCGGCCGCTGAGCTGACCGTCGGTCAGATCGTCCTGGTCGAGGCGGGCGACGTCATCCCTTCGGACGGCGAGATCGTCGAGGGCGTCGCTTCGGTCAACGAGGCCGCCATCACCGGCGAGAGCGCTCCGGTGATCCGCGAAAGCGGCGGCGACCGCTCGGCCGTAACCGGCGGCACCACCGTCGTTTCCGACTGGATCAAGGTGCGCATCACCTCGGCTCCGGGTTCGACCTTCCTCGACCGGATGATCGCCATGGTCGAGGGCGCGAACCGGCGGAAGACGCCGAACGAACTGGCCCTGTCGGTCCTGCTGGCCGGCCTGACCCTGGTCTTCCTGATCGCGGTCGTGACCCTGGTGGGCCTCGGCGCCTATTCGGGCGTGAAGCTCGATCCCATCGTGCTGGGCGCCCTCTTCATCACCCTGATCCCCACCACCATCGGCGGCCTTCTATCCGCCGTCGGCATCGCCGGAATGGATCGGCTGCTGAAGGTCAACGTCCTGGCCACCTCGGGTCGGGCGGTCGAGGCCGCCGGAGATGTCGATACCCTGCTGCTCGACAAGACCGGCACCATCACCTTCGGCAACCGCATGGCGACCGAGGTCATCCCCGTCGCCGGCGTCCGCCCCGAGGCCGCCCTGCGCGCCGCCGTCATGGCGTCCCTGGCAGACGAGACGCCGGAAGGCCGCTCCATCGTCGAACTGGGCAAGAACGCCGGCGTCGTCGCCGAACTGCCGCAAGGCGCGACGGCCATCGCGTTCACCGCCGTGACACGTCAGTCGGGGGTCGATGCGGGCGAGCAGTCCTGGAGGAAGGGAGCGGTGGACGCCGTACTGAAATCGCTGGGCCAGGGGGCCACGCCCCCAACCGAGTTCACCGCCGCCGTGGATCGCATCGCCCGCTCGGGCGGGACGCCCCTGGCCGTCACCGAGAACGGCCGTCTGGTCGGGGTCATCCACCTGAAGGACGTGGTCAAGCCGGGGGTCAAGGCCCGCTTCGCCGAGCTGCGCGCCATGGGTCTGCGCACCGTGATGATCACCGGGGACAACCCGGTCACGGCCGCCGCGATCGCTAGTGAGGCCGGTGTCGACGACTACCTCGCCGAGGCGACGCCCGAGGACAAGATGCGTCTGATCAAGGCCGAACAGGCCAAGGGTCGTCTGGTCGCCATGTGCGGCGACGGCGCCAACGACGCTCCGGCGCTGGCCCAGGCCGATGTCGGTGTCGCCATGCAGACCGGCGCACAGGCCGCACGCGAGGCCGGCAACATGGTCGATCTCGATAGCGATCCGACCAAGGTCATCGAGATCGTCGAGGTCGGCAAACAGCTCCTGATCACCCGCGGCGCCCTGACCACCTTCAGCATCGCCAACGACGTGGCCAAATATTTCGCCATCATCCCGGCGATGTTCGTGGTCGCCCTGCCCGCTCTGGGCGCGCTCAACATCATGCGCCTGAACAGCCCCGAGAGCGCCATCCTGTCGGCGGTCATCTTCAACGCCCTGGTCATCGTCGCCCTGATCCCGCTGGCGTTGCGCGGCGTCAAATACCGGGCGGTCGGGGCCGGCAAGCTCCTGGGCCGCAACCTCCTGATCTACGGCCTGGGCGGCCTCGTCGCGCCCTTCGTCGGCATCAAGGCGATCGACCTGATCCTCACCGGACTGGGTCTGGCCTGATGTCCCGCCGCTTCAAGGCCGCCGGCAAGAACGACGCCTGGTTCGCCCTCTTCTTCATAGCCGCCATCGTCGTGGCCGCCCTGATCCCGCGCCACGACGACGCCGGCCAGACCGACAGACCCGCGCCGGTTCCGGCCGCCGCACTCAAGGAATAGACAATGGAAACTCAAACCCGCACGGCCGTCGCGATCACCGCGCTCCTGACCCTCGGATCGCTCGCCGCACAGGCCGCCGCCCAGACCACCGGCCCGCAGTGGTCGTTCAACGCCGCCGCGACCTCCGACTACGTCTTCCGGGGCGTCAGCCAGACGGAGGAAGACCCCGCGATCTCCGCCGGCGCCGACGTCACGACGGGCCAGTTCTACGCCGGCGCCTGGGCCTCGAACGTCGCCTTCCCCGGCGATGGAGACACCGATGCGGAGGCCGACCTCTACGGCGGCTTCCGTCCCGAGGTCTCCGGCTGGAGCCTCGACCTCGGCGTGGTCGGCTATCTCTATGCCGGGCAGCCGGACGGCGCCGACTACGACTACGTCGAGCTGAAAGCCGCCGCGTCGCGTGCTGTCGGTCCGGCCACGGTCGGAGCCGCCGTCTACTGGTCGCCCGATTTCTTCGGGGCCTCGGAAGACGAGGCGACCTATGTCGAGGCGAACGCCGCCGTCAGCCCCGCCGAAAAATGGACGATCTCTGGCGCGCTTGGCCGTCAGGTCCTGTCGTCCGACTTCGATTACACCACGTGGAACTTCGGCGCGGCCTACCAGCTGATCGACAATCTCGCTCTCGATGTCCGCTACCACGACACCGACCAGCACGACTTCGGCGACATCTACGGCGCGCGCGCCGTGGCCTCGCTGAAGGCCGTCTTCTAAGGAGCGCCCGACATGCTCGCCCACCTTCGCCCCGCCGTCGTCATGACGGCCCTGTTCACCCTGGTCCTGGGCCTCGCCTATCCTCTGGCCATCACCGGCTTCGCCCAGGGCCTGTTCCCGGCCCAGGCCAACGGCAGTCTGGTTCGCGGCGCCGACGGCGCGGTGCAGGGCTCCTCCCTGATCGGCCAGCCTTTCGCCGAGGCCGGCTATCTGCACCCCCGTCCATCCGCGGCCGGCGACGGCTACGACGCCGCCGCCTCGTCGGGCTCCAACCTCGGGCCGCTCAACCCGGACCTCGCCGCGCGGATCAAGACCGACGCCGACGCCATCCGCGCCGACACCGGCGCCTCGGTCCTGCCGGCCGACGCGGTCACGGCCTCCGGTTCGGGACTCGACCCGGACATCTCACCGGCCTATGCCCGTCTTCAGGCCGCCCGCATCGCGACGGCCCGAGGCCTGACCGTCGAAGAGGTGCAGAGCGTGATCGACCGCCATACCGAAACGCCGTTGCTCGGCTTCATCGGCCAGCCGCGCGTGAACGTCCTGATGACCAACCGGGCGTTGGACGCCCTGGCCGGCTAGTTGGCCGAGCCTTCCAGCGTCGACGCCCCACAGCCGACCTCGCGCAAGCGGGGCCGGCTGAAGGTCTTTCTCGGCATGTCTCCCGGCGTCGGCAAGACCTACGAAATGCTTCGCGCCGCGCGCCGCCGAAAAGCCGAGGGTGAGGACGTCCTGGTCGGTCTGGTCGAGACCCACGGCCGCCGCGAGACCGAAAGCCTCCTGCGCGGGCTCGAGGTGCTGGCCCGCAACCCCGTCGACTACAAGGGCCGCGCCCTGATGGAGTTCGACATCGACGGCGCCATCGCACGTCGTCCGGGCCTGCTGCTGGTCGACGAATACGCCCACTCCAACGCGCCGGGCTCGCGCCACCCCAAACGCTGGCAGGACGTTGAGGAGATATTGAAGGCCGGGATCGACGTCTGGACGACGCTGAACGTCCAGCATCTGGAGAGCCTGTCCGACGTCGTCCTGCGCATCACCGGCGCCCGCCAGCGCGAGACCGTCCCCGACAGCGCCCTCGCCCGCGCCGACGACATCGAGGTCGTGGACATCACCCCCGACGAACTCCGCAAGCGTCTCGCCGAGGGCAAGGTGTACGTCCCCGAGACCGCCCGGCTGGCGTCGGAGAATTTCTTCAAGGTCGAGAACCTGACGGCGCTCCGCGAACTCGCCCTGCGCCGCGCCGCGGAGACCGTGGACGACCAGTTGCTGGTCCATCTGCGCGAGAAGGGCGTGTCCGGTCCCTGGGCGGCGGGCGCACGCATCCTCGTCCTGATCGGCGGCGACGCCATGGCCGCGCCCCTCGTCCGGGCGGGTCGGCGCCTGTCCGGCATGATGATGGACGCGCCCTGGACCGTCGCCACGGTGGACCGCGCCGCCGTGTCCGCCGAGGGCGCCGCCCGGCTCTCGGAGGCGCTGAAGCTGGCCGAACAGTTGGGCGCCCGAACGGTGACCCTGACCGGAGACGACGTCGTCCGCACCGTCATGGACCACGTTCAGCGCAACCATGTGACCCAGATCGTCGTAGGCAAGGGGCGCTCCAGCCCCTGGCGCGACCTGTTCGGTCGCTCGCTGGCCGTCGCCTTGCTGCGCTCGTCCAGCGGCGCGGCGATCCACATCGTCACCGACGCCGGAGAAGCGCCGACCGCCGCGCCCAGACCGGCGTCCGCCCCGAGCCCGGCGGCCGGGCGCGGTTATGCCATCGGCGCCGGTTTCATCGGCCTGGCGACCCTCACGGCCCTCGGCCTGGACCAGGCGTTCGAGCGGGTCGATCTCGGCGTCATCTATCTTGCGGCCGTGGTCGCGGCGGGCGCCCTCTACGGTCTGCGTCCCGCCCTGACGGCGGCGACGGCGGCCTTCCTGATCTACAACTTCCTGTTCCTCCAGCCGCGCTACAGCTTCGCCATCGGCTCCCCGACCGACGTCCTGACCCTCGTCGTCTTCTGGGGCGTCGCCCTGCTGACCGGCGTGCTGGCGGGCCGCGTCCGCGAGCAGGCCGGCCGCACCCAGCGTCGCGCCGCCGCCGTCTCGGCCCTGCTCGGCGCCAGCGAGGCCCTGGCCGGCGCCGACGACCGTCAGGCCACCGCGACAGTCCTCGCCGAACAGGCCGCCGAGGCCGCCTCCGCCAAGGCCGTGGTCCTCCTTCCGCAGGGCGACGACATCGTCATCGCCGCCGGCGCCCCGGACACTCCCGCCCTCGGAGCCGCCGCCATGGCCGCCGCCCGCTGGGCCTGGGAGCATGGCGAGGCCGCCGGTTTCGGCACCGGCACCCTGCCCCAGGCCTCCTGGACCTTCCGCCCGCTCCAGGGCGTGCGCGGCCGCGTCGGCGTCGCCGGCATCGAGGCCGACGCCCTCGCCCCCGGCTCTGACGAGGAACGGCTGGCGCTGGCCCTGCTCGATCAGGGCGCCGTCGCCATCGAACGCGCCGACCTCGCCGGCCAGGCGGTCGAGACCGAGACCCTGCGCCGCGCCGATCGCTTCCGCGCCGTCTTGATGAACTCGGTCAGTCACGACCTGCGGACGCCCCTGTCCACCGTCCTCGGCTCGGCCACGACCCTGATCGACTACGGCGAGGGCCTGTCGCAGGAGGTCCGCGACGACCTCATGCTCAGCATCCGCGAGGAGGCCGAGCGGCTGAACCGCTATGTCGGCGACCTTCTCGACATGACCCGGCTGGAGGGCGGCGCTCTTCACGTCCGGGCCGAGTGGATCGATGTCCGTGACATCCTCAACGCGGCGGCCGAACGCATCGCCCGCCGTCTCGGCGCCCGCACCGTCACGCGCGACTTCCCGGCCGAGCTCAGCCTGGTGAAGGCCGACGACGGCCTTCTGGAACAGGCCCTGGTCAACATTCTCGAGAACGCCATCGCCTATTCCCCCGACGGTTCCGCCATCGAACTGGCCGCCTACGAGGACCGCGGCTCGGTCGTCATCTCCATCGAGGACGAAGGCCGGGGCATCCCCACCGCCGAGCTCGAACGCGTCTTCGACAAATTCCAACGCATGGACGAACCCACGGACCGCGCCAAGGGCGTGGGCCTCGGCCTCGCCATCGCCAAGGGCTTCGTCGAGGCCATGCAGGGCCGCATCGCCGCCGCCAGCCCGATCCACGACGGCGACGAGGCCCGCCCCGGAACCCGCATCCTGATCCGCCTGCCCAAGGCCATCGTCACCCACCGCGAGTTGCTGTGATGTCCGCCGTGCGCCCCCAGATCCTCGTCATCGACGACGAACCCCAGATCCACCGTTTCCTCTCGCCAGCCCTCGACGCCGCCGGTTACGACGCCAAACGCGCCGACAGCGGTCAGGAGGGTCTGCGCGGCATCGCCCTGTGGAGCCCCGACGCCGTAGTCCTCGACCTCGGCCTGCCCGACATGGACGGCAAGGAGGTCCTGCGTCGCGCCCGCGAGTTCTACGACGGCCCGATCATCATCCTGTCCGCCCGTGACAGGGAGGCCGAGAAGATCGCAGCCCTCGATCTCGGCGCCAACGACTATGTCGAAAAGCCCTTCGGCGTCGGCGAACTCCTGGCTCGGATTCGCGCCGGCCTGCGCCAGGGCGCCCTGCGTCCGGTCGCCTCCGGGGTCGTCACGGCCGGCGAGGTCTCCATCGACCTCGACCGCCGCCTCGTCACGCGCGGCCAGGAGCGGCTGAAACTGCGGCCCAAGGAGTACGACGTCCTCTCCTACCTCGCCCGCAACGCCGGCAAGGTCGTCAGCCACGCCGACCTCCTGACCGCCATCTGGGGTCGGGCCCATGCCGACGACATCCAGTATCTGCGCGTCGTGGTCGGCCAGCTGCGCCACAAGATCGAATCCGATCCGGCGCATCCCATGCTGCTCGTGACCGAAGCAGGGATTGGCTATCGGCTGGATCAGGTCTGATCGGGCCGGGGTCGCCCGCGCCAACGACGGGCGTCCGATGGTCCGTAGGCGCCGTCTCAGACGCTCAGCCAACGACGGCTCCCAGCCCTGAGCGGACTAGGCCGGCATGGCTCGGCTTAGCCTCGGCGGTCGCCCTGCCGTCGATCGGCTTGGCGCGCGCCGCCGTTTGCCATCATAAGTTCCAGGCGAATCTCGATCAGCCTTTGCTCGATGCAGCCGAGCAGGAACGCCAGCAGACAGAAAGCCGACACCGCAGCGGCAACCAAGAGGTTAACCCAGGGAACTGCGTCCAAAACGAAGAGGCTGGTCGCGAACACGAGGCCGGTGAGGGTCGCAGAAATCCCGGTCGCGCTCAGGGCGATCGTCTGAAGAAGGGACCGACGCGGCGCGACCTTGTTGATGCGGTTGCCGGGCTTGCGCCTCTCGCGCCCTCGACGGTCGGTCTGCTCGCGCCTTTCGGCGGGCGGTTCGATGACGGCCGATCGCTCGATGACTGCAGCTTCCAAAGACATGACGGGTCCTCACTCAACTAGCGCGAAATACGCAGATTCTCGATGGCGCCGGCGATCCGGTCGAAGGCTGCGCCGATGCCGGATGCACTGGTGACCGGGAAGTAATGCTCTTCATCGGAGGCGCACCGACGCAGCATGGTCTGCGCCGAGGCATCGACCTGAACGGCCACGGTGTAGACCTCTATGTTCGCGCCCTTCATGTTGCCGCACATGTCCTCCACTCCGGAGGTCGGGTGATCGAAGCGGTTATCCATGGCGGTTCGACGCTGAGACTCCGAGCCTGACGTAATGCCGATCCGCCCCTGGCCGATGTAACCCAGACCGCTGTAGGTGCTGAGGTTCGGATTGTCGGCGCCGCCCATCACGTTCTCGCCGTCGGTCATGATGATAATGATCTTGGTCAGGCGATCCGTGCCATAGGCGCGTCCATCTCCGAACGGAGCATTGGGCGACAGAGTGTGCCAACCCCACATCGTGCCGAGCGGGACATTGGTGTTTCCGGTCGCGGCCATGGCGTTCACCGCCGAGCGCAGCCGGTCATAGTCGTCGGTCAGACGGATCAGCGGCTGGAGGTCACAGCCCTTGTTCGGACCCCGAGCGCTGTTCAGGCTGAAGAAGGGCGATGTGGAGTACTTCTGCCAGCGCCGCTGACGGTTGTTCCATTGGGTGTCTCGC